>JAWOAQ010000210.1:0-8806 GCA_046498495.1 Salinibacter sp. | reverse complement strand
TATAAGGTTAAAACTATGTATTTGCTTTCCAAATAAATATTTAGCTTATAATTTTGAAAAATAGGGGTGCGGCTGCCGGGCGCATCGTATGTGGAGCTGCCCCTCGCCCCGCCCGAGATCGATCTGGACGCCTGGCGAGAGAGCCTCCGCGTCCTCCGCACGGCCGTCGACCAGCACGGCATCACCCATCTCGCGCCGACGCACTTCGGGCTCTACGACGATGTGCCGACCCACCTCGACCGCCTCGAACAGGTCGTAGACGCCGCGGACGACTGGACCCGGACGACGCTCCCCAACCACGCCGACGACCCGAAGGCCCTCCGCGACGCCGCGACGGACTGGATGCGCGGCCTCGCTCGCGACGCCGGCGTCGACGACGAGACGTGGACCCTCTACGAATTGGCCAATCCGAGTTGGATGGCGGCGCTGGGACTGAAACGCTACTGGTCGACTCGGATCGCCGACGCAGAGTGATGCGCTCCTTCAGTCTCCGCCGGCCTCCGGGAGGGTGATCTCCGGCTCCTCGGGATGGGGCCGGTAGAGGAGCGCCGTGCCGCCAATCGTGCGCACCACCTGCACGTCGTCGAGTGTGCCCGCCACGTCCTCCGCAATGTCGCGGACCTCACGCGGCGCGTTGTCGAGCACCCGGATGGTGACCAGCTCTCGCGTGTTGAAGGCCTCTTCGACAGATTGCTCAACGGCGTCGGTCAGGCCTTCCTTGCCGATGTGGACCAGCGGGTCCTGGCCGTGTGCGAGGGAGCGAAGATGCGCGCGCTGGCGAGACGTAAGGCGGTCGGACATAAACCAGGGAGTGAAGGCTTGAAACGGATCGGCGTCGGTCGCGGGTCGACCCAACGGACGACAGCGACGCAGGTGCCGCCTGTTCTCAGGTACAGTACCGGCGGGCGGTTCGGGCGAGAATCTCCGCCAGCTGCACGACGGAGTCAAGGTCCACCCACTCCTCCGTTGTGTGCAGGCCCCCGCCCACGGGCCCGAGCACAACCGTGTCCGTACCGGCCGCCTGGTGGAGGGCCGCGTCCGTCCAGAACGTCTGCCCGGCCTCCGGCGGCGTGTGGCCGAGCACGTCGCTCCCCGCGGCCCGCACCGTACGGGCCACGGCCCCGTCCGGGGCCGCCTCAAACGGCTGGCGTGCAAACGCCACCTCGCAGGTCGCCTCAAATGCTGGATCGTCCGTCGACAGATCATCCAGAATCGACTGGATCTCGTTCCGCACCTGCTCGGCCGTCTCACCCGGAACCGTCCGCCGCTCCACCCGCAGCGCGCACCGGGCGGCGTACACGCTCGACGCCGTGCCCCCTTCGATCTGAGCGACGTGCAGCGAGGGCGCGCCGACGAGCGCGTGCCCGTCCCGGCCGCGGAGTTGGGTTTCCAGGTCGTCGAGCCGGGCCAGCACGCGCCCCATGTGCATATTCGCGTCCACACCCTCGTCCGGCCGGCTGCCGTGGGCGGCGCGCCCCCGCGTGGTTATGTCGATCCAGACAAACCCCTTGTGCGCGAGGGCGAGTTCCAGATCGGTCGGCTCCGTGACGATGGCCCCATCGGCGTCGTATCGCTCCACCACTGCCTCCGTCCCCCGGCTCGCATACTCCTCATCGATCACAGCCGCCACAATTACATCGCCCGCCAGTTCGGCGCCGGCGGTCCGCAACGTCCGGATCGCCGCAAGTTGGGCAGCCAGGCTGCCCTTCATGTCTTGGGTGCCTCGTCCGTACATCCGCCCATTCTCAATGCGGGGCGTGAACGGAGCCTCCATGCCCTCCACGCCCACGGTGTCGGTGTGGGCATTGAGGAGGAGCGACCGACCGCCCCCCGTCCCCGGCCAGACGCCCACCACGTTGGGCCGACCGGGCGACGGCTCCCACATGTCCACCTCAAGGCCCAGGTCCCGCATCGCCTCGGCAACGTACGCGGCGCTCTCCCCCTCGCCAGCGCCGTCCGTAACGAGCTCGGGGTTGGTGGAGTCGATGCGAACCAGATCGGCGAGTTGTTCTACGAGGCGCGAGCGATCCATCGGCATGGACGGGACGAATACGACGGACTGAGGAGCGGGCACTGCCGGCGGGGGCGGGTCAGCGACGGTCAGTACCGGCGAGTGAACCCGAGCAGCAAATTGTCCGCTGCCCGAACCGTTCCCCTCCCGTACGCGATCCGTTCGGCGCCGCCCCCATCCTGCGACCCGACCGACAGCGCTCCGCGCGACTGCCCAGCCGTTCAGGAAAACAACCGGCGGACGTGCAGGTGGCGCCGGACCCGCGACACGAGCACCCGTCCGGCGGTCCACCAGTGTCCATGTCTCCAGTCTGTGCTCGCCCGAAGGAAGACATCCCACGGCCACGCCTCCTCCGCCGCGGCCCGCACGGCCCGACCGAGACGGGGCGCAGACTCGGGCCAGTGCACGTACAGGGCCCGCAGGGTGACGCGTCGAACCGACGGATTGGAGACGACGGCCGGCTTCAGGAACCAGAGCAACTGACGACACACCGTGCCTCGAAACACAGGGGGCGCCTCCTCTAGCATGTGCTCCAAGGCCTGCGCCGCCGCTCGCAGGCGGTCCCAGTCCGACGCGTCGATGGCCTCAATGAGATCCTGCATCGGAACGAGAAGCGCCTGTCGTTGTCGCAGGGCGGCGGTGTCCTCCGCCCCTCGTGCGATGCGGTGCGCCAACGCGTCCGCGCTCGCCTCGCTCAGGGACTGTAGGTATGAGCGTCCGTTCCGGGCCCGCAGGGTGGCGCTGTGGGACGTGCTGTGCTGTCGGTAGCCGACCGTCGTGCGACCCGATGTTTGCAGAGCATGGGCCGTGGAAAGGCGAAGCCAGGTATAGTGATCGGCCACGCCAACGAACCGCGTCGGCCAGCCCCCCATCCCTTCGAGGGCCGTCCGCCGCAGAAGCACAGCCGACGGGGTCGCGATCGATCCGTACGGAAAGTGCTTCCACGGATCCACCGGTCCGGCCTTTTTTCTCGACGCCGGAAACGAGAGGTGCCGATCGTGCTCAAAATGGTGCACGTCCGCCACGGCGGCCGGGGCCTCGGGGTGCCGGCGGAGAACGTCACAAAGCGTGCGGAGATGCTCCGGGTGCCACGCGTCGTCCTGATCAAGAAAAGCCACGAGCGGGGCCGTGGTGTGCTCGTACCCAACACGCCGTGCCGCGTTGGCGCCCTGTGTCGGGTTGCGGAGAAGTGTTACGCCGGGCCGCTCCTGCACGAGAGCACGTGACCGGTCGTCCGAGCCGTCGTCCACCACAACCACCTCCCGCGGGGGCTGCGTTTGTGCCTGCACCGAGGCCAGCGTGCGACCAATCCAGCGGGCGCCGTTGTAGAGCGGGATGATCACCGCAACATCATGCGTCAAGATGTTCTGCATCAAGGGGCCTCCGCGTTTGGGGTCCGGGACGGAAGCAGCACCTGGTTTTGCAGCGGGGTTCCGGCCCGGTATCGCGCGAGCTGTGCCTCACAGAAGCGCTCCAGGGCTGCCGGCCGCTCTCGGGAGTGTGCGGCCACATAGGGCGTGAGTAGCAGCCGGGGGGTGTGCCAAACCGGGTCGTCCGGCCCCGTCGGCGACGGCGAGATCACATCCAGCGCAGCCCCGCTAAGGTGCCCCTGCTCAAGCACCTGGACGAGGTCGCTCGTAATGACCGTCTCCCCTCGTCCCACGTTGACCAGAACGGCGTGCGCCGGAAGCCGGGAGAGCGCCTCTCGATCAAACTGCCCCCGCGTGCCGGCCGTGTGCGGGAGGGCCAGGATGCACCAGTCGACGTGAGGCAACACGTCTCGCCACGAGGTTCGGTCGTAGACGCGGGCGAACGGCGCAGGCATCGTTTCTTGCGACCTGCGCCGGACCCCGTACACCGTAATTCCATCGGCGTGGAGGCACTGGGCGACGGCCTTCCCGACCGCCCCCATCCCGAACACAGCGGCCCTCTGGGGCTGCGGGGGCCAATCGAACGAGGCGTCCCACTGCCCCTCCCGCTGCCGGGCAACGGCCTCCGGAAGGCGCCGGGTCACGGCCCACGCGAGGGTCACGGCGTGGCGTGCGATGACGGGCGCGCTCACCGTCATGCGCGTGAGCATCACGCCCTGTTTGGCGAGCGCGTCGAGGGGCAGCCGATCGACCCCGCCGGCCGTCGATTGCACCCAGCGGAGGCGGCGGGCCTGGGGGAGGCACTGGCGCAGGTACCGGTGCCCAAAGATCACGTCTGCGGTTTGCGCCTGGGCGCGGGCGTCTGCCTCGCTGTCCGCCACCGATACCCGGACCCCACCGTGCCGGCTCTCCAGGCGCGTGATGTGCTCCGCGCTCGGCGCGTGGGTGCTGTACATCAGGAGAACGTTCATGCGGAGGTGGCAGCTGGACGGGACGAGGTGGCCGATGCCGCGACGGGCCGAAGCCGACGAAGCAACTGCTGGAAGCGGCGATGGTCCTGCTGAATCGAATCCGGCCCCCGCTGACACGCCGCCTGCCAGACCGCCTGAACGGCCCGGAGCTCCGGTTCGAGGCGCCGATCCTCAATCTCGCGTTTAAAGGTCCGCCGCAGGAAGCTGAGCTGGCATCCCAGCCGGGCCATTTCGCGAAGGAGAGCAACGAAGGGAATGGGAGCCCCTCCGCCAACGACGGTGACCCCTCCAATCCCCACACTGCGCCCCTGAAGCTGATCGAAGATCCGGTCCGCCGTGCCGTCCAGAAAAGGCTCCCAGAGCCAGTTCCCATTTCGGCAGATCATCAGATCATTGAGTCCGACGTACGCGTGATCCCACGGCAACTGTCGCAAATCGGCACACTGGTCCACGAGCGACTGCGTCTCAATCTGCACAATGGTTTCGGCGCGTCCGTTCACGGCCGCCAGAAATCGGTCCACGTCGGCCACGGTGTGGGCCATGGGGAGCATCAGCCTCCGGGCCCCGTGGTCCAGGGCACAGGCCACCGCCTCATCCCACCGGCGCCGGGCCGAGTCAATGCGGACCGTGACGGGGATCGAGAGAGCAGAGGCGAGGCGCGCTACATCCGCCGGGGTGTCGGTGTTAATTTCGGTTCCGTAGCCGTTCTGGCGCTGTGTTTTGCCGTGCTGCTCCCAGTCGACAATGACGCTATTGACCCCTGCGGCCTCGGCCTCCTGTGCAAAGGAGCGGTCTGTCGTAAAGAGGAGAAGTTGCAGGGCCGACGGGACGGAAGGCATGGACGGGGCAGGTCACCAGAAAGGCGTGGGGAGAGGTGAGTTGTGGATTTCACAACTCGCTCTGGTGAAACTAGAAGGGCTGCTCCCTCAAACGATGCGCTTTTGCTCTTTCTCCTCCCCGCACTCTGGCGCAGATGGAGAGGGAAGGATGTGCTCAGCGTTTACTGGCTACGCTCACTCGCGTCTGCAAGACGGTCGAGCGCATCGACCGTTTGACGCACGTCCTCGGCCGTCGTGCGTGGGTTGATGGGGCACAGCCGGAGGACGGGCCGCCCGTCGAGCGTCGTCTTCGTGACCATGGCCGTCCCCTCCTCTTTCAGGGCCTGCGGAAGGCGACGGGTCAGGGCATCGGCCGTCGCGGGGGCCATTCCCTCCGGACTGTACCGGAAGGAGAGAATGCCCATTTGGGCCGGGGTCACGACCCTCCAGTCGGGATGCTCGCGGAAGAGTCGCTCCGCCTGCTCGGCGCGCTCGAAGCCGCGCGCCACGGCCCGGGCCACCCCCTGTCGGCCAAACACCTTCAGCGTCATCCAGAGTTTGAGGGCCCGAAAGCTGCGGGTGAGCTGGATGCCATAATCGGAGTAGTTGACCTCGTCGAGCTCCCCCACCGCATCCTCCAGGTACTCGGCCTCGATTCGGAAGGCGCGCCGGAGGTGTTTTTGCTCCCGGACGAGCACGCCGCCGATCTCGAACGGCTGGAAGAGCCACTTGTGGGGATCGAGCGTGAGGGAGTCGGCCCGGTCGAGCCCGGCAAGCTGCTTTCGCCCACGCTCACAGATCACCGCCGCGGCGCCGTAGGCCCCGTCCACGTGCAGCCACAGGTCGTGCCGCTCGGCCACGTCGGCCAGTGCCGGCAGGGGATCGACGGCGCCGGTGTTGGTGGTTCCGGCGTTGGCGATCACGCAGAAGGGCTGGCGCCCCGCCGCGCGGTCCGCCCGCACGGCCTCCGCCAGGGCGTCGGGGTCCAGGCGGTACTGCGCGTCGGGGGGCAGGCGACGCAACTGGTCCGGGCCAAAGCCAAGAAGACGGAGCGCCCGGTCCACCGACGTGTGGGTTTGGTCGGAGCAGTACGCCACGGCTCCCTCCACCTCGTCGTCGAGCACGGCGTGGCGAGCGGCGGCCAGTCCGGTCACGTTCGCCATCGAGCCCCCGCTCGTAAACAACCCTCCGGCCGTCTCCGGCAACCCGCACAGCCGGCGCAGCCAGTCGACCACCACGAGCTCCACCTGTGCCGCCGCCGCACCGGAGATCCAGGTCCCCGAGAAGACATTGAAGCCGGACACCAGCGCGTCGGCCAGCACGCTCACAAAGTTGTTTGGACCCGGCACAAACCCGAAGAAACGGGGATGATCGACCCGCATCGTATTTGGTAGGATGTCCGCCTCCACCTGATCGAGCACCGCGTGCGGGTCCTGCCCCGTCTCGGGGAGGTCCTCCCGGAGCCGTTGTTCCAACTCCTCACGCCCCGGCGACCGCCCGATGGAGGCGTCCTCCTCGTCTGCAAAATGATCGACCAGAAGATCCACCACGCGGTAGCCCAGCGATCGCATCTCTTCACGCGAAAGTGTAAGCCGATCCGAATCCATAAGATGTGACAAAATGGAAAGAAGATGTGACGCATACAGGATAAGCCCGCCGTCCGAGCCGCGTCAAGAGACAGATCAAACGTTCACGATCCCGCACCGGGACCAGCCGATTGGAGTCTGCGTTTTACGATCATTCATCTCATTCATTCCTCTCCATCCGATGGTTACGCTCTACCGCCGCCCCGACGACCCGCGGGCCGACGAACTCGAGGCGGCCCTCGACGAGATGGTGATCGCCTACGAGACCGAGACTGTCGCGGCCGATCCGCCGGACGACGTGCCCGAGCTGACCGCGCTCTGCACCGACGGCGACGTGATCACGGGCGCCGCCGCCCTGCAGGAGACGCTCGACACCCTGCGAGCGCTGATGTCGGACTGGAATCGATTTCAGTCTGACGCCTGCTACATCGAGAACGACGGATCGATCTGCTAACGATCCGCTCCATTTCTGCTTTGCGGTTCGTCTGTTGCAGGCTTTTCAGCAATCCCGGACAACATCGCGCGCCCACGCAGCATAGGATGTACGTGCTCTGGTGCTTTTTCCCTGATCCAACGTTTCTTTCCACCACATGCCCATCGACCTTTCCTTCACCGACGCCTTCGACGACCGTCACATCGGCCCCGACGCGGACGACGTGGCGGACATGCTCGATTCGCTCGGGGTCGACTCGCTCGATGCCCTCGTCGACGCAACCATCCCCGACGACATCCGCACCAATGAACCGCTCGACCTGCCCCCGGCCCTCACGGAGCAGCAGGTACTCGACGCGGCGCAGGACGCCGGTGAACAGAACGACACATGGCGGTCCTTTATCGGGATGGGCTACCATGGCACCCATACGCCGCCGGTGATCCAGCGCAACATCCTGGAGAATCCCGCCTGGTACACGCAGTACACGCCCTACCAGGCCGAGATCGCGCAGGGGCGGCTGGAGGCGCTCCTCAACTTCCAGGACATGACGATCGACCTGACGGGGATGGAGATCGCCAACGCCTCGCTGCTGGATGAGGCCACGGCCGCCGCGGAGGCCATGATGATGCTGGAGCGGGTCGATCGCCGGAGCGATGCCTCCACCTTCTTCGTGTCCGAGGACTGCCACCCACAAACGATTGAGGTGGTGAAGGGCCGCGCCGAGCCGATTGGCGTGAACGTGATCGTGGAGGCCCCCGAGAACTTCGTCTTTGGCGACGACACGTTCGGCTGCCTCCTGCAGTACCCCACCACCGACGGCGCCGTCCGCGACTACAGCACCGTCGCCGAGCGGGCCCACGACGCCGACGCGTACGTGGCCGTGGCCGCCGACCTGCTGAGCCTTACGCTCCTGGAGGCGCCGGGCGCGTGGGGCGCGGACGTGGTCCTCGGCTCCACCCAGCGCTTCGGCGTGCCAATGGGCTACGGCGGGCCGCACGCCGCCTACTTCGCCACCCGCGAGCGCTTTCAGCGCCAGGTGCCGGGCCGCATGATCGGCGTCACGAAGGACGCGGACGGCGAGATGGCGCTCCGCATGGCGTTGCAGACCCGCGAGCAGCACATTCGCCGCGGGCGCGCCACCTCCAACATTTGCACCGCGCAGGTGCTTCTGGCCGTGATGGCCTCCATGTACGCCGTGTACCACGGCCCGGAGGGGCTGCGCACCATCGCTACGCGGGTCCACGACCTCACAAAGACCCTGGCCAAGGGCCTGCGCCGCACCGGCCACACGCTCCGTCACGACGCCTTCTTCGATACCCTGCGTGTGGACCTTGCGGGGATGACACAGGCCCAGGTCCGCGAGCGAGCCGAGGCGCACGAAATCAACCTCCGCTACTACGACGACGGGTCGGTGGGCGTGGCCCTCGACCAGACCGTGAGCGCGGACGACCTCGATGCCCTCTTCACCGTCTTCGGCGCCACCAACGGCCAAAAGCTGTACGCCGAGGACCTGGCCGCCGACCTCGACAGCGGCTACGACGGCCCCCGCTCACCCTCGATGAGCGTTTTGAATCCGTCTTCCTGAATGGCTGAAAAATGAACAAATACGTCGCCTCC
>JAWOAQ010000161.1:0-6926 GCA_046498495.1 Salinibacter sp. | reverse complement strand
CATTGCCATCCTCAAGGCCGCCAACCGCATGCCGCCCGAAATGTCAAAGGGCTTGAACCAGGAGGTCTTCCTCAGCCGGCTTTCCGCCATGGTTTTGTCCTGAAGCCAGGTACGCATGGCCGGGACTTCGGCAATGAGCAGGTCATCCAATCCAGAGGGTGCCGTCGCCGGTCCGGTGCAGCGCCCGCACCGGTGCCCCGGCGGTGGTGACCCGGTCGACGGTCCCGTCGGCGTGGTACACCGACACGTCGCGTCCCGAGCCGAGCCAAACCTGTCCGTCGGAGTCCACCTGGTAGGCCCACACGCTGTCTGCAACCTGTCTCGGGCCCTCGCGTCGGTAGTGGACGAGGTCGTGCGATTGATAGAGCACCAGAAGGCCGTCGTCATGGGCCTGAAGGTCCAAAATTCGGTCGTTTGCGCGGCCCCTGGCCTCCAGCCGCGTCAGGCGCGTCTCCGTGAACGCCGCCCCATCGAAGCGGGCAAGCCCGCCCATCGTGCCGAGCCACAGGTACCCGTCGTCGGTTTGGACGATCTCGCGAACGTCGTTCGACGGAAGCTCACCCTCGGCGGCCCGCCACTGCGACTCTGCGAACTGGGCCGGCGCTCCCGCCCGCTCCTGGCCGCTTGCCTGTTGGAGACCCAGGATCAGCAAAAACGCCACGGCAATCCCGCACGAGAGCCCAACACGGGGCGGTATTTTTGGGAAGCCGATGGTCTGCAAAAGCACGTCCTCCGTCAGGGGGCGGGAAGGGGGAGGCAAGATTTTTGGCCTCGCCAGGGAAACCAGATAGGGGCTGTTGATGGAAATTGCAACTAGAGGTCTGATCCCAAAAGCGTATGTTCAAACTCCGGGTGCGCTCCATATGCCCGTATAAATACTCCCGTACACCCACACAAGCATGGGGGCTTGTTTCTTCTGGTGGGGAGAAGCGGAGCGCATCCCATATGGGGCGAACCAGGCCACACATGGGGGAACAATGCCACGACGAATGGACCCCTCGGCATGGGGGAATCTCCACATAGAGTCGCCTTGACGGGGGCGATGGGACGCGGCGCACGCCGGGTGTGCGTCAGTCGTCCGTCTCCTCCTGGGGGTCCTCCATTTCAAACACCACATCCCCCTTCGGCGATCGGGTGTTCGTGGGCCCCTCCGGCCCCGACGTGCGCACGTCGGGGCCGGTGCCGACGAGGGCTACGAGCCGGTCGTCCGGCCGGAGGCGGAACTGGTTCAGTTCGGACACGACCCCCAACGAACCGTCGTCCGCGAGAATGAAGAGCGGAATGATGGTATACTCGTTGTACTGAGTCGACAGGTCCTCGTACGTGTAGTATTCCTGCCGCTCCTCCTCGGAAAACCCTTCTGCCAGGCGGAGGATCTTCACCTCATCCCCTCGTTCCACATGCTCCTTCAGGGACTGGTAATTGGTCTCCGTGCCGAAGAGGGGGCGCCCGCGAAGGTGTTTCGGCATGGCGCCCTCGCCGCCGTGGCGACTATCGGGTTGGGCGGCGAGCTGGTAGATGTCATTTGAGTCGAACACCTCTGAGAAGTGCAGGGCGGCCAGCGAGGCCACCTCGTCGTTGGGGATCGTGATGAGGAGCCGCCCCACGCCGCTGAGGTCCACCTCGTCGAGCACCGTGTCGGAGAGGGCGTTGGCCCTGTGGGCGGGGAGCCCCTCCTGGCGGGCCGTCTCGACCAGGTTGGGGTTGTTGTCGACGAGCATGACCGACGGCCCCAGGCGCTGCACGACGCCCGCAATGGAGCGCACCCACGCGCCGGCCCCCAGAAACAGGACCCCGTCCGGGTTCGGGTCGGCCAGCCCAAGCCAGCGGGCCACCGGCGCCGCCGTGAGCCCATAGATCCCCACCGTTCCCACGATAACGGCGAAGACCACAGGCACCATCCCGTCCACCTGTTGGGGGTAGATGGACCGCAGCTGGTAGGCAAAGAGCGAGGCCACGGCCGCCGCCACCACCCCTCGCGGCGCAAGCCACGAGAGAAAGGCCTTCTCCTCCCACTTTAAGGTTGTGCCGAACGCGGAGGCCCAAACGGCAAGGGGGCGCACCAGAACGATCAGGATGCCGAGAAAGAGAAGGACGTCCAGGTCGAGGTAGTCCAGGGCACTCAGTTCCAGGCGGGCGCTCAGCAGCACAAAAAGCGACCCAATGAGCAACACCTGCAGGTTTTCCTTGAACTCAATGATGCGCTGGACCGAGGCGTAGGGCTGATTGGCCAGTGCAATGCCCATGAGGGTGGTGGCGAGCAGCCCGGATTCGTGCTGAAGCACATTCGAGATCGAGAAGGCCACGATTACAATCATCAGCGTGACCGGGTTGCGCAGAAAGTCGGGGACCAGCCGCCACCGAAGAATAAAAAGCAGGACGACGGTCGCGGCCACGCTGATGCCCAGGGCCACAAAAATCTCCAGCCCGATGCCAATCGCCACGTGCTCGATGGCGGCCGAGGCGCCGGTCCGGGCCGGATCGTTCAGCAAGATCAGGGTCTCCAGCACGAGCACCGACAGGATGGCCCCGACTGGATCGATCGTGATGCCTTCCCACTTGGCGATGGTGTTCACGCGTCCCTTGGGGCGGACGTGCCGCAGGAGAGGCACGATGACCGTGGGCCCGGTCACTGTTAGAATGGCCCCGATGAGGACCGAGAGGGGGACGTTAAAGCCGAGTACATAATACGCCCCGAGCCCAGCCCCGCCCCACGTAATAACCACCCCGAGCGTAATGAGGCTGAGCACCACCGTTCCCACTTCGCGCAACTCGGAGAGGCGCAGGCTCAGCCCGCCCTCAAACAGAATAATGCCGATCGACAGCGACACAAAGGCAAACAGCCAGTCGCCCTGCAGGGCCTGCGGGTCGAGCAGGCCGAAGACGGGCCCGGCAAGGAAGCCGACGAGCAGAAGAAGCAGGATCGACGGAAGCCGAAACCGCCAGGCCACCCATTGGGCGCCAATGCCCAGCAGGATGACGGTTGCGATGTCGAGGAGGATGCCTTCGGGCATGCGCCTGGTGAAGTCGACCCGGAAGCGAATGAGATGCGCCGGTCTTACCGTGGCCGGGAATGTGGGATCCCTTTGGGGCGGGGTCTTCTGGGGCTGTTTCCTTCAGGGACCCTGGCCATCCGACACCGTCGATCACCGTGCGGACGGCCGTGCGGGGGCTGGCGGACGGATTCCGGCTGGGGACTCAAACCCTCTGGAATCATCCCTCGGATGCACCGTTGAGGCGGACCTGTGCCCGCACGCGCCTGTTTCCAAACCGCCCCCCCTACTCGTCCGTCACCGTCTCGAAGATCTGTTTCATTTCCCGACGGAGCGCCTCCGGCAGCTCGACGCGTGCCGTGCCGACCCGGAGGGCGATCGTCGACGTTTCGGCCATAAGAAGGAACGTCTCCTGATCGACGTAGACCGAGGTGGGGCCGGCGTCGTCCTCCCCGGGACGATCGATCCGGGTGATGGGAAGGGGATCCCCGGCCTGCCGGAACTCGATGGACTCGGCGTCGTCGGCCCCGATGAGGCGCAGGCCCCACCGGGTGGTATCGGGGGCGGAGATCCCGATCGCCCGCGCCGAGAGGCCGTCGGCCAGCGAATGCGGCTGCGCTGTGAGGGTCGTGTTCTCCCCGTCGTTGGGGCCCTCGACGGTGGTCACGTTCTCGGACTGGGCGGCCGCTGGGGGGGACCCAAACGAGAGGAGGCACAGCAAAAGCCCGCTCAGGAGCAGGGCCGCCGGGGGGAGGGACGGGAAAGACAGGAGGCGAAGCATCATGGGACAACGGAGCCGGCGGGGGAACAACGAGGACGGGGGAAGACAACATCTACCCAGTCACAAAAGAGTGAACGGGCGGCCGTTCCGGGCGTTCGCCTGTGCACGGTTGATCCCTCACCAGGGAGCCCCGTCCAGGGAGTTCTCACCAGGAAGCGCTCTCCAGGCCCCTGCATTCCTCCGAGCAAGTCCCCCCACGCGCCACACGTTTCATGCCGCCGTCCCCCGTCTCGTCCCGCGCCCCCGTCCTGCGCCCCACCATCTTCTCCGACCTGCCCACGGTGACCGTCGGCATCAGCATGCGCCGCGGGGGCGTGAGCGGCCGGCCCTACGACACGCTCAACCTGGGGCGCCACGTTGGTGATGATCCGGCGAGCGTGGAGGAAAACCGCCGCCGTTTCTGCGCGGCCCTGGACACGGACCCGGCCTGGCTCGTGACGGCCGGGCAGGTGCACGGGGCCACCGTTCGCCCCGTGGAGGCGCCGCGCCATGAACCGTTCTGCGACGGGCTGGTGACCACGACGCCCCGCCTCCTGCTCGCCATCGCCACGGCCGACTGCGCTCCGGTCCTGCTGGCCGATTCGGCGGCGGGTGTTGTGGGGGCGTGCCACGCCGGCTGGCGTGGGGCCGTCGCCGGCATTGCGGCCCGCACGGTGCGGGCGATGACGGCGCACGGGGCGTCCCCCGATGCCATCCGCGCGTACATCGGCCCGTGCCTGTCGCGGGCGGCGTTTGAGGTGGGGCCGGAGGTGGCGGCGCGCTTCGACGCAGCCGTTGTGCACCGCCGGGCCGAGGGGGACAAGCCGCACGTCGACCTAAAGGCGGCGCTCCGCCGCCAGCTCCGGGCCGCCGGCCTCGCGGACGCGCACATCGAGGCGTCCGGCCACTGCACCCTGCAGGAAAACGACACCTTCTTTTCCCACCGCGGATCGGATGGCCCCACGGGGCGCATGTTTGGCGCCATCGTCCTTCGACCCTGAAGGTGTGCCCCCGATCTCGTTGTTTTGCGCCGTCCGATCGGTTTCTTAAGGATTCGTCCGCCATGCCCGTCATTGAGTCCACCTACACCCCGCCCCCGCTCTTGTCCGGGGGCCACGTGCAAACCCTCGTGGCCTCGCTCATCCGTCGGGTCGACTTCGACTACGACCACCGCGAGCGGATCGACACGCCGGATGGGGACTTTTTGGACCTCCACTGGGCCGCTCCGCAGTCGCGGAGGGAGACGGAGGAGAGCCGCGTGGCTGTGCTCACCCATGGGCTGGAGGGCAGCGTCAACCGGCAGTACATGCGCGGGATGGCCCGGGCGCTCGTGCGTCGCGGGTGGCGGGTCTGCGCCTGGAACCTGCGCGGCTGTGGCGGTGCAATGAACCGGCATCCTACCACCTACCACAGCGGAAAGACCGAGGACCTGGCCGCGGTGGTGCAGCACGTCCGGGCTCGATACGAGGGCGACGTATCGCTGGTTGGATTCAGCCTCGGCGGAAACCTGACGCTCAAGTACCTGGGGGAGGGCGGTCCGGCGCTCGCCGATCAGGTGCGAGGGGCCGTTGCGATCTCGGTGCCGGTGGACCTGGCGGCGGCCTCGCACCAAATTGCCCACTGGACAAACCGGCACTACACGACGTATTTCCTCCGTTCGCTCCGCGAGAAAATCCAGGCGAAGGCCACGCAGCACCCCGATGTGGTGCAGACCGATGCCCTCCGCCACGTTCGCACGCTGCGCGACTTTGACGATGCATACACGGCGCCGCTCAATGGCTTCCGCACGGCCGACACGTACTACCGGCGGGCCAGTAGCAAGCCCCTGCTGGCGGACATCGCCGTGCCGACGCTCCTGCTCAATGCCGCCAACGATCCGTTTCTTCCGGCGCCCTGCTACCCCTGGGCCATTGCACGAGCCCACGACGCGCTGGTACTGGAGGTGCCCGAGAGGGGTGGGCACGTGGGCTTCGTATCGTGCCGACGCGACGAGTATTGGTCCGAGCGCCGCGCCGCCTCGTTTCTCGCCACGCGGGCGGCGGGTAGGTGCGTCAGTCCAGCGCCGCAGCGGACCACGTTACGCGAAGGGGGGCCGCAGAGCCATCCGTGATCTGGACGTCGGAGAGGCGGTTGAGAACGACGGTCGCGTCGCGGAGGGCGTCGGGGGCGCTGTGCGACGCGATGCCAACGACGGCGGCCCCGGCGCGCCGAGCGGCCTCCACGCCGGCCGGGGCGTCCTCGAACACGACGCACTGATCAGGGGGCATCTCCAGGCGGTCGGCCGCCAGCCGGTACGGGTCGGGGGCGGGCTTGCCCTGCGCCACGTCGTCGGCCGTCACGAGCGTATCGGGGACGGGCAGTCCCGAGGTTTGAAGTCGGGCGGTGGCCGTGGATCGGCGGCCGCTCGTGGCGATGGTCCATCGCGCCGCGGGCAGGGCGTCCAGAAGCGCCGCGGCCCCGTCGAACGTCCGAAGGGCGCCGTCCTCGGGGGCGGCGATCTGGTCCATCCGCTCGATTTCGTCCTGCAGGTCCAGCTCGGGCGCCACCGCCTCGATGACCTCGGCCATGGGCCGCCCGTGGTAGACCGCCTCCACCTCCTCGAATGGAATGTCGTGGTGGGCGGCCCACCGCTCCCAGCGTTGACGGATGGCGGCCTGGGAGTCGATGAGGACGCCGTCCAAATCAAAAATGACGGCGCGGCAGGGAAGCGACATAGAGGGAGCCGTGTGGGGAAAGAACAGTGGCGAGGCGCTAGTGTTGTGTCAAACCTCAATGTTGTGTTTGTCATCCCGGCCAAGCCCCGAGGGCTTTCGGGGCGCCGAGCCGGGATCGATCCAGCCGACTCAATGGGGCTCGACTGAGGAGGAATGGCCCTGTGGGGGGCAGAGCGGAACCCGGAGTGCTCTCTTCTACCGCTGTATAGATCCCGGATCTCCGCTCGCACGCTCGCTCCGCCCGGGATGACAGGGGGCGATTTTTCTGTGCAAGAATCACGGTTGACACGGCAGTAGGGCGCAATAACTGTTGGCGAAATGGGCAGAGCCGTCGATGCCTCTTGTTGCATTACCCCCGTCAGGATGCTTCTTTGCAGGATGCTCGTACCGTCGCTTCAACCGCGTGCATATGATCCGGCTGCTCTCTCAAACCGTCGAGTCACTGCCAGAAGAGTTCGG
>JAWOAQ010000102.1:0-29669 GCA_046498495.1 Salinibacter sp. | reverse complement strand
GAGGCGTTCTCGATCAGGAAGTTTGTACTGGAAGTGGCGTTGGTGGGTTCGTAGTCGTCGTTGTCGGCGGAGACGCTTACTTGGTCGGCGAGGGTTTCGACGGGGACGGTGGTTTGGCCATCCTGCCCTGTTTGGTAGGTGGTGAGGGTGTCGGAATCGGTGGTGACGGCGCCGGCTGCGCTGACAGGAGTACCAGTGTCGGCGTCGTCGGTGTTGATGGTGAATTCGTGGACGCGTCGTTCTAAGTCGAAGTCGTTCGTGTACGTGTCGTCTGACGTGCCGACTTGCACGGTGGTGGTGTCGGCTTGGTGGTCGGTTTTGTCAGCTATTATTTGTGCTTCGTAGCTTTGGTCTTCGGGGTAGGTATGTGTTGCTTCGTAGTCGCCTGATGCGTTGGTCTCAGTAGTGGTGATGAGTGTGTCAGCGTCGGCGTTGTGGATGGTGATGTCTGCGTTTGTGAGGGTGCTGCCTTCTTCGAGGACGTCGCCTTGGTACGTTGCGGTGATGTTGTCGGGCGGGAGGGGGCCGACGGTGTGGTCGGTGTCCGTTCCGAAGGCGCTGTTGGTGACGGTGGCGTCGCTGTCGATGTGGTGGAGGCCGTTGATGCCGTTGGGATCGTCGACTGTATTGTCCGCGACCGTCAGGTTGTTGAGCGTGGCGGCGTCGTTCTCGAGGTAGATCGCGCCGGACGCGGTGGCCCGATTGTCGTTCACGAGGAGGCGGCGCAGTTCGGGGTCGTTCATGACGTAGAGCCCGGCCCCCCGTCTGCCGCGATTGCCCTGCACGAAGCTACGGCGGAGCTCGCCGCCGGTGAGGTAGACGCCACCGCCGACGCCCTGATCTCCACTCCCGTTGGCGTTTCCGCCCGTGATGCGCACCGCCTCCACCACGCCGCCGCTCTGCTCCACGACGTGGTAGGCGTTGTTCGACGGGTCGCCATCCTGCTGAATCTCGCCGCTGAGGGTGGTGACGTTCACCCCGCGATCCAGCACCCGCTCCGAGGGGCTCGACTCGGTTCCTTCGAAGCGGCCGCGGAGGGTAATGCCGCTCGGGACGTCGAACGAGGCGGTGCGGTCGTCCGGTGTGGCGGGGTCGGCATCGGGGTAGTAGGTGCCCTCGGCGACCCAGATCTCCCCGCTGGTCGTGTTCGCGAGGGCCTCCTGCAGGGTCGGATAGGCGTCCCGCCAGCTGGAGCCGTCCCCGGCCCCGGTCGCATCGGCGTCGACGTACGTTTGGGCGGCGGTGGGGGCGACGAGCAGGAGCGTGAGGGCGAGGCAGAGGAGCGGCGTACGCATCGGGCAAACGGGGGCAGCCGAAAGAGACACGAGAGAGATGAGAGCGACCGAGTCGCCTACTTCACGACCACGAGTCGTTCGGTCCGGACGGACGGCCCGGCCCGGAGCCGGATGAAGTACGTCCCGCTTGGCCACGCGCCCACGTTGATCTGCATCCGGTGGCGCCGCCCGGAGGACTGGGGCTCGATCGTGCGAATCGTGCGGCCCAGGGCGTCATGGATCGTGAGCGTGACTGCCTCCCCGTGCCCCTCGGGCACCGCAAAGCGGAGGGTGGCCTGCTGGCGGGCCGGGTTGGGCGTCGGGGCGCGGAGCTGCACGCGGTCGGGGGCAGAGCGCCGCACGGCCACCGGGTCGGTCGTCTCGGTCGAGCCGTCCGTGTCGACCTGGACGAGGCGGTAGCGCAGCCGTTCGGCGCCGAACGGCAGATTGTCATCCGTAAAGCGATAGGTGCGGCGCTCGCTCGTCGTCCCGGCGCCGTCGACGCGCCCAAGGGTGGTCCAGTCGACGGAGGAAGAGGACTCGTCCTCAGGGCCGTTGGCCCGCTGCACGCGGAAGCCGCTGTTTTGGCGTTCGTTCAGGGTGCGCCAGCGGAGGCGAACGGCGGCGTCGGCGTCCGTTCCGTTCAGCGTGGCGGTAAGAGACCCCAGCTCCACGGGCAGCGCCTCGCCGTGCGACTCGAAGGCCCCCGCGTCCCAGGCCGACTCGGTTTGCGTCTGCCCGTTCAGGGCGTGAGTCGTGGTGATGAACGCCCCGTCCGCGTAGTCGATGAGGGGGCTGCCAGCGGGCTTTTCGGGGCGGTAGTCGTCGTCGGCCGTGCCGAGGGTGTCGTCCGCGCCGGGCGGGGCGTAGAAGACCGGCGCGTCCGTAATGTTGTTGGTGCCGGTGGCGCCGTCGGGCACGCCGGTGGGGACCACGTTCGTCTCGTACGTCGGCTGCGCGGGGGCGGGAGCCGGGACTGTGATGAAGAGTACGAGGACCCCGATGAGGAGCGCCGGGAGACGTGGGCGGTGCGGTGTCGGACGTAGAGCGCGGGGGAGGGTTCGATCCATGGGAGAAGCGAGAACCCGGAACAGATATGCGCATCCGCCAAGCTAACAGATTGCAGCAGCGGAGTCAAAATCTTTCTAGGACAACGACATGGACGAACGGCGACTTCCGGCACAATAAAAAAACCGCCCCGACCGGGAGACAATCCCGATCGGGGCGGTAGCGATCGTGGGAGGGCGGAGGGGAGGCGTTACTCCTCTTCGCCTTCGTCGACGACCTCGTAGTCGGCGTCGCGTACGTCGTCGTCCTCATCGGCCTGCGCGGCGCCGTCGCCCCCGCCGGCGGCTCCGGCCGCGGCGCCTGCGCCCGCTCCGGCGGGACCACCGGCCGCACCGGCTCCCGGCTGGGCCTGGGCCTGCTCCTGCTGCGCGGCGCGGATGTCCTCGCCGGCCTCGGACCACGTCTCGTTCAGGTTGTCGAGCGCGTCCTCCAGGGCGGTAACGTCCTCGTCCGCGCTGGCGCTTTCGAGCTCGTTGTTGAGGCGCTCCAGCGCATCGTCGAGGGCGGACCGCTTATCGTCGGAGATCTTCTCGCCGTACTCTTCGAGGCCCTGTTCCACAGAGTACGCCATGGAGTTGGCCTCGTTAATTTTCTCGGCGCGCTCCTTGCGCTTCTCGTCCTCTTCGGCGTGCTGCTCGGCCTGTTCTCGCATCTTCTCAATTTCCTCCTCGGTAAGGCCGCTGTCCGCCTCCACGCGGATGGACTGCTCCTTGCCGGTGTCCTTGTCGACGGCGGAGACGTTGAGGATGCCGTCCGCGTTGATGTCGAACGTCACCTCAATCTGTGGCGTGCCACGCGGAGCGGGCGGGATGCCGTCGAGGTGGAACTTGCCGAGGGTGCGGTTGTCCTTCGCCATCTCGCGGTTGCCCTGCAGGACGTGCACCTCGACCGACGTCTGATTGTCGGCGGCGGTGGAGAAGATCTCGCTCTCCTTGGTTGGGATCGTGGTGTTGGCCTCGATCAGCGTGGTCGACACGCCGCCAAGCGTCTCGATGCCAAGGTCGAGCGGCGTCACGTCGAGCAGCAGTACGTCGTCAACGTCGCCACTGAGCACACCGGCCTGCACCGCGGCGCCGACGGACACCACCTCGTCCGGATTTACGGACTTGTTCGGGGCTTTGCCGAAGAACTTCTTCACGGTCTCCTGCACGAGGGGGACGCGCGTGGAGCCGCCGACCAGGATAATCTCGTCGATGTCGGTCTTGGCGTGGCCCGAGTCGTTGAGGGCCTTCTCCATCTGGGGCGTGGTTTTCTCGACCAGGTCCCGAATGAGGTTCTCGAACGTGGCCCGGTTGAGGTCCATGTTCAGGTGCTGCGGCCCCTCGTCCGTCGCCGTGATGAACGGCAGGTTGATGGTCGTGGTCTTGGCGCTCGACAGCTCGATCTTCGCTTTCTCCGCGGCCTCCTTCAGGCGCTGGAGCGCCATCGGGTCGTTGCGGAGGTCGATGCCCGTGTCCTTCTTGAACTCGTCGGCGATGTGGTCGATGAGACGCTTGTCGAAGTTGTCGCCGCCCAGGTGGGTATCGCCGTAGGTGGCGTTCACTTCAAAGACGCCGTCGCCAAGCTCCAAAATGGAGATGTCGAAGGTCCCGCCGCCCAGGTCGTAAACGGCCACGGTTTGCTCGCCCTCGTCGTCGAGGCCGTAGGCAAGAGAGGCCGCCGTGGGTTCATTGATGATGCGACGCACGTTGAGGCCCGCAATCTCGCCGGCCTCCTGGGTGGCCTTGCGCTGCGCATCATTAAAGTAGGCGGGCACCGTGATGACTGCGTCGGTCACCTCTTCGCCCAGGTAGTCCTCGGCGGTCTGCTTCAGCTTCTGCAGCACCATGGCCGAGATTTCCTGCGGTGTGTACTGGCGATCGCCCACCTGCACGCGGGCGGTGTCGTTATCGCCCTTGACGATCTGGTACGGGACCTCCTCGATCTCATCCTCCACCTCGTCGTAGAAGCGGCCCATAAACCGCTTGATCGAGGAGATCGTCTTTTCGGGATTTGTGATCGCCTGGCGCTTGGCGGGGGCGCCCACCAGGCGCTCGCCGTCATCCTTGTAGGCGACAACGGAGGGCGTCGTGCGCGCGCCTTCTGCATTTTCGATGACTTTGGGCTCGCCGCCCTCCATCACCGCCACGACGGAGTTCGTCGTGCCGAGATCAATGCCAATAATCTTGCCCATAGGTTTCGTGTGCTCTGTTTCGGAAGATACGTCGAATGTCGAAGGCAGGTCGGGGGTCGTCTGTCGCTCCCACGTCGCCACCCCGTAGGGACTCAAGAACAGTGCCGACGGGGTATGGGACGCGCCGATCCGTCACAATGGCAGAGGTTTTTGAGGAGAAGGGAGAAGGGGCTGTCAGGGAGTGGATCCTGGGGCGGCGCCCCAGCGCCAGATCTGAAAACTTTGCAGGAATGGGGCTCGACTCCAACTGTATGCAACTGCGGAAGCCGTCGCTCGTGGAACGAGTAGTCACGTAATGACCAAGGTCGGCATTGTCGACGTTTTGACCCTCGCTTCTTTTCCATGTACACGTCCGCTGCCTACCGCTACATTCCGAACCTGCTCACGGTTGGTCGCATCCTGGTGACGCCCCTGCTATTGCTGCTCCTCACGGTGCCGAGCCAGGCGGGGCAACTGAGCGCCGTGGTGCTCTTTGTGCTGGCGTCCCTGTCGGACTACTATGACGGCGTCCTGGCCCGGCGGTATGGGGTGCGCTCGCGCCTCGGGCAGTACCTGGATCCCCTGGCGGACAAGATTTTGGTGCTGGGGACGTTTGTGATGCTGGCCCTGCAGGAGCCGGGACTGGTGCCATGGTGGGCCGTGATCGCCATTGCTGGGCGCGATGTGATGGTGACGGGCCTGCGGTCGTGGGTTGAGGCCGGGGGACGGACGCTGCACACATACCGGGTCGCCAAGGCCAAGACGCTCCTCCAAATCGCATTTTTGTTCGGGATCTTGCTCCTCCGCGCGGCCACGTACGCCTCGCCACCGCTGCGGGGGTGGGCCACCTGGATCCTGCAGGACAGTATGGTGCCCGGTGTGGCCCTTGCCGTGGTGGTTGGGGTGACGCTTGCGACCGGGGCGCTATACTTCGTGGCGCCTGTGCACGAGTCGCAGACGTAATGCCTCGCTGTGGCGCTCATTGTTGAGTGCGATCCAGCAGGACCTTGAGGACACCGGTCGTTTTGAACGGCCTGAAGCAGCGTCGAGACCCTCCGACGCCGGTCGAAGCGGCCGTTCGCACGTACGCGCCTCAAGATTACAGGACCGGACCGCGAGGGGGATCGAAATGCAACGACACGCTCGAATGTGCTTCCACGACCCTCACCGCTGACCCGTGTCTGATTCTCAGCCCGCCCCGGCCGCCAGCAATCCGGTCCACACGGTGCAGGACCCAACTCGTGCCCGGGCCATCGCCCGCGCCCTCCTTGACATTGGTGCTGTGGAGCTGCGGCCGGGCGACCCGTTTACATGGTCCTCGGGGCTCGTTGCGCCCATCTACTGCGACAATCGGCGGACCCTTGCGCATCCGTCCATCCGGCGCACCCTCCGCGACGGCTTCGTGGACGTGGTGACGTCTCACGACTGGGTGCCCGCTACCATTGCGGGCACGGCCACCGCGGGGATTCCCCACGCGGCGTGGCTGGCCGAGTCGCTTGACCAGCCAATGGCCTACGTTCGCTCCGCGGCCAAGGCACACGGCACCGGCCGACAAATCGAAGGGGCGCGATCCCCGGGCGATCGGGTGGTCGTGGTAGAAGACTTGGTGTCGACGGGAGGCTCTGCCCTGGAGGCCGTTGCGGCGCTACAGGGCGCCGGGATGGAGGTCGCGGCCGTACTGTCGATCTTTACGTATCAGCTGGGGGCTGCAACGGCGGCGTTTCGGGAGGCGGGCGTCCCCCTTTTCGTGCTCTGCGATTTCGAGACGCTGGTGGACGAGGCGCGGGAGGCCGATGCCCTGACCGACGATTCCCACACGGTACTCCACAACTGGCGAGCCGATCCGTCGGGTTGGTCCGAAGCTCGGGGCGGCGCCCTGCTCGACTGAGGTTCGCTTCGCATCCACGACACATTCCTCTGCACCACCCTGTCTCCTCATGAAATCCCACCTACTGACAATTGGGGACGAACTGCTTATTGGTCAGACCACCAACACCAACGCGGCCTGGCTGGGAGAGCAGTTGAGTCAACTGGGGGTTGCGGTCGATCGTACGGTGACGGTTGGAGACCAGGCCAAGGTCATCCAGACGGAGCTCGATCGGGCCTATCAGCACGCGTGCCTCGTGATTGTGACGGGCGGACTGGGACCCACGCATGACGATCTCACACGACAGGCCGTTGCGGCGTATTTCGATGCGCCCCTTCACACAGACGATGAAATTCTGTCTCGCATCCAGCAGTACTACGCGCGCCGGAACCGGCAGATGCCGACGGCCGCCACAAAACTTGCGCAGGTGCCCGCGGGATTCGACGTGCTGGACAACCCCGTGGGAGCGGCCGTGGGCCTCTGGTACGAGGACGACGACCGTCTGATCGCCGTCCTGCCGGGCATTCCGGAGGAAATGAAGGGCATCTTCCAGGCGGAGGTTCGTCCTCGCTTGGACGCGCGGGCTCACCTTCAAGAGGTCCGTCACCGGACGCTCGTCACTTCTGGCATCGGGGAGTCCGCCCTGCAGGAACGCCTTGGAGCCCTCGACGACATGCTCGATGCTCATACGGATCTGGCCTACCTGCCGTCGACGAGCGGGGTCCGGCTTCGCCTGACGGTGTCCACGGACGGTGTGCCCGATCCCACGGCGCGTCTGAACCGGCTGGAAGCTTACATCCGAGACCGGGCCGGAGAACATGTGATTGGAACCGGCGACATCACGCTCGAGGAGGTCCTGGGGGACCAGCTCCGGGCTGCAGGATGGACCATTGCCACGGCCGAGAGCGCAACGGGCGGCCTTATTGGCCACCGCCTGACGGGCATCAGCGGATCGTCGGACTACTACGCCGGGAGCGTCGTCGCGTATGCGAATCCGGTCAAGCAGCACGTGCTGAACGTGAGCGACGAGGCCCTAGATGCCCATGGGGCCGTCAGCGAGGCTGTTGCCGTGCAGATGGCCGAGGGGGTCCGGGCTGCGCTCGACGTCAATGTGGCCATCGCCACCACGGGGATTGCGGGTCCCACCGGAGGCACGCCCGAAAAGCCTGTGGGGACCGTGTGGGTCGGATACGCCGACGACCGGCGCCATCGGGCGGTGCGCCGGCACTTTGTCGAGGACCGGGCCCTGAACAAAAAGCTCTTCGCGTCTGCGGCCTTAGACCTGGCCCGCCGCGAAGTCGAGGAGCGCACCAAGGAGGATGGCGTCTAACCAATAAGGTGCGCGGAAATAAGAAAGGACAAGAGGCCCCAATCGAGCCTCTTGCCCTCTTTATGGATGTCCTCTATGGCTTCTGGGGCGGAGGAGGATCCTTCTCACCCGACCCTACGGGTGTTTCGGATTAAGTACACCGTAAACTTTGTTTTTACAGGCATGAGCGAACTCAAAATCCCGGAAATCCAGCACGTCATTTCGAGCAAAGTCGAGAAATCTCCCTGACGAGGCCGCCTGCCTCAAAGAGGCTTCTCGACTGCGCTGGGAGCGGAGCGACCGAGTGCTCTCCGGGGTGCGCTCGAAGCGACCTGTCTGAGGGATCTTGAGTTCGCTTTGATGGCCAAAGAATTTACTTGCCAAAGTATTAAGAGGGGGAACGGCGGACTGTTGTGGTCTCATCAATCCAGGAGTAGCAGCCGGAGTCGATGGTAAACTCTTCACCTTCCTCCCACGCGTCCCGATAAAAGATGTCTTCCTGGGAGGGGAAGTACTGACGGTACGTCTCAATCTTGCTATTGGCCGTCGAGGAGACAGACGAATCGACTTCCTTTGCTTTCTGGAATTGATCCACGGCCGCCCAGTAAACGGCTCGGTCCGTACGGCCCAGCTCGTCTCCGCTGCAGTCACTCACAGCACTGGTGTACAGATCGCCGATCGCAATGTGCGCGCGGCCGTATTCCGAATCTTTCTCAAGGGCGTCCCGGAACTGCGAGCGGGCCCGTGAGAACTGGTCCATCTGCTCGTGGGCCTCCCCCATTCGGTAATGATCTTCGGCCGTTAGCGAAGTGTCCATTTCGTCCATCCGCTCATATGCCTCCAGGGCATCCTCGGGGCGGCCGTCTTCGAGGCGCATATTGGCAATCTCCCGGATGGTCTCGGCCGGGACATCCTCCTCCATGAGGCGAGGGGCAAGATCAGACGCCTTTGAGAGGCTGCCACGCTCCACATACGCATTGAAGAGCTGCTGCATGAGGGCCAAGCTATCGGAGTGGGCCTCGTACTGGTCCTCAAAATAGGCGACCTGGGCATCCGGGTTCTTGTCAAATATATCGTCGCGCACCGACGCAATGATGTTGGCGACCTCTTCCTCTTCTCCTCGTTCTTGTTCGACGGCCGAGGCGAACTCCAGCGCTTCCTGCTGCTCATTGTTGTCCATGTAAGCCCGCAGGACGCGCTTGATGTAGTACGGGTTGATTTCCTCCGGGGCGAGGTCGTAGGCCGTTCGATAATGGCTGACGGAGTCGTCGAGTGAGGACGGGAGTTCAGACAGAGAGTCTTCATGCTCGTCCACGAACTGGCCCCGCATGATCTCCCACTCAAAGGCTTCGAACTCGAGGTCGAGATCTTCCATGCGCTCGGGGGCCGAGGCCAGGACGGTCGCCGCGGTGTCCAGGTACGCCGTGCGGGCATCCTCGTCGGACGCCTGCTCCGCGAGGCCCCGGTACAGCTTAAACTGTCGCTCGAAGTTGCGGTCGTCGCCCTTTGGATAGCCTGGGGCGTTTTCGACAACCCACAGGAGGTCACTCTTCGCGCGTTCGAAGTTGTCGTTCTTGTAGTTTTCGTAATACAGGCTGTAGTGCATGGCCTTGTCCTGGTCGCTCGGCTGGGAGTCCTGGGCCTGAGCGGAGGACACCCACGAGCCGGGAACCAGCAGCACTGCTCCCAGAGTGAGAGCCAAAACAGTCAGTGCGCGGTTGAAGCGGGGCATATTGGTGTGGTTCATCTGTATTGTATATTGAACAGGCCGTGATGTTAGACTGGACGCCCATTTGTGGGTTTCCCGCGAACACGGGCGGCAGACGGGGCCAGTATTATCGAAGCCTGCGTTGCTGGAACCAGCGTTCTCCGAAGTTCACGTGCACGGAGGCGCCGTAGAACACATCTCGGACGAAGGAGCCCCCTCTGGGCTCTCGGACGCCCGCCCTCAGGTTTATATCAATTCGCGTGCCAGGGAGGGAGGTGGGGAGGCTCAGCCCTCCGGTGGCGGCGTACTCCTGCACGTTTTTTCCGTCCGGCTGGACGTACAATTGCTCCGTGTAGGCCCCCAATCGGTATCCCGTGCGGCTGAAGAAGCCACTCAGGTCGCCATCGCCGCCCGGGATATGTTCGGCCCCGGCCGACAGGCGCCAGCGATCGGTGAGCGTGCCGTCTCCCCCAACGGGAAACTGGCGCCCAAACTGGCCGTCTCCGCCTTCGTCGAAGGACGTACGAAAGGTGCTCCATGGCTCGTAGGTGCCATCGAGCACGATGGACCAGCGCTCATCGGGCTGGTAGGCCACCCCGAGTCGAGAGCGCCAGGGAAAGGAGGCGTCCCCCTTCACATTCGAAAGGGTGTCCCGGGCCAGGTCTTCGTCCAGCGTCCGAACACGACGGCCATCCACGGTTGTGGGGAGCTCGACGGCGGCCCCCACCGACACGGCGTCCTCTTCAGACAGAACATCAGTGAACGACAGGTGCGCGCCCAGGGTGCCCGAGAGCCCAGACAGCCGGGTTGCATCAGACACAACGGTGTTACGGAGCCCGGAGGTGCCTTCGAACTCTGTTCGTCGTTGGCTTTCCACGATCCCGAAGATCACATCCAGGGCTGCGCCAACCCGCAGGGCCTCGGTCACTTCGTATCCCAGCCCGCCCCGAAATGAGTAGAGGCCACCGGTGCCCTGATAGTTGACCTCGTAGGCCGGAAGGGTTTCAGAGGAAGCCTGCGTGCTACGAGCGCGAAAATTGGTCAGCGAGTACGGCTGCAGGGAGAGGCCCACGCCCAGGGTTCGTTCGTAGAGGGGAAAGTTGAACTGGACGGCCTCGAAGGAGCCCGAGGATAACTGGCTCGACTGGTTTTGGGCGCTGGTGGACTGGGTGCGCTCGAATGTCCCCCCGGCTGCGAGACGGGTGAAGACCTGGTCGCTCCAAAGGGCGGGATTGCCCATTGGGTTGTAGTTGAGGGAGCGGAGGGCATATCCGCCCCCGCCAAGGGCCTGGCTCCGCGAGGAGGAAAACGTTTCGAGAGAGCCGATCCCGTAGCGGGAGTAGAGAGACCCGTCGCCGTTCGACTGAGCCCAGGCGGGCATGAGAACCCCGACTCCAGCCCAGAGGATTGTGGCGAGGAGGGCTCCACGAAGGGCGCGGAGAAAGAAGGCGCGCATAAGAATAGGGGGGAACGAGAAAACAGAGTTCAACATCGCACAAAGGGGAGCGTCCCTACAGGGGCGTTACCGTCAATTCGAGGCGAGGCGCCTCCGCCGTGTCCGGGCCGGGGGTGGGGACGAGGGTGGGGAGAGTGCTTGGAAGCCCGCGCTGGACGGTCTCGCTGGGGTTGTTGGCTGAGCCGGGCCGGTCGACAACCTGGACTCGGTACTCCGTAAAGACCTCGCCAGGGGCAGTGCTGGAGTCCTCCACAAGCACAGTTTCAAAGATGGCAAAGGCGGTGCGGTCATCGACACGAATGTCCGAGCCCGTTTCCCCCGTGGGAAGCGGAAGCCCGCACTCCTCTCCGTCTTCGCTGACCTCAAAGGTGCTCAATTCGCTGCACGTTGGAGCGCCCTCTGCACGAGTGGCGACAATGCGAAAGTCCGGGTCTGGTCGCACGAAGGCGTCTCCGAGCGATGCGGTATCCGGATCCGTAGGGATAATGATCGACGCACGGTTGAGCGGCGTTCCCTGGAGGGAGTCCAGCCGGGCCTGGTCCCATTCAATCACAAGGTCGTCTGCCAGTCCGTCCTGTAGAAGGGTGCGGTCGGACGGGGGGGCGGAAGGGGAGGGGCGACGGATGTTCGAAAAGGACTTCTGAACCACGAAGTCAACGGACTCGTCGCCGCGCGAGAGGCGAAGGCGAGCAGTTGCGTGCTCGAAGCCCACCACGGCGTTGGCGTCGGGCGCCGAGAGGCGGAAGCCGGTAAGGTTCTCTACTTTATTGGTGTCCTGTAGCGCTTCGATGTTGTCTTCCACCCAGGCGGTCGGGAGCGAAAAGGTCATGAGCGAGTCCGTGGGCGCCTGATCGTAGGAGGCAATTTCGCCTTCTGTTTCGTAGGTGGTATCGGCGGGCGCCTCGCTCATGTCGGCCTCCTCCAGGAGTCCGTGGAGCCGAAAGGTGACCTGCGCGGACGTGTCGCCATGAACATATCCGGTTTCGAAACGCAGGGTCGCGTTGAGTGAGTCCGGATCGGCCAGGGCAATCTCGGTGGGAATATCGGACGGCGCCTGTACGTCGAAGTAGCCGTCGGCTCGGACCTGACCGTAGTCGTCGACCGCCCCGGCAAGGAAGCGCCACGTTCGCTGTGCGTCGTCAAGGCCCGTGGTGCGCGGGGACTGCTCGGTGCGGAGCGTGTCCGGCAGCACAGTTTCGACCTCAGGGTCGCCCCCCTCCAGAGGATCGTCACCAGCGCCCACGCCTACGCCCGACGGGTCGGAGCAGGAGACGAGCAAAAGCAAGAGCAGAGCGCCTCCAAGCGCAGCCAAACGGCGGGAATAGGTCATTTAGCACACAGGAACCAGTAGGGGAATCGAGCGAGTCCGACGGGGACGGACCTCCAATTCGGTGCAGTTTCCCATCATGAATGATCCAAACGCCAGGGGGCGGCAAATCGCAGGATCATCCCCAGTCGAAAGCAAAGGCCACACAAAGTAAAAGCCGTTCCTGGAATGAGCCCTTCAGAACGGGTGTTTCCACGCCTGCAGGCCCTACGCCGGGACTTCATTTAGCATTTGATCATAAAAGGACGCCAATTGCTCGCCGTGGTGGGCGCGCTCGGCGTCAAATTGGGGGCCTCCATTGGGCGCGGGATGTCCGGGAGGGGAAATGGAGGCGTCGGCGTGTTGCGCGCCAATTTCAGAAAAGGACGAGGGACCGCTGTCGTTGAGCGAAAAGTCCAATCCTGTTGCAAGCTCCGGGGTGATGGCCGTTCCCGGATCCATGTCGTCGGGCGTAAAGATGGACTTCGACGGGGCGAGGTACTCGGCCTCGGCATAATCGCTGGAGAGCAGGAGGGGAATCAGGCCGCTCATCCACCCGAAGGCATGGACGAGGTCGGGATCCCAGCGGAGCTTCCGAATGGTCTCCAGGGCCGCACGATTGAAAAAGAGAGCCTGCCGGACGACGTCCTCGTACGACTCGGCGGGGGTGGCGGAGAGATCGTCGTCTTCGAAGTACGATGCGTGATCCATGAAGTAGACCTGGAGACGGACGCCGGGCACAGAGGCAACCTTGACTGTGAGCGTCTCGGTCGAGTCCCCCATTGGAACGTCGGTTCCTGAGAGGCGGATGACCTCGTGCAGGCTGTGTTTCCGTTCATTGATGCCGCCATAGCAGGGCATCATCACGCGTGCTTCGTAGTCGCTGGACTCCTGGAGTTGTTCGGGGAGGGTTCGGGCAAGGGTGGCGATCGACGACGCTTCGGCAAATGGGGTGACTTCACCAGCGACGAATAACACACGATTGGACGTAGCCATGCGACTGGACGGTCTTGGTAGGGGGCGGTGTCGAATGTTGCGTAGGCCTCCGGTCCTACCCGTGAAGCCGAAGGGCCCGCACCCGTCTCGGAGCACGAAAACCCAAAATAAATAGAAACACGCGATTATAGCATACCCACGCACCCAAGCGTAGTCAACAACACGGGAGCTTCTCAGAAGATCTACACGTCAAGAGCCTGGGAATTTATGGCAAGGGCCCTGGCCCGAGGTCCGCGGGCAAGCGAACCGTATGCAAGCCCCTGGCGCTTCAGGTCCGAGGTGGATATCCCCGAATGAGACGGGGGGTGGGTGGCAGGCGGGCCGAAGCAAACGGGAGATAGCGCTCATTCGGGCGCGGACGAGGAGTCGGGGGCTTGCTCCTCCAACAAGTCGAAGTACTCCCGAATGAGGTCCTCGTAGCTGGAAGAATACCCCATTTCGAGGGAGCGGATCAGATCCCGGCGCAGCGTTTCACGTTCGTCTTCCTCGGTCCGCTCGTCTGGATTTCGGGAAGGGGCGTCGCCTTCCGCCGCTTCGCCCCGTCGCTCTTGCTGCTTGCCCTGGGTGCGCATGGACTTCTGGGCGTTGAGGAGGCGGGTTAAGATTTGCTGCTGCTGCTCGCGGAGTTCGTCTCGGGCACGCCCCTGTTCCAGCGCGTCAGCAGACTCCTCCATCTGGTCCTGAATTTTGCCCAGATCACCCATGACCTGTTGCTCGGCTTCTCCGTCGGCCTCCAGGTCCGAAAGTTCTTGTTTTAGCTTCCGTTGCTGCTGAGCCAGTTTTTGGCGGCGCTGCGCCTGTTCCCCTTGCGAGAGGCGCTCGCCCTGGGCCTTATTTAGCTGCTGCTGGACCTGGTTGTTTAGTTTCTGCTGCTGGCCGGAGGTCTGCTGGAGTTGCTGCATCATTTGCTGGGCCGACATGCCCTGTCCCATCCCCTGCTGCTGTTGCATCTGGCTCAGCAGATCGGAAAGAAGAAGGCCCAGTTCGTTCAGGTGGGTCATTGAGGTTCTCTGCTGGCCTGCGGCCTCGTCGCCTTCTCGTTCGTCGAGGGCCGTGACGGCGGCCTCCATGGCGTCGAGTGCCTGCCCCGTCTCGGTCTGAACGGCCTGGGTCATGCTGGGGGACGTGCGAGCAATCGAGCGCAAGGAGTCCGTCACGCGTTCAAGTCCGGTCACCAACACGTTCTGGTCGCGGGCATACCGCCGGAGCATCTCGTCTTCGGCCGACTGGGCTTCGAGCTCCGAGCGAAGGGCCTCTTGTTCTTTTGAGAGGCGCAGGGTGTTCTCAAGAGCAGACCGAAGGCCCGAAACGTTTTGGCGTTGTTGCTGGGCCTCCATCTTCTTCTGCATCTGGCGCATCTGCTGCTGCATGTTTTGGAGTTGCTGCTGCATCTGCTGCTGCCCTTGTTGCGCCTGTTGAAGCTGGTTGTTGCGCAGCTGCTGACTGTTTTCCTCCATTTGCTGGGGCATCTGCTGTTGTTGCAGTTGCTGATTCATCTTCTGCAACTGCTGCTGGGGCGCCGACTCCACATCGTTCATTTCGCGCTTGGCCTCCTCCATCTCGTCCATCAGATCTCTCATTTCGTCCGCGGCCTGGGCCTGCTCCTGAGAAAGGTCTTCGTTGGAGGGGGAGGTCGCTTCATCGCTGCTGTCCGACGATGCACTGGGGGACGGAGCGTTGGATGAATCCTGGGAGGGGCGCTCCATTGAGTCGGGACTGGCCGTGGAATCCGAGGCCTTCTCGGAGCGATCCGAGGGGGATGTTGTCTCTGTCTGGGCGGAGTCCGACGGCGCGGTGTCGGACGAGTCGGAGGGGTTCTCGTCCTCCATCCGCTCGGTGGTTTTTTCTTCGAGGGCCTGCTGGGTTTCCGCCAGGTCCTCGGTTCGGTTGCCCAGTTCCTCGAGCTGCTGCCGGGCCTGCAGCTGCTCAAACAGCTCCTGGGCCCGTTCCAGCTGGTCCTGGAACTCTTGCTGCCGTTGCTCGGCGGTGTCGAGGGCCTGTTGGCGCTGGCGGGGCGGCTGGTCTTCCGAAAGGGCCTCCTTCAACTCATCGAGCGCCTGCTGGGGGGCGGCGGAGGATAGCTCGTCGGCCACGCGCTTCATCTCCTGGAATTGCTCGGCGGTCTGCTGGCTCGACAACCCATTTTTCTGCATCTGCTGGGTCATCTTCTCAATCGACTGGGAGAGGGACTCCGCCGCGTCCTGTGCCGCCCCCTGGGTCTCTTTGAGCTGTTCGACCTGGCGTTCGTTCTGCCAGTTGGTCTCGCGAGACTGCCGGATCTCCCGACGGACCTGATCGAATTGTTGGCTCGACGCGTCGGCCTGTTGTTGAAGGGAGTCGATCTGCTCCTCGGCGGAGCGCTGGGTTTCGTCGAGCGCCTCGTATTGTTGGGCCAGCGACGGCATGCGGAGGCGCTGGGTGCGGGTCTGCCCGCTTTTGGGACCGTTGACGGTGTCATTGTCCCATACCTTTACGAAGTACGCAATTTCGTCTCCGGGCTGGGGGTCCAGTCCGCTGTCCTGAGCCAGAAGCCACTCGTACGACAGCGTTTGGGTGCGGTCGTCAGGGTCGGCCAGCGGCAGCTCGATGGAGGAAAAATCGTCCTCGTCGGACTGCTGGTCGGCCATGCGGTAGAACAGTTCGGCACGCCGGATGCCATAATCGTCGCGAATCTGAACCTGAAGGGGCTGGACCAGGTCGGGGGACAGGTCGGTCGTGTGGTCCGGCGACTCAAAGGAGGCCGACGGGTCGGCGTCGGTCCGAAGAGAGGTGTTGTAGGCGATGGGGGAGCGGTTCGCGAGGTCGTTGGCACCCTGGAGGCGCAGCCGGTACGTGTCGTCGCGCCGAACGACAAACGATCCCGTCGCGACGCTGTCTTTTGTCGTGAGGGTGTCGCGTCCCCCGCCGTCAAAGTCAAGAACGGCTGTTGTGATTTCCGGACCGCTCAGGCGGGCGTCCACCTCAACCCGAGCGCCTGGCAGGGCCGTCACGTCGCCTACATTGGGGTCGAGGGTACGCGGCGACTGGCCGGTGTATGACGGGGGGGTAACGGTCAACTGAAGCTCTTGGACCCGAGGGCGCGCGGCAACCCGAACCTGATGCCAGGGAGTGCGGGCCGGAGCGGCGACGACGCGGTACTGGAGCGGCGATCGGACGTTGGGAATCGTGTGCCGAAAGCGCCCGAGGGAGTCGGCTTCCAGGGTCACCTCTTGGGTGGTGTTGGTGGTATCTCGGAGCATAAGCCGCGCCTTACGAGGGGCGTCCCCGGTGGCCTGAACGGCTATCTGAAGGGAGTCGCCCGTAGCGACTTGGGTGTCGCCAGGACGAACGGAGAGCTGGAAGGGGGCCGGCCGATCAAATTCCGTCCCGGGGGCCAGCAGGCGTTCGGAGGCATTCAGGAAGGTGGACGGGGCCACGAGCAAAAAGGCGAGCACGCCGACGAGAGGGATCGAGGCGATGCGGACGGCCCGCCGGGCCCGGCCAAAATCCTCGATCTCCTCAAAGGGAAGCTCGTCCACGTCGTTGGCAAGATCGTGGACGGCCCGGTCGACGAGCGGGGCCGGGGCGTGGCTCCGCTTTCCCTCGGCGAGATGCAGCAAATTGACGAGGCGATCCGCCACGCCGGGGTGATGGTGCCCCACGGCGCGGGCAATGTCCTCGTCCGAAGGGCCGGGCACAAGCCCGAGCCACTGGGCGAGTGGACGCCCCAGGACGGCGGCTCCGATGCCCAGGGCCACGGTGGCGCTGGCCGCGGCGAGGGCCATGCGGGCCGTGGTTCCAAACCAGAAGCTGGCTTCGAGCAGCGTGATCAGGAGCCAAAGGGCAGTCCCTGATCCGACCGCTACGGCCAGCCCAAACGCCATTTCGGCGTATGTCATTCGGCGGGCCGTATGCCGGAGGCGGCGACGGAGGCGAGAGACCAGGCGGGCCGTTTGTTCACTCATGACGTTCTCAACTGCACACGGGGAACGAACGGGGCCGCGTCACCGAACCAGGAACGCACGCCGTCTGTGTAGATCTGCGGGGGTTATACCGTTCGTGGATACCTCTCGGCTGTAGGGGGTGTTTCCCCATCTGTCCACCCGTCTTTGCTGACCCCGAGAGAGCCATCGATCCACGGTGGGTGAAAAAGGGCGGAACTTCCGGCGGGCGCCCTGAAAGAATCGGGCGGCACCGAGACATTACTTTTCTGCCGTGCCGGGTCGATTCGGTTGTCTTACTGCTATACCATTCCACGTGCCGATGAGCATAGCCGCTCGAACATTGTTTTTCGCTGGCCTCTCCGCCCTCGTGATTTTGTCGGGGTGTCGTACGTACGGGGGGCGTGGCACGGAAGCCCAGACATACGAGGAAATAGGGGCCGCTGTGGAAGAGCTTGAGGCCGATCTTGAGCAAGCACAAAACGATCTACGACAGCTTCGCGCCGCGGCGGAGCAAGCCCCATCGCTGTCGCCGCTCGCTGAGCGCTACCAGAACCTGGTGCAGCTGCACGAGTCCATGATTTCTGCGCAGCAGGAGCGGGCCGATACCCTCTCGGCCGACACGGGGTACCGCACCCTTCATCGCACGTACGGGGCGATGATCACGGATCAGACCACGCTGCAAACTCAGTATACGCGGACCCTACGGCAGATCTACGCCGCGACGCGGGACACGACCGCGCCCGGCCCAGCGGTTCGGGACCAAAGCACCTATACCACGACGCCGGTCGACTACCCCGCGCCTCAAGGGCAGGATGAGATGAGCATGGCGGAGGCGCTGGCGCCTGTCGAGGGCGTTCCGGGCCTTGAGTCGCCAGAGGAATAGCGAACGGAACTGGGTACGGTCGAGATCAGCCCCAATTGTGCCGTCCCATGGGTGGTTCACGCGCTCGATTTCTGATAGCCGGACTTCTGCTGGGGGGCCTGGTGGGGTGCCAGGACCCCACGCCGCCCGACACGGCACCGGATGCCTACAACCAGCTGGTCCAGGTTGCTGTGTCGGAAGCTGAGGCCCAGACCGACACGACGCTCTTTTGGCTTCGCAACACGGGGACCGCTCAGGGTCGCACCCTCATGCTCGAGCTGGATGTCGACTATCTGCGCTACACCCGCGCCGAAGACGCTCTCTGCGTCTGGAGTGGGGAGGGGCTGTGGCCGGCACGGGGCTACGTTACGTCTCCAGAAGCGGGGACCGTGCCCGACGATTCGGTGGGCGTCCTGTGCAACATCGAGGGCGAGTGTGCGGCGGAGCAGCACTCGGAGCGCTGGTGGGAATTTCAGTGCTCGTAGTGAACATCGTCCCCGTTCCCGGAGGAATCAGACGGGGCATTCGAAATGGTGGAGTCCGATCGAGCAACCGTGTAGCTATGGGCTGCGGGGCGATCCGAGAACAGTGGCTTGACGCGGTTCCAGGTGGATCGAAAGAGGGGGCTTTCGCGATAGCGATCGAGCGCTGCCTGGTGCTCCCAGTGGCTATAGGTCGTGCAGACGGTCGGGGTGTCGGCATCGCGCCAGAGCTCCAGGTGGCGACAGCCCGGGAAGGCCCGGATCTGGGGGGCGGAAGCGTCGAAGTGCTCCAAAAATGAATCCACGGCGTCGACGCGAAACGTCATGCGAACGATACGAACAAGCACGGCGGGGACGGGCAAAGGGTGAGGGCGAAGGGGGAACCGAGTCAGGGGTCTGGTAAATGGGAGGGGGCTCCGGTTGATTCCTAGCGCAGAGGCATTCCCTACTAGGCGCCGAGGAGGTGCTGCCCAATGGCGCAATCGAGGCACCGTCCCTTGGTGCAGTATTCCCGGTACAACTGATGGAGTCCCTGGGCTTCGTAGGCAGAGCCAGCCTCGGTTCCGAGATCGTTAAACCGCTGCACCACGACGTCGTGGGGGGCAGAGAGGGACGCAAGAACCGAGCGGACTGCCTGCGCCTGGGCGGTGGCGGATCGCTTTTTTGCATCGAGCAGGAGAACAGGAGCCACGGCGTTCACAAGAAGGGTGTTGCGACGGGACGCACCCAGGCGCGACGCGTGCTGGGCGGCGGGTTTGGTCAGGCGGTAGTGGGAGTTCCAGAAGGGCGAGGGCTCGGCGGCAAGGGCGTCTCGAAGGGCCTGAGCGGGTGCATCCGACGTGAGGCTCTCCCGCAGGCGGGGAAGAGGGGCGTCGGAAAGGAGGGCGCCGGCGTCGTACCAGGCAACGGCCTGGGCGATACGTAAGGGCGGAAAGTTGCTGGGCCGGAGACGGAAAAAAGTCCAGGTGGTACCCTCCATCACCGGAAGATTTAGGCGGACCTGGAGGCGGCGAAACCGGTGGCGCAGGTCCATTGCGTAATCCGCCGTGGGGCGATCGGCTTCCAGGAGGTCACCCGGGCTCGGCAGCAGCCCGGCGACGCCAAAGTGCAGGGCCTCTCGATCGCGGGGCGACTCCACAGAGCGGACGAGATCCGGCGGCAGTCGCTCGGCGAGAACAGACATGGGGCCGTCGTTTTTGGCGTAGCCGAGCCCGGCGAAGAGGCGTTCGTGGAGACTCGCCTCAAGGGCGCGGCCGGCCGGGGACGCCAGGCGGGCCTGCTTCGTTTCCAGTCGCTCGTCGGCCAGCGTGGTCACCCAATCGTGGATGAGGGGCGTCGGGACCTCGTCCCATCGTGCCGCGCAGGGCAGGGCATCGCTGTCGGGACGCGTGTGGAAGGCATGCAGAAGCTTGCGGAGGGAGGTGTCGAGGTGGGGAGCAAGAACGAGCTCCGGAAGAGGGGACTCATCAGGGCGCAGAAGGCCGCCGGTCCACATGTCGCTACGAAGGGTAACATGAAGAACCACACGGTTGTATCGCGGATCGGTGTGGTGCTCGTGCGTGAACCAGCCCCCGGAGTGGGTGTGGATTTCGACGTCACCGCGCCAGTCCATGTCGCCGAGGCGAACGTGCGCGTTCGCAAAGTCGGGCCCAGCGTCGTCATTCGCCCGGCCTGGATCGAAAATCTGAACCGGTTTGTCGTCGGTGGTTGCGAGCGCCTCGGTGTTGAAGCGTTGATGGCGCCAGAGGTCGTGCACGAGCGCCTCGGGTACCTCGACGCTCGGATCGGGTTCGTGGAGGGAGCGGAGAGAAGGTTCGGTTGTGTAAAAAGACGGCGGGTCGTGGGACATGGGACTGGAGAGCAGGCCGCGGGAACTGGTGTTCGATAGACACAGCAAACGCCGTGTCTCTAACGTCTGCTTCCTCATCACGGCAAGGGAGCCTGTCCCTGCGGATGCGGTACGCACTTGTGCAAAGAGAGAACAGCCTCGACCGCGTGAGAATGTTGTGCTCACCCGCCGCTTCCCGTCATGCTATTGCAGGGCCCTCACGATCTTCATGACGACAGACCTGCGGGGCAGAGCATCAAGGAGCTCGCATCACCATGCTTATGAGGAGGAATTAGGCTCGGAGTACATTTCGTAATTTCCGGGCTGCATCCGCCGCCGCTTCTGCGTAGTCGTCTCCCTCGGAGGCGTAGATGATGCTTCGACTGCTGTTCACGAGAATAGGACCATCAGGGGTTTGGGCTGCGGCCACCACGGCCGACGGGTCGCCGCCCTGGGCCCCAACGCCAGGGATGAGGAACGGAAGAGTCGGGGCGTCGGCGCGCAGTTCGGCCAGCGCCTCAGGGGCCGTGGCGCCCGCCACGAGTCCGGCGGTGCCGTCGGCCGCATCGTTCCAGTCGCTGACCGTTCGCGCCACGTGCCGGTAGAGGGGCACGCCGTCGCACGTGCAGGCCTCCTGGAAGTCGGCGGCGCCATCGTTGGAGGTGCGCGCAAGCACGAACGCACAGCGATCGGTGCGGTCCAGAAACGGCTTCACGCTATCGCGGCCCAAGTAGGGAGAGACCGTGCAGGCGTCAGCCCCAAGCTCCCCGAACAGGGCGTGTGCATACGCCTCCGACGAGTGCCCGACGTCCCCCCGCTTGGCGTCAACAATCAAGAGGCAGTCGTTGGGGATGGCGGTCCGCACCTGCGCGAGCACGGTGAGACCGGCGGGGCCCAGGGCCTCGAAGAACGCGAGATTGGGCTTAAAGGCGCAGGCGTACGGAGCCGTCGCCTCGACAAGATCGACGCAAAAGGACCGGACGGCGTCGGTGGTCAATCGGCCGTCGACGAGTGGGGCAGGCAGGCGGGAAGGGACGGGATCCAGGCCCACGCATACGATGGTGTCCTTTTGGGATTGGAGGTGGCGGAGGCGAGAGGAAAACGACATCGGGGGGAGCGTGAGCGTAAAAGAGTGCGCGTGTGCAATGTGGCGAGTATCGCATGCAGGCGCAACCGGGAGAGCCTCGTTCCATCCGCGGGGCGAGGTCGAACAGGAACTCTCAAGGGGGTTGCACTTAAGATATCTCCCGTATTTGGAAGCACTTCCATCGCGATCTCATCCTACTCCGAGTGTCCCTGTACCCCGACCAGTGGAGGGGCACTCATGTCCGGTAGGCCATTGTCACAAATCCCCCTGTACCATGGCAAATCAAGGCTTAAGCAACATTAAGGGTGTCTCGAAAGAAGACCAGAAGATGATTGAGGACATCGAGACGATGATGGGGCCCGAGCCCGAGGACATGGGCTTCATTAAAAACGCCTTTTGGGGTCGATTCCGAGAAGATCTCGTCTTTCCCTACCCTCACGAAGGCACAGAGGAGAAGGAGAAATGCGACGCGCTGCTGGAAGAACTCGAAGAGTACCTTGAGAATGAGCATCCCCGCGTCAAGATTGATCGTGAGCAGTACATTCCGCAGGAGGTGATTGATCGCCTGTTCGAGATGGGGGTGATGGGCATGATTATTCCTGAGGAGTACGGCGGCCTCGGGCTTGGGGTGACCAGCTACAACCGCGTGCTGGAGATGATTGGCCGGTATTGCGCGTCGACAGCCGTGCTGGTGAGCGCGCACCAGTCGATCGGGTGTAAGGCCCTGGTGATGTTTGGGACGGAGGAGCAGAAAGAGGACTACCTGCCGATGGTGGCGCGGGAGAAGGTGTCGGCCTTCTGCCTGTCGGAGCCGAACGTAGGGTCGGATGCTGCGAACCAGGAGTCCTTTTCCGTACGGACGGACGACGGCGATTACATTTTGAACGGCGAAAAGAAGTGGTCCACCTCGGGTGCCTTCAGTGGGCTGCTCACGGTCATGTGTAAGAACATGGTCCGCAATCCGGAGACGGGGGAGTTGGAGCAGAAGGGCGTCAACGCGCTCATCGTGACGCCGGACATGGACGGGGTCGAGGTGTTTGAAAAGAACCGCGCCAAGACGGGCATCCGGGGGACGTGGCAGGCGCGCTTCCGCTTCAACGACGTCCGCGTGCCGAAGGAAAACCTCTTGCACAAGGAAGGCGCCGGGCTGAAGGTGGCCCTTTCGTGTCTCAACTACGGCCGCTGTACGCTGAGCGCCGGAGTGACCGGGGCAGCGAAGGCCGCGAAAGAGCAGGGCATCAAGTGGGCGCAGACCCGCTACCAGTTCGACCGTCCCCTGGCCGACTTCGAGCTGGTTCAGCAAAAGATCGCCCGCATGTCGGCCGTCACCTACGCGATGGACGCCATGCTGTACATGATGACCGGGATGCTCGATCGGGGGGACAAAGACATCATGGTCGAAACAGCCATCACCAAGGTCTTCTGCTCCCACTACGGGTGGAAGGTGATCGATGAGGTGATGCAAATCATGGGCGGAGAGGGCTATATGACCGAACACGAGGTCGAGCGCGCCTGGCGCGACAACCGCATCCACAGCATCGTCGAGGGCTCGAATGAGGTGATGCAGGGCTTCATCTTTGCGTACGGCGGCAAGCAACTCGCCGAGCAAATGATTTCGGTCCAGGAGGCCTTGCTCTGGGACACCGACGAGTCCATTGGCGACAACCTGAGCCGCATTCTCACCGCGGCCACAAACCCCACGGTGATGAGCAAGGCGGTTCCGCTCGGGGCCCAGCTCTTCCTCGGCCTGAAGCCGAACGCGCCCGAGATTCGCAATGTGCATCCGGCCATTCGCGAGCAAGCCGACCGCCTGGCTGCTCTGACCCAGAAGCACTCCCATTACTTCAAGCTTGTCAGCAAGTGGGAGCGAGAGGACGTGGTGAAGCATCAGGCCCAGCAGGCTCGGGTGGCGGACAACGCCATCTACCTGTTTGCTCTTGCGACCTCACTCTCGAAGATGGACGACCAGCTGCGGTCCGGCGAGTACGGTCCGGCGTTTGAGCGGGACCGGGCGGCGTTCGAGTATCTCTTCGACTGGTTCGCGCACAAGATCCACCGGAACTGCGGCGAGATGGCGGACAACGCGGACGAGACGATGCGCGAGGCCGCCGAGGCCGCTCGCTCGTACAACGACACGCTGCCCAACAGCGACTTCTATATTCACGAGGGGAGCCCGCTGGGGCGCGATGCCGGCAAGACGCCGGTGAGCGAGCACATCCAGCAGTTTGACGGCGAGGGGCAAGATCCCCGCGACATCGACCGCAAGCCCGGAGAGACCGCGGATCTGGACGTCGACGAAGTCACGGACGGGGTGCCGTCGAGGGAGCGTGGGGATGGGGCCTCCGCTGAGCCCCAGCAGCCAGCATCGGGGGAAGAGGCCGCGCAATAGCCACTCACAAGTTCAGAAGGAGATGCAAGCGCAGCACCCGGCCCACCGGGTGCTGCGCTTTTCTACGTATGGGGTTCTGCGTGACGCATCCGGAGAGACCAGCCTGGGGACCCAGGCCGACAGCGAACGGCGGCCCCCGCAAGTCTCTGTTATTGCAGGGCGCCCAAGGCGTCCAAAGCGTGGGAGCGACAGCCGCCAATTATCGGAACTCCATCCAGAACAGGATGGTGACGACCAGCATGATGATACTGATGAGGAAGTTGGACGCGGTAATCCACCCGTTGCTCATGCGGTCGAGCTTGTAGAGGCAGAGGTCGTAGGCTCGGTCGTACGTGGCTTTAACACTTGAAAGGGTGAGCTCGGCCCCGCTGGCCGCCGTATTCTCAATCTTCCCCGTTTTCGCGAACACGAAGGCTAATTCCTCGATGTCGCGCTCGTAGGCCTGCACGGAGGTCCGGGCCTCGTTCAGGTCGTCGAGAAGAGACCGCAGTCGCCGGCGCCCCCGCAGGTTGTAGAACGATGGATCGCAGGCGTAGACGCGGTCCAGAAGCCGCCCGAGGTGCTTGTTGAGTTCGGCTCCGTCATCCATGAGGGACAGGAGCCACGCCCAGTGCTCGTCCTCAGAAAACTCGTACACGTCAATCCGGTCCACGAGGGGGGGCTCGGACGCGGGGGCGTCTTCGGAAGACCGACGAACGTCGTTCAGGGCGTCGCCACGCTCATATACGGCGGCGTCGGAGGGAGACATAATCGGGGCCAGAGGAACGATGCGGGGGAGTGCGTCTACGCAATCCGGTTGAATCCAGCGTACGCCCCGAGGACATCGGGAATGCGGATGCTGCCGTCGGCGGTCTGGTTGTTTTCAAGCAGGGCGGCGAGCACGCGGGGGAAGGCCAGCCCACTGCCGTTCAGGGTATGGACCAGTTGGGGTTGGGCCTCGGGCTCGGGGCGATAGCGGAGTTGCATGCGCCGGGCCTGGAAGGCCTCAAAGTTGGAGATCGAGGAGACCTCCAGCCACTTTTCCTGGCCGGCGCTCCAGACTTCAAGGTCGTACTTTTTGGATTGGGTAAAGCCCATGTCGCCAGTACACATCAGCAGGCGGCGGTAGGGGAGGCCCAGGGCTTCAAGGGCACTCTCAGCGTCGCGGAGGAGGGAATCGAGGGCGCGGTAGCTGTCGTCGGGGTGTACGATGTGGACCAGTTCCACCTTGTCAAATTCGTGAAGACGGTTGAGGCCGCGGACATCGGCGCCGTAGCTCCCGGCCTCGCGGCGCCAGCACGGGGTATACGCGCAGTACTTGAGGGGCAGGCTGTCGGCGTCCAGGATTTCGTCGCGGTGGTAGTTGGTCATCGGGACTTCGCCGGTAGGAATCGGGAAGAGGTCGTCCCGCGGAATGTGATACATCAGGTCGTCCTTATCCGGGAGTTGTCCGGTCCCCTCGGCGCTCTCCGGGTTCACGAACGTGGGCGGCTGCATCTCGAGGTAGCCGCGGTTGCGGGCCCGGTCCAGAAAAAAGTTGAGGAGCGCTCGCTGGAGTCGAGCGCCGCGCCCGGTGTAGAAGGGAAATCCGCTCCCCGCGACTTTCGCGCCCCGATCGAAATCCACCAGGTTGTGCCGTTCGGCCAGGGTCCAGTGCGGGGCCGGGTCGAAATCAAAGGAGGGTTTTTCACCAACGGTCTCCTCCACTTCGTTGTCCTCTTCGCTGGTTCCGACCGGGACGCTGGGGTGCGGGACATTCGGGATGTTGAGCAGCAGGTCCCGGTAATGCGTCTTAGCTTCCTCCACGGCATCGTCGAGCTCCTGGATTTTTTCTTTCAGTCGACTCGTTTCCTCGATGCGCTTTTGGGCCTCGTCCTCCTTTCCCTCACGTTTGAGAGCACCGATCTCCTGGGACAGCTTGTTTTGGCGTTCCTGGGCCTGCTGAAGCTCGGTGATCTTGGCGCGACGGTCTTCGTCGGCCTCCAACAGCGTGTCGACCAGGGAGGGGCGATCAATTCCCTTGGCCCGGAGGGCCTCCCGGACGCGCTGCGGATTGGAGCGAATGGCGTCGATATCGAGCATGGGAGAGGGCCGAGAATCAGAGGGAAGCGGAAAGCGAATAGCAAAGTAGGCCTCAGACGCCGGCCCAGCTATCGGTGCGGTCAAACTCTCGTCGAAAAATGGAAGGGACGAGCAAGATCTGGACGGGCGCGGCGCTACCTTCGCTCGGCCCGGAGGGCCCGGAGGCCATCGCGGAGCGAGTGCGGGGCATACGCAAGTTCCTGCTGCGCCTTTTCGATCGCAAACCCGGTTTTGGAGGGGCGCTCGACAGCGTCGGCAAAGTGGTCGCTGGGGACGGGATGGATCAGATCATCGTTGAGGTCAAACACCTCGGCGACAGCGAGGGCCAGCTCGTGAATGGAGACCAGATCGGGGCCGGAGAGGTGGTAGATCCCGGATGCCTTTTGGCGTACGATCTGATAGAGTCCCTCGGCCAGGTCGGGAACGTAGGTCGGGGTTCGCCACTGGTCGGTGACCACGTGGATCGGCTCCCCCTGTCGCAGTTGGTCAATCATCCATAGCACGATGTTCTGCCGACTCAGATCCACCCCGGTGCCGTAAAGCAGGATGGTCCGGGCGATGGTCCAGCGGGTGCGGCCGGCGTCGCGCACGTGATTTTCACCAGCAAGCTTGGTGCGTCCGTAATAGTTGACCGGGTCCGGACGGGCGGCCTCGTCGTAGGGGCCCCGTTTCCCATTGAAGACGAAGTCGGTAGACACCTGGACGAGATGGGCCCGGGTGTCCTTGCAGTGTCGAGCCAGTCGTTTGACGGCCCGGGCGTTTGTGGCCCACGCCCGGTTGCGGTCCTGGTCACAGGTTGAGACATCCGACAGCGCTGCGCAGTTGACCACCACGTCCGGCTCGACGCGCTTGAATGTGGCCTCCACCTCGTCGGGGGCCGTCACGTCCATCGGGTGGTACGCGCAGTCGGCGGGGGCCCGAAGCGTCTCGTCGCGGGCCGTTGCGTGTACGGTGATGGTCTCGGCCTCGGCCAGGCGCTGGGTTAAGGCCTGACCGAGGAGGCCATTGGCCCCGGTGACGAGCACCGTTGGGCCGAAGAGGGCATCGGGAGACAGGGGCGCGCGGGTAGGCATCAGCGGAGGTTGTATCGGAGGCCGACACTCCCGCCCCATTCCGGCTCCCAAATGGGGGTGAGGCGGGCCGTTGGCGTGACGTGGAGAAAGACTTCGAAGCGTTCGATGAATACATTGAGTCCGGCCTTGGCGCTTAGGCCAAACTGGGGCGCGGGCTCGGATTGCAGCGACCGCCCTTCCAGAAGGAGCCCGGGGCCCGCATACAGGTGAACGAGGGAGTCGGGAAGGGGCTGTTCCCACAACCGGTGGACATAGAGGGACGCGAAATCGTTGCCATCGGTTGTGAAGAGCCCGTCGTACGCGATGGGGGCGGGCCGGTACAACTTGCCGGTGACGCCGCCGGGCTGGCCGACTTGAAGGCCAAACGTGGTCGACCCGACCTCGCGCTGGGCATGGGAGGGCGTCGGGATTCCGAGGAGGCCGAGGAGACAGGCCAGGGTTCCCCACGCCACCCACGAGCGGCGGGCTGTGTGGCGGAGGTTAGTCCACGTCATCGGTCGAGGGCGTCAGGGCCGTAAGCATGTCCTCTTTGAGGCTCGATGCATCCTCCAGGTCTTTCCGGCCGGCCAGCACGAGGCGGATGTCGCGCCGCTTCGCGGCGGCCTCGTGCCGATTTTGCTCGGCGTCTGTTTCGGGCGCAATCGAGGGGATGGCGACAGGCGCGCCGGACTCGTCCAGCGCGACAAACGTGTAAAAGGCCCGGTTGCACTTGCGACTCGTCTCCTCGCGCGGGTTCTCGGCCCATACGTTGAGTTCCACTTCCATCGACGTGTGAAAGGCGCGGTTGACGCGGCCCTCAATGACAACCACTTCCCCCTCCTGGATGGCCGACTGAAATTCCACGTTGTCCACCGATGCGGTGACGCAGACCCGGTTGGCGTGCCGCTGAGCGGAAATTGCCGCGCATTTGTCCATCAGATGCAAGAGGCGGCCGCCCATCATGTTGCCGAGACCGTTCGTGTCGTTCGGCAACACGATCTCGGTCATCATGCAGGTGGAGGCCGATACCGGTTTGGAGGTGGATGGAGGGGGCGGCATAGCGGAGGGCGAACCGTCAGGTTTGGCGCTTTTTCTTTTTAGCGGCGGGGAAGAGAATGTTGTTGAGAATGAGCCGATAGCCCGGAGAGTTTGGGTGAAGGGAGAGATCCGTCGGCGGGTCGCCGAGGAAGTGCTGATAATCCTCGGGGTCGTGGCCGCCGTAGAAGGTGAACGTGCCCTGGCCCAGGGAGCCGTGAATGTAGCGGGCCTGGGAGCGGTCGGGGGGCTTGGCGAGGATTTCGACGTCTTCTTTTAGGACGCTTTCCTCAAAAGCGGTGGTCTGTCCCACAAAGCCCTTCACGGTGGCCACATGGTTTTGGGTGAGCATGGACGGCACCGGATCCCACTTTGCACTGAAGTCAAAGAGGGTAAAGTAGTCGAGCGAGGGGTCTCGGATGTCGGCCGGGGGGCGGCCGGTGTCGATATTCGAGTGGGTAGGCTCCCGAGGATCGTAGTTAGGCTCGAAGTCGGTGAAGGCGAGCGTCTGGCCGAAGTCGAGCTGCTGGGTCGCGTTCGGGTCGACGGGGTCGCCGTCGTACGGCTCCGGAACGATATCGGTTTGATGGGCGGCCAGGGCAAGGTCGAAGGTTTCGGTGCCGGAGCACATGGAAAAGAGAAACCCACCGGCCTTTACGTACTCGCGAATGCGCTGGGAGACCGCGAGCTTGAGCTCGCTCACCTTCCGGAACCCAAATTTCTCCGCCGCGGCCCGGGCGCGCTCCTCCTTTTCGACGTACCACGACTCGTTCTGGTAGCGGAGGAATTTACTGAACTGCCCCGTAAAGTCCTCGTGGTGGAGGTGGAGCCAGTCGTACTGTTCCAGTTCGTCTTCCAGCACGGCGTCATCGTAAATCACATCGTGGGGCACGTCGGCGTAGCGGAGGGCCAGGCGCACCGCATCGTCCCAGGGCACGGCGCTTTCGGGGGCGTAGACCGCGATTTCCGGGGCCTTCTCCAGGGGCACCACGGACATGTTGCTCCCATCGGCCTCCACCTCGCCGACGATTGCGTTGCTCTCGGACTCTGAGACTTCCTCAAAGCGGACGCCTCGTGCTCGCAGTTCCTGCACCGCCTCGGACGTCGCCCGGGTGAGGAAGGCCCCGCCCCGGTAGTTGAGCAGCCAGTCCACCGTCTGGCCGTTTTCCAGGGTGGCGTAGACGCCTCCGTAGGCCTTCAGGTGGTCGCTTTGCTGGTCATCCATGGGCACCAACAGATCCTGCCCGGGGGCGAGCCCCGGACGCATTGCGACCACGAGGAAGACGACCAAGATCGACGAGAGAAGGGAGGAAGCGCGCATGGCTGAACGGGTCGGGGGCGTAATACTGTAGGCCTTATCCCTGCTGTTGACGCAGGGCGCGGAGGCGAGTGCGGGCGTTGGGGGTCAGGAGGGATTCGGGATGCTCAGTAAGCAAGCGGTCGTACGTTTCCGCTGCGGCGTCGGGATTGCCCAGGGCCTCCTGAATCTGGGCTTGTTGGAAGAGGCTCCGATCTGCATAGGGGTTCTCTGGGTCGTCCCGGGCGAGGGTTTCAAAAGCCTCAATGGCCGCCGTCGTGTCCCCACGGGCCAGGTGAATGCGAGCGCGGCGGAACCGTGCCTCGTTGGCCACCGAATGGCGGCCATGGGCCTGCAGGAGAGAGTCGAGCGATGCAAGTGCGCGCTCATGGGCATGTGTCCGCTCGGCGAACTGGGCGTCGGCGTACAGGCCAGGCGGTTTCACCGGCTATCAATTCGCGGGCGAGGTAAATGTCGGCTCGTTCATCACTGACGGAATTCGATACCTGCAGTTCGG
>JAWOAQ010000089.1:0-14107 GCA_046498495.1 Salinibacter sp. | reverse complement strand
CCTGATGAGAAGGGGGGCGGACTGATCGGGGCGGCCTCCCCGGGGCACAGGGCCGGCACCGCCCGGGCGGTCGTTGAGGCCGCGCGCATCGTGGCGCACCTCAGCCTCAAATGGTGTACGTCTCGGCACGCCGTTGGACACGGGACGGCCGCTGCTTTCGGTGAGCGGATGTCCTGTCTCGAAGATGATGGAGATGGGACCCGCGATTGTGACATTGGCATCGGCGAACAAGATCGCTTCTTCCTGAAGAGATCGCCAGTCACAATCACCCTCAAAATCGAACAGATATGGCTATCAAAACCAAAAAAGCAGAAAGCATCGTCGACATTGCGACGAACGACAAAAATTTCTCGACGCTCGTTCAGGCCCTCCAGGCCGGCGACCTTGTCGACACGTTGAAGGGAAAGGGCCCGTTCACCGTTTTTGCCCCCACGAACGATGCCTTTGAGCGGCTTCCGGAAGGAACCCTCGAGGACGTCATGAAGCCCGCGAACAAGGCGAAGCTGCAAGACATCCTGAAGCACCACGTCGTACAGGGACGACAGATGTCGAGCCGGGTTGCGGAGCAAAACAAAATTTCCCCGATGGCGGGCTCAGACCTGAAGGTTCAGGCGAAAGGCGACCGGGTACGGATTGGGGACGCCACCATCCGGCAGGCAGACCTGGAGGCCGAGAATGGAGTCGTCCACGTGATTGACCGCGTGCTTCTGTAGTCGAGTGTCGACGGTCCGAGGAGAAAAGTCGGGCTGTCTACATGACTCCGTCTCGAAACGCCGAGTGGATTCGTCTGCTCGGCGTTTTGTGGTTGTGCCTCCTGTGGGCCCAGAGTCCGCATTACAGCAGGTCGAGCGCGTCCACATCGATGGCGACGTGGTACCCGGTGGGCGGCGTGCCGTGGTCGTCGCGGGCCCGGCGCAGGGCCAGTTGGAGCGGTCGGGCACTGCCCCCGCGGGCCTTGAGCATCGTGCGGTAGCGGTGTTGCTTCTTCACGCGCTGGATGAAGGCGGGCTCGGGCCCCATCACCTCCACCTCCTCGGCGTGGCCGCGCAGGCGGTTCGTCCAGTTGAGCGCCAGCTGTTCGACGCGATCCTCGTCCGGCCCCCGAAACGTCACCGTCGCCACGTGCCCGAACGGCGGGTAGCCGAACTGGCGCCGGGTGGGAAGCTCTTCTTCGATAAAGCCCTCGTAGTCGTGCGTGGTGGCATGGCGGAGGGCGGGATGGTCGGGGTTGCGGGTCTGCAGGATCACCTTGCCCTGGAGGTCGGCGCGGCCGGCGCGGCCCGCCACCTGCGTGAGGAGCTGGAAGGTGTGCTCCTCGGCGCGGAAGTCGGGGAAGAGGAGGCCCACGTCCGCGTCGACGACGCCGACCAGCGTCACGCGCCCAAAGTCGAGCCCCTTCGCGATCATCTGGGTGCCGAGCAGCACGTCGCCGCCGTTTTTAAATTGCTGGAGGATGCGGTGGTGGCCGTGCTTCCGGCTCGTCGTGTCGCGGTCCATGCGGAGGACGGTGGCGTCGGGAACCACTTCGTCGACCTCTTCCTGCACCTGCTGCGTGCCCACGCCGATTTTGCTGAGGGGGCCGCTGCACTCGGGGCACTGGCGAGGCGCTTTCTCGGTGTATCCGCAGTAATGGCACTGGAGACGGGCCGGGCCGCCGCTGTGATGCAGCGTGAGACTGACGGAGCAGTTGGCGCACTCGGGGGCCCATCCGCAGTTTTCGCACTCGATCACCGGGGCAAAGCCGCGGCGGTTCTGAAGGAGGATGACCTGCTCGTCCCGTGCCACCCGCTCGCGAATCGCCGTGCGGAGCGGGTCGGCCAGGGCGCCGTCGAGTTGGTGCTTCTTGCGCTGAAGGGTAAGGTCGAGGACGCGCACCTCGGGCAACGTGGCGGTTTGGCCCGACGCGTCGGGCACCCGCTCGGGGAGTTCGAGGCGCTCGTACTTGTCCCAGCGCGCGTTCATCGTGGACTCCAGGCTGGGAGTGGCCGAGCCCAGGACGCAGACCGCGTCGTTCTGGTGGGCGCGCATCACCGCCACGTCGCGGGCGTGGTAGCGCGGGGCGGGGTCGAACTGCTTGTACGAGGTCTCGTGCTCCTCGTCCACCACGATGAGGCCGAGGTCCTCCAGCGGGGCGAGGACGGCGGAGCGCGGGCCGATGGCGATGCGGGCCGCGCCGGTGCGCAGCTGGCGCCACGCGTCGTACCGCTCGCCGGGGCTCATCTGCGAGTGCAGGACGGCGATCTGGTCGCCGAAGTGGGCGCGGAAGCGCTGGACGGTCTGCGGCGTGAGCGCAATTTCGGGCACCAGGATGATGCCGGTGCGCCCCTGCGCCAGCACCGCCTTGAGGGCGCGGATGTAGACCTCCGTCTTGCCACTCCCGGTGATGCCGTGGAGCAAGAAGGTGCCGTAGCGCCCGTCGTCCACGGCACCGGTGATGGCGCTGAGAGCGTCCTGCTGGGCGGGGAGGAGGTCGTGGTTGGGCGGCGGCTCGGGCTCGGGCAGGTCGCCGAAGGGCGAGCGCACCACCTCCTTGTCCACCCGTTCGATCATGCCCTTGTCCACCAGGCTGCGGATGGTGGAGTACGAGGCATCGGCATGCTTGACCACGTCGGCCTGGCGGGGCTCGGGGGTGCCCTGCTCACGGAAGCCCCCAAGGGAGCGGATGACGGCCTGCTGCTTCTCCCCGCGCAGTTGCTCCACAAGGTCGGCCACGGCGCCCTGGTGCTGGAAGGCGGGGGCGAATCGGAGGTGCGTCTCGGTCTTGGCGCTCACCCGCTCGTTGGAGAGGGCCGTGTCCATCTCAATCACGCCGTCGGCGGCCATCGAGCGGATGAGGGCCAGCGGCACGGCGGGCCCCACTCGCTTGCGGAGGGCAGAGAGGGTCGTTTCGGCGTGGTCGGCCAGGTCGGCCAGCACGCGCCGGGCCACGTCGTGTTCGGGCCACTCGCCGGGGGCGGCGTCGGTACGCTGGAGCGTGCGCTCGGTCTCGACAGTACGGCCGCCGGGCAGGGCGGCCTTCAGCGCCTCGCCCCAGCTGCAGACGTAGTAGTCGGCGATCCACTTTGTGAGCGACAGGAGGCTCGGCGGACAGGTCGGCACGTCGTCGAGGACATCGAGCACGTCCTTCACCCGGAAGTCGAGCGTGTCGGCCGGCGGGCCCGCCTCCACGATGACGCCCGTCAGGCGCTGGTTGCGAAAGGGCACCAGGACGCGACAGCCCGTCTGCGCCGCGTCCGTCAAGCCGTCGGGCACGCGGTACGTGAAGGCCTGGTCGAGCGGGCGGAGGAGGACGACGTTGACGGTCACGGGCGGAGGCATCGGGATGGAGAGGCAACGGCACGCACGCCCGTACGGCGACGCCGCCCACAGGTGCCGGGCGGAGGGGGAACCATTCGACGCGGCAGAGGCGTTTCTTTCGTGCAAAGATTTTGCGTACAGCCACCGAGGCGCCCATATGTCGTCCACCTCTACCGCCCCGCGCCTCACGTACGAGGACTACCGCACCATTCCCGACGACGGGAAGCGCCACGAGATCATCGAGGGTGAGGAATACATGTCTCCGTCTCCCACAACGTCCCATCAGCGCATCGTTGGTTGCCTTTTCAACAGCCTATACAACCACGTCTCTGATCACGGAGGGGGAGAAGTTTTTATGGCTCCCCACAACGTCATCCTCTCCGACCACGATGTCGTGCAGCCCGACGTGTTCTTCGTGACGGCCGAGCGGCGAGAGATCGTGAAGGAGCGGGGCATTGCGGGGGCGCCGGATCTCGTCGTGGAGGTCGTCTCCGAGGGCAACCGGCGGCACGACGAGGTGCGGAAGCGGCGGGTTTACGCCCGGCACGGCGTGACGGAATACGGGGTGGTTGATCCGGAACTGAAGACGGTGAAGGTCTACCGCCGGCCGGAAGACGGATACGAACGGGTGGCCGAGTGGAGGGCGGAGACGGACGACACGCTCACGACCCCGAACCTGTCGGGGTGGGCTCTTCCGCTGACGACGCTCTTCCAGGACCTTCGCCCTCGGTAAGCGCCACCGAAAAAAAGCGCCCGACGGGGCCCTGGAGGGCCCGGCCGGGCGCGAAGAAGGGAGACCACTCATCGTCGAGCCGGTAGCACGACCGTCGTCCCGTGGGGACCGGACAGGGGACGACGGATTCGAGGCGTGCTACTGGATCTCGATCTGACGACGCGTGCTCGCCTCCGTTTTCGGCACAGAGATCGTCAGCACGCCGTCGTCGTACGTGGCCTCAATGTCTTCGGGATCGACCGCGTCCGGCAGCGTGAACGTGCGGTGGAAGGAGCCGAACACGCGTTCTACGCGCACACGGTCTTCGCCGTCACGCGTCTGCTCGCGGGCGCGCTCCCCGCTGACGGTCAGCGTGTTGTTCTGGAGGTTAATCTTGATGTCCTCCGTGCTCATGCCCGGCACGTCCATCCGGAGCTCGAACGCGTCGTCCGTCTCCGTGAGGTCCGTGCTCGGAGCCCATACGGCGGACGTGTCCGCGTTGTCTCCGCGGCCGAAGAACTGATCGAAGATGCTGTCGACCTCGCGCTGAAGATCTCGAACCGTTCGATTGGGCGTGCGGCGCGTCAACTGCGTCATGGCAATCACCTCCTGGTCTTGGATTGTTCGACGTGTCTCGCGAACAGGTCAGCGACCGGGCATTCAGGACCCGGTCCCCATCCTCGGGGTTAATGTGACTATCAAGGGGTGTGCCAGCCGGGCGGTGCGGGGACGCACGGCCGTGGGGACTGAAAATCCGGCAATGGTCCCTGACGGCGTGACAGTGCTGCACTGCAGGAGGTGGGGCGCGCCAGGGAAACGGAGCGAACACGCAGAGCGGTGGGGGGCGGGACGTACGGTGCCGCTAGGGCGAGCCGGCCACGGTGTCGTCCTCCTCAGCAGGAACTTCGAGGCCGACCAGCTTGAGACTTTCGCGCCAGAGGCGGGCGGCGGCCTTTTCGTCGTAGGCGTCGGGGGAGGGATTCACGGCCTCGGTGCCGTCGAAGTACTGGCCCGTTACGCCGTCGAGGTCCTCGGAGGCCGCCAGGTACAACACGCCCTCGGCCCCTTCGTCGGGGCTCTTGTAGAACCACGTGAAGAGGCGAGCGAGCCGCGAAAACCAGTCGGAGCCCCGCCACAGATCCGTCGCCACCACGCCGGGATGCACACAATTGGCCGTCACGCCCGTATCGCGAAGGCGACGCGCCAGCTCGTGCGTGAACAGAATGTTGGCGAGCTTCGACTGTCCATAGGCCCGGAGGGCATTGTAGCTCGCCTCGGCGTTCAGGTCATCGAAGTCAAGGCTCACGCTCCGGTGCGCCTCGGAGCTGACCGTGACCACGCGGGCTTCGTCGGTGCGCCCGGACGTTTCCTTCAGGAGGGGAAGCAGGAGATGAGTGAGCAGAAAGGGAGCAAGATGGTTGACCGCGAGCGTTTTCTCGACATCGTCCGGGGTTTCTTCACGGGAGCCGAGCAACACGCCGGCGTTATTGACGAGTACGTCGAGGCGATCGTAGTCGGCACGTAACGTTTCGCCAAGCGCGAAGATTTCCTCCTGCACCCCCAGGTCGGCGAGGTACAGGTCGACCGCGTCGGTGTGACTGGGCCAGGCCCGTTCGGCGACAGCCTGAATTTCGGCCTGGGCATCGCGGCCGCGTTCCGGGTCGCGGCAGATCATCACCACGTGGGCGCCGAGGCGGGCGAGGCCTTTGGCGGCGGCCTTGCCGATGCCGGAGTTGGCACCGGTGACGACGCAGACCGCGTCCTCCAGGGTCTTGAGGTTCAGCCGATCCTCCATAAAAACAACACAGCGACAGCAAACAGTCCGAGCGAGGAGGCGGGGCTACACCTTCAGCGTGAGCGCGTTCCGGAAGGCTTCGATGTTTTGGGCGACGGATTGGTCCCCGCCAAACACGGCGCTCCCGGCCACGAGCACGTCGGCCCCCGCACGAAGCAGATCCATCGCATTCTTGGGCCGCACCCCACCGTCCACCTCCAGGCGGGCGTCGGAGCCGAGGGCGTTGAGTTGGCGACGCAGCGTCTGGATTTTGGCCGTGGACTGCGGGATGAAGGACTGGCCGCCAAAGCCCGGGTTCACCGACATGACGAGCACGAGGTCCGCCACCGGCAGGATGCTTTCGAGGTGGCCGGGGGGCGTGGCGGGATTCAGGGCCACGCCCGCCGCGCTCCCGGCATCCCAGATTTGCTGGATGACGCGGTGGAGGTGAGGGCAGGCCTCCACGTGCACGGTCAACACGTCGGCCCCCGCCTCGGCGAAGACGTCGACGTAGTCCTGCGGCTCCTCGATCATGAGGTGGACGTCGAGCCGGGCGTCGTGCTCGTCGGCCAGGGGCCGGAGCGCACGGACCACGTCGGGCCCAAACGTGATGTTGGGGACGAAGTGGCCGTCCATCACGTCGAGGTGGAGCCACTCGGCCCCGGCCTCAAGCGCCGTGCGGGCACAGTCGGCGTAGGCGCCGGCGTCGGCGGCGAGGATGGACGGGGCGAGGGTCGGCATCGTAGGGGGCGCGGGCATGAGCGGCGGACGGTCGTCAGGAGGCAGCGACACTCGTGTAATAAAGGAAGTGCCACGGCGAAGAGAAAGAGGCTGTGCCGCCCTCTGGGTGAACACGCCGTGACGAGTGGCTGAACGGCTCAACGGCCCCCCGATCCGCGCCCCGGAGCGGTCTGCCGTGGCGGGTCGGGGCTACAGCCCGATGGCGCTGAAGATCATGACGCCGAGGGCAATCAGGATCGCATTCGCAAATGTAATCGGCAGCAGGTACTTCCATCCCACCTCCATGAGCTGGTTGTACTTGAACCGGGGAAAGGTCCACCGCACCCAGATGAAGAGGAAGACGAAGAAGCCCACCTTGAGCATAAGGCTTACAAACTGCAGCACCGCCAGCCACGCGGAGCCCTCAAGGGCCGGCACGAAGTCGAGCAGCAGCGGCTGAAACGGCACCAGGTAGCCCCCAAAGAAGAGCGTGACAATAAAGAAGGACGCGACGAACCAGTTGACGTATTCGGCAAGGAAGAACATGCCGAACTTCATTCCGCTGTACTCGGTGTGGTATCCCGCCACCAGTTCTTCCTCGGCCTCCGGCAGATCAAACGGGGCGCGGTTCGTTTCGGCGAAGGCCGTGACGATAAAGGCCAGACACCCAATGGGATTCCGAATGGCGTTCCAGCCCAGAAGCGCCCAGCCCGAGGCTTGATCCTCCACGATGGTCATAAAGTTGAGCGAGCCGGCGATGATGACCACAGAAATCACCGCCAGGCCCATTGAGAGCTCGTAGCTTACCATCTGGGCCGCCGAGCGCAGGCCGCCCAGCAGCGAAAACTTGCTGTTCGAGCTCCAGCCGGCCAGCGTGACGCCGTAAACGCTGATGGAGGTGAGGGCCAGCAGCATGAGGGCGCCCACGTTCAGATCGGCGAGCACCACGCCTTCGGCAAACGGGATCAGGGCCGCTGTGCTCATGGCGATGACGACCATAAGCACCGGAGCCAGAGAATGAATAAACGAGTTCGCCTGGGCGGGCTGCACGTCCTCCTTCAACACAAACTTGAGGACGTCCGCAAATGGCTGCAGAAGACCGAAGGGGCCGACCCGGTTGGGGCCAGGCCGGTTCTGCATGAATGCGGAAACGCGTCGCTCGGCGTATACCAGAAGCGACGCCGACAGCAACATTCCATTGATGATGAGAAAGGCGACCAGGGCCGTCAGGTACAGCGGAAGATCCATGTCCGGGCGGTCGGGTTCAGAAAGCGCGGGCGACGGAGCCGGCCCGAAGGCCAGGGGGCTCCGGCAAATCAAAACGTAGCCCTTACGCGTGGCGGGCGCAACCGCGAGAGGAATGCGGCCCGGACCGGCGAACCGTGTTTCCGCTATTTTCGGGGAGGATTCACCCGACGAGTGGGCCTTTCCGGTAGGGGCGAAACACGGATCGAGACGACAGGGTGCGACCCACCCCTCCGCGCGTCACCGCGACGCGTCGCGACGCATCCGGGACAGTTGACGGCTAAGCGTGTCGAAGCCCCAGCCAACTGAGCCCCCCAGCACGCGCTCGAGGGCCCGGATGTGCTGGGCCTGGGCCTTCCGCTTCTCCTGGCCGGTGGGCGCTGGGGAGGCGGACGGGGAGCGGCGACGGCGACGAAATCTGGTGGAGACCATCGTGGAGGGGAGGCGATGAATATAATAGAGCCAATTGCACAATAAAATATTCGTGCGGTAGATAGATGTTTCGTATGGCGGATAAAAAATCTTTTCCGTCTGTCCGTCATCCGCACGAAACTTGATCGGCCCAATTGGCTATGCAGCCTTGCATCTGGCTCTTCCCTCGTTCACAAATCTTGCGGCGCGCCATGACCATTAAGCAGCTGCAGGCGCTCAAGCCGTACCTGAAGATCTCCAGCATCGCAGCGGAGATCGACGACATGAACAAGCACACCCTCCTCTCGAAGGTGCGCCGGGGCACGGAGTTGACCATCGTAGAGAGCGACCAGCTGGAGGCCAAGATCGCGGAGATCCTACGGGAGGGCGGGTTCGAAGTGACCCGCTCGTAGCCGCCCCCATCGTTTGCCCCCGTTTCGCCATGGACGCGCCGCCGCCCGACCGCGTCTCGGTCGATATAAAAATGCAGCGGCTCAACATCGAGTGGAGGGACGGCCACGTGTCGGTCTTTCCGCTCGACGCCCTGCGCCAGGCCTGCCCGTGTGCCGAGTGCCAGGGCGGCGACGTGGAACGCATCACCAAGCCTGGCTTCTTCCACATCTTTCGCCAGAAAAACCGATGGCAGGACCTGACGGTCGAACAAGCCGGCAGCGTGGGCCTCCGCATCACGTGGGACGACGGTCACAGCGGAGGGGTTTACCGCTGGGATCGTCTTCGCTCGCTCCAGCCTGCCGACGACGACCCGACCTAACACCATGCCTCAACTCCTTCTCTTCAGCGACGTCCACAACGACCTCGATGCGTGCCGGGCCCTCGTGGACCGGGCCGCCGACGCCGACGTGGTGGTGGGGGCGGGCGACTTTGCGGTGATGCGCCGTCGCCTGCAGCCCACCATTGAGTGCCTCTCGGCCCTCGACACGCCCACCGTGCTGGTGCCGGGCAACGCGGAGAGCGCCGAGGAACTGAGCGAGGCCTGCAACGACTGGTCGGCCGCTCACGTGCTGCACGGCGAGGGGGCGACGGTGGCGGGCATTCCCTTCTACGGCCTCGGCGGGGGCGTGCCCGTCACGCCCTTCGGCAGTTGGAGCTACGACTTTTCTGAGGCGGAGGCCGAGGATCTGCTCGCGGACTGCCCGGACGATGCCGTGCTCGTCTCGCACTCCCCACCCAAAGGTGTGGTGGACCGCGATTCCAGCGGCCGCTCCCTCGGCAGCACCGCGGTGCGCACCACGATCGAAGAGCACGCGCCGCGCCTCGTCGTCTGCGGCCACATTCATGGCAGCTGGGGCGAAACCGGCACTCTTGCCGGCACCCCGGTGGTGAACGCCGGGCCGGCGGGACGGCTGTGGGACCTGGAAGCGTCGGTGTAGCGCGCCGAGGACCCGCCGGCAGAATTCCGAGATCGATACAGGCCCCGAGAATCTCCGTCCGGGCGCGGTCATACGCCGTATCCCGTTTTTCCTTCTCGAAAACCCTCCCTACCATGACCGACCTGACCGACACCGCCGCCATCGTCACCGGCGCCTCCAGCGGCATTGGCGAGGCGACCGCCCGCCAGCTGGCCGATGAGGGGGCAAACGTGGTCCTGGCCGCTCGCCGCAAGGAGCGCCTCGACGCGCTCCGCGACGAGATTGAAGCGGATGGCGGCACCACCCGCGTCGTGCCCACCGACGTGACCGATCGCGATCAGGTGCAGGCCCTCATCGACGCGACGGTCGACGCCTACGGCGCCGTCGATGTGCTCGTAAACAACGCGGGCATCATGCCGCTCTCCCTCATGAAGAACGTGCACGGCGACGAGTGGGAGCAGATGGTAGACGTGAACGTGAAGGGCGTGCTGTACGCCATCGAAGCGGCCCTCCCGCACATGCTGGAGCAGGGCGGCGGGCACGTCGTCAACGTGTCGTCGGTGGCCGGGCGCCGCGTCTTTCCGGGCGGGGCCGTCTACTGCGGCACCAAGCACTTCGTCACGGCGCTCTCGGAGGGCATGCGCAACGAGCTGGCGCCGGACCACAACATTCGCGTGACCACCATCGAGCCGGGCGCGGTGGATACGGAACTGCCCCACACCATCACCGACACCGACGTGCTGGAGGGCATGAAGGAGGGGCACGAGGGGATGGAGATGCTCCAGTCCGAGGACATTGCCGAGGCCATTCACTATGCTCTTACCGCGCCGGAGCGCGTGGATGTGGAGGAACTGCTCGTGATGCCGACCGACCAGCAGGAGTAGCCTCTCGGGCGCCCCTACCACGGAACCGGTCCGAGGGCCAGCGCGCCGTAGATCCACCCCATCAGCACAAACTGGAGGGGGAGGCGCAGGTACAGCGCCCACGCCGGAATGCGGCCGAACTCGCCCGGATGGAGCGCCATGTGGACGTTGGCCGGAAAGACGGCCAGGAGGAGCAGGAGGAGGCCCCATCCGGCGTATGCGCGCAGGCCAGGCACCAGCACGCCCACTGCGCCCAGGAGCTCTGCTATCCCACTCACGTACACCAGCGTGCGGGGCGCCGGCAGGGACGGCGGCACGATCCGGACGAAGACCGACGGCCACACGAAGTGGGCCACCCCCGCAGCGCCGAACAGCAGGGCAATGAGGAGAATCGAGGGCCAGTGCATTCGCGTGGGAAGAGAGTGAAGAGCTGTGGAAGCAGACGTTAGAAAAACTGAACGCGTGAATCCCGGAGGTGTAGAGATGTGGTCCTGATTGTTTCGTAACGAAGCAATCCGGGAGGGGCCGCGTTTATCGCGTCCGTCGTGCCTTCCGGCACGTCCCTCGCAGCTCTTTCTTCCGTGTCTCTTTCGTTCTATGGATGCCATCGACCCCGCCCGGGGCCTCTTCTGCAACCGCACGCTCAACCTGCGCGGCATCAAGGCCATCGGGTACGACATGGACTACACGCTCGTGCACTACCACATGCGCGAGTGGGAGCAGCGGGCGTACGGCTTCATTAAGGAAGGCTTGCTGGGAAAGGGGTGGCCCGTGGAGGACCTGACGTTCGACCCCGATCTTGCCATCCGCGGGCTGGTGATCGACACGGAGCACGGCAACGTCGTAAAGGCCAACCGCTTCGGGTACGTAAAGCGGGCCCTCCACGGCACCGAGCCCCTCGGCTACGAGCGGCAGCGCGAGGTGTACCAGCGTACGCTCGTTGACCTTGGAGAGGATCGCTGGCACTTCCTCAACACCCTCTTTTCCATCTCCTCGGCCTGCATGTACATGCAACTCGTGGAGCTGCTCGACGCCGACGCCATCACGGGCTCGATGGGATACGTCGACCTCTGGGACGAGGTGCAACAGACCCTCGACGAGGCGCACATGGAGGGGCGCCTGAAGGAGAAAATCATTGCCCACCCCGAGCGCTTCGTGAACCTCGACCCCGAGATGCCGCTCACGCTCCTCGATCAGAAGCGGGCCGGCAAGAAGATCCTCCTTATCACCAACTCGGAGTGGAGCTACGCCCGGCACATGCTGGCCTACGCCTTCAATGAGTTTCTCCCGGAGGGCATGACGTGGCGCGACCTGTTCGACCTTTCGATCCTGGGCGCCCGCAAGCCGGACTTCTTCTCGGTGCGGATGCCGGCCTTCCGCGTGGAGAGTGAGGACGGCCTCCTGCGCGAGCACACGAACGGGCCGCTGGAAGAGGATTCCGTGTACGTCGGGGGCAATGCGCCTCTCGTGGAGGAGAGCCTGGGCCTGCGTGGCGAGGAAATCCTGTACGTGGGCGACCACCTGTTCGTGGACGTGAACGTGTCGAAGAAGGTGCTGCGCTGGCGCACGGCGCTGGTGGTGCGCGAGCTGGAGAAAGAGATTGAGGCCTTTCAGGACTTTGCCGATCAGCAGGCCCAGCTGTCGGAGCTCATGACGCAGAAGGAGCAGCTGGAGGCGGAGTTCTCGGCCAAGCGGCTGCAGCGACAGCGCCTGCAGAAGGGCTATGGCGCCGCCGAGGCGGACAGCGTGGAGGCGTTGGAGCAGGAGATGAGCGAGCTCCGCAGTCGGCTGACGGCGCTCGACCGGAAGATCGCGCCGCTTGCCAAGGCGTCCAGCAAGCTCGTCAACGACAACTGGGGGCCCCTCATGCGCACCGGGAAGGACAAGAGCCTCTTTGCCCGGCAGGTGGAGCGCTACGCGGACGTGTACACCGGGCGCGTCTCGGATTTTCTCCACCACACCCCCTTCACGTACCTCCGCTCGCATCGCGGCAGCCTGCCCCACGACGAGGCCGCCGAGCGCGATCCGCAGTATGCCTCGCTGACCTCGGGCTACGAATGGGACGAGACGACGGCCAAGGAGCGGGGATAGGCGGGCGAGAACAAGGGGCGCAGAAGGGCCGGGAGCATACGGAGCATGAATGTGCGCCCGGCCCGGTGCCCGCTACGTTGTCGCGTCATCGGGAGCGATGGTGTCGAGCGCCTCCACAAAAACGCCCGTCGGCTGGGCGCCGGTGAGGGCGTGCTCGTCGTCGAAGACGTAGCACGGGACGCCTGTGATGCCGCGCCGCTGCGCCTGCTGCTGGCTCTCGCGTACGGCCTCGGCGTACTCGTTTCCGTCCAGCACCGCCCGCGTCGCGTCCGCATCGAGCCCCGTCTCGGCGGCACCGTCGGCCAGCACGGCCGGGTCGGAGACGTTGCGCCCCTCCGTGAAGTAGGCCCGGAAGAGCGTGGTGGCCAGGGCGTCGGCCGCCTCCGGATCCTGGTCCTGCGCCCAGAGGATGAGGCGATGGGCGTCGGCCGTGTTGGGGGCCACCTCAATGGCTTCGAAGTCGAACGTGAGGTCGTCCTCGGCCCCCATTTCCTGGATGCGCTCGAACATCTGTTGCGCCTGGTCCCACCCGCCGAACTTCTGCGAGAGCACCTCGCGGAAGTCGCGGCCCGCCGGGGGCATGTTGGGCTGGAGCTGGAAGGGGCACCACCGGAGCGTGACGTCGAGGGCCGGCCGCTGCGCAAGGGCGTTTTTGAGATGGGCGCGGCCGACGTAGCACCAGGGGCAGGCGATGTCGGCGTAGACGTTGATTGTCATGGCGAGGCGGGGTTGTGAGAAGACCGTGGATCAGTTGGCGGTGGGCACGAGGACCTCGACGGTGGACGACGTGGCCGCGCCGATGCCGGGGGCGGTGTTGCCGCCGATGGCGTAGATGCGCCCGTCCAGTGCCACGCCGGCGAGGCCGTGCCGCGGGGTGGGCATGGAGGGACATTCTGTCCAGTCGTCCGCCGTCGGGTCGTAGGCCCACGTCTCCGAGAAGACCCCGCCCCCGTCCGAAAAGTACTCGCCGCCAAAGACGTAGAGCGTGCCGCCCGTGGCCGCGCCGTTCAGACCGCCCGACGGCTGCGGGAGCGGGCGGCATTCGGTCCACGAGCCTTGAGTTCGGGGTGTATAAGAATTGAGAAACCTTTTGAGCTGGCGGAGTTGTTACTGGCTGATTCGCCGGAGTGGCCGCCTGCAAAAATTCATACTGCCATGCAGCAGAACAGGGAACAAACGGCAGGCCTTAAAACCCCAGTCGATGTGTTGTTACTTTACCTTACTGCATGGACCGACGGTAACGGCCGTGTACAATTCAGAAAAGACATTTATATGCGGGATGAGCTCGTGCTGAATGCCTTAAATCAAAAACCGGAAGCAGAGAAAATAAAGGTTATCCCTTTTTAACAGCGGATAATTTTTGGATAACCGGCGATTTTGAAAGATAGCTTTCTGTGGGGGTGTAAACAAACAGGCAGGTGCCGTCTTTGATGGTTTCAATTATTTCCTTGCTCAATTCTTCAGGAACAGCCGGGCAACCCAGGCTCCGGCCGCGCCACCAGCTTGGCACTCTCGAAATGCTCCCGCGCCGGAATCCCGGGCAACGCATAGGCGAGGAAGCGGAAGTCGAGATAGGTCGTGACGTCCCCGCCCGGAGACAACGATCGGTCCCGGTTTCCGTTCG
>JAWOAQ010000010.1:0-7935 GCA_046498495.1 Salinibacter sp. | reverse complement strand
CTCCACGCTGTTGCGCGTGAGGCGGTACACGATGCCGTTCTCGCCAGGATGCGTTCGCGCAATGAAGTCGCCAAGTTGCTGGAGGGGATCCGCCCCTTTCGGCTCGACAACATACCGGATGTTGGGGCGGTCGAAGCCCGTCACAAACCGGTCCGGCTCGTCCATGCCCAGCCGGTCGAGGATGACCTGCTGGGTCGGCGGGTCCGCCGTCGCAGTGGCGGCGATACACGGAACCTGTGGAAAGTCCTGTCGCAGCCCCGCCAGCTCCAGGTACTCGGGCCGGAAGTCGTGTCCCCACTGCGAGATGCAGTGGGCCTCGTCGATGGCGAGGAGGGCCGGCTGGGCCCGGGCCAGCAGGTTTTTGAACCGCGAGCGGGTGGCGCGCTCCGGCGCCACGTAGCAGAGGTCAAGCCGGCCATGCGTGAGGCGCTCCTCCACCGCCCGCCGATCGGCCCGGCTCAGGCTAGAGTTCAGCACCTCCGCCCGCACGCCGCGCTGCCGGAGGGCGTCGACCTGGTCCTGCATGAGCGAGATGAGGGGAGAAATGACAATCCCGGGCCCCTGCCGCACCAGCGCCGGGATTTGGTAGCAGAGCGACTTGCCGCCGCCGGTGGGCATCACCACCATCGCGTCGCCGCCCCCAGCCACGCGCCCGATGATGCGCTCCTGGTGCGGCCGAAACGCCTCGTACCCGAAGACAGATTGCAGGACGTGGGCGGGATCGGCACCGGTGACGTCGACGGACGAGGCAGGCATGACGGAGCAGCAGCGGTGGGGAGCGAGAGGAGACACGCGCGCATCAGATTGGGGTCGCTCCTATCATACAGAGCAGCCAATCACAAGATCGCCAGCCCGCTGGCCCGACCCTGGCTTTTCACTCCTCTTCGTTTTGAGACCTCTTCCAGCATGAGTCCGCACGCCTCCCCCCGCGAAGGCAATCCGGCCCCCATCCTCTGAGACCCTGCCCCCTGCATTCGCGCTGGCTTCAACTCCACATCGGACGCGTCCACAGGCTCCATAGGCCGCTCCCACTCCAAAAAGATTGTGTCTCTCTCCCGTTTCCCTGTTGACGGGGAGCTATACATTGGGTATTCATCCCAAGTAGATGATTACTCTTTCTGTCTCTCCCCCCACCGCCATGCCCCTCCCGGCCCGGTCGCTGTCCGTCGGCCTCTGCATCCTCTTCATCGTCATCGGAACCACCGGGTGCGGCACCGTCTCCTCGATGCTTCCCACCGAGACGGAGTTCGTTCCCAAAGACACGCTCCTGGTGATGACGGAGGACAGCACCGAGCTGCGTCCCGAGGTGGCCCGCCTGTACGCCCTGGAGGCCGAGCTGCTTGATACCGACGACAGCACCCATGCGGCGCAGGTCCTGAATCAGTCCATGGCCGAACTGGCCACCCTGCTCCGCAACGATCCGGACGTGCTCGAAGGAGATGCCGTGCGCAACATCTACGGCAGCCTCACCACCGAGTACCGCCACTTTCACGGCTACGACGAGGATCCCGACTCGCTCCAAATGGCCCGGGGCAGCATCTTTTCGGTACGGGCCCGCCTGTTTGCTTCGCTCGACGAAGTGGACGATCCGCTTGTGGAAACGGAGCCGCCCGCAGGCCCCGAGGACCTGGAAGCCGAAACGTCCATCCCCCTCACCTCAAACCGCCTTGTGAGCGAGACGGTCGAGAACCTGCAGAAAGAAACGTCTCGCCACGTCGACCGCTGGCTGCAGCGCACGCAGGTGTACGGCCCAATGATCGACCACATTCTGGCGGATGAGGGCGTGCCTCAGGAGCTAAAATACCTCGCCATGGTGGAAAGCGGCCTCAACCCGAAGGCCCGGAGCTGGGCCGGGGCCGTCGGCATGTGGCAGTTCATGCGCGCCACGGGGCAGCGCTACGGCCTTCAAGTGAACCCGTGGGTCGACGAACGTCGCGACCCGGAGAAGGCCACCCGCGCCGCCGCTCGCTACCTGAGCGACCTGTACGATGAGTTCGACGACTGGCACCTCGCAATGGCCGCCTACAACTGCGGGTCCAACTGCGTCCGCCGGGCGCTCCGGCGGGCCGACACGGAAGACCCCACGTACTGGGACGTGTACGACGACCTCCCGCGCGAGACACGCGGCTACGTTCCGATGTTTATCGCCACGGCCCGTATCATGAGCGAGCCCGGCACCTTTGACCTCGAGACCGCCCCGCCCGCCTCGGCGTTCTCGTACGACTACGTGGCGGTGCATGGCAACATGCTGTCGCTCGATGCCGTGGCCGACCTGGCGGGGACGGACCCAAGCACCATTCGCTCTCTTAATCCGGAGCTGCGCCGCGACCGCGTGCCGCCTTCTAAAGACCGGTATCCGCTCCGCCTCCCCCTGGGCACCTACCCCCGATTTGTGTGGAACTACGCGGATCTACCGGACCAAGAGAAGCGCCCTGCCACAACCTACACGGTGCGGTCCGGAGACACCCTGTCTGAGATTGCCGCGCAGTTTGGCACCTCGTCGGCCGTCCTGCGCCGCCTAAACGAGATGAACGATGGCATCATCCGCCCGGGCCAGCAGCTCGTGGTGCCGGTCCAGGAATACGACGGAGCCCTGGCGGCGGAGGTCTCGGACGAGGAGCCCGTGCGCGTGCAGTACGGCATCTCGCCCCCTACCCAGCCCATCGACCCGATCGACCCGTCGGCCGATGAGGCCTCCGCCCCCGTGACGTCCGAGGCGCAGAAGACCGAGACGGAGGCGGCGGACGAAGCGGAGACGGACGAAGCGGAAGCGGACGAGACGGAGGCGAGCTCCTCGTCGCTGGCCAGCACCTCGACGGACGACGGCGGCGACGAGATCTCTTCTTCCTACCGCGTGCAGCCGGGCGACACCCTCGGCGGCATCGCCCAGCGCGTCGGCGTGAGCGTACGCCAGCTCCGCGCCTGGAACGACCTGAACGGCAGCCGCATCTACCCGGGGCAGCAGCTCCGGATTGCGGAATAACCCCTGGCTTCCACGCTCCCTCACTCGTCGTCGTACACGCCCCGGACCGTCTCAGCCACGTCCAGGGCCACCGACCGGTTGTAGCGGAGCGCAAGGTCCCGGTAGTTCACCAGGTCGTAGATCGTCCCAATCACGCAAAGACCGCCCGTGAGGAGGTACAGCACGCCCATCCCGAATTCCTCGATGTAGAAGCGCTGCAGCCCGGCAGCCCCGAGCAGCCCCACCGCAGCCAGGATTAGGATGTGGGTCGGATCCCGACGGCGCGACCGGTAGATGCGGGCAAAGTGCTCGGCCTGCGCGTCGCTCATCTCGTTGAGGAGGCGGGCCACCTCCACCTGCTCGTCGCCTTCGAGCTCGGGGAGGTGCTGCAAGACGTTGGACATGGAACAGAGAAACCAGTGCAAAGGAGTGCGTGCAACGGCCGGCCGCAAGCCCCTCCCGCCCCGATGCTCGGGGCTCAGGAGCCGGTCGCCGGAAGAGCATGTGTCGGGGGAGAGTGGATGCACAACCGAACGATGTGGGCCGTAATCCCCAGCACAGCGGGGCCGGCAAGCGGGTGCGCCGCCCACGACGACGCGACCTCCCCCCGTGCCAGATGTGCAATCGCCCGCCCCAGCCCATCGCCCGGGCACGGCAGGCCCAGGAGCTCGATCAGACACAGATTGATGCCCCCGCCACTCTGCGGATCAATGGCGGCCACCGCCCCGAGGGCCGCACTCCAGAAGAGGGCCTCGCGGGGCACGCGCCGCATCCATTGAGCAATGGATCGCGTCCACTGTGAGAGCATGGGCAGAACGGAAGTGACGACACTGCGGGGAACGTATGGTCTCTACGTTTCCGGCCCGCGAACTGTTACCGATGGTTCTTCCATTTCCCGTCGGAAAGGCTGCCTTCGAAATTCCACCAGGCCCCGCCTATATTGAAACGATTCGCTTTTCCTCGGACCCGCTTTTTGCACCTCATGTCGTGTCCCCGATGCCTTTGCCTCGTCCTTCTCACGGGGCTCCTTCCGCTCGTTGCCGTGGCCCAGCCCGCCGAGCGGACCTCTCCCCTATCCGTCGACCAAATCATGCAAGACCCCGCCGACTGGATCGGCGACTGGCCCGATAATGCGCGCTGGCACGAAACCGGCGACGCCCTCTATTTCGACTGGAATCCCCAGGGTCAGTTCGAAAGCGACTCCCTCTACAAAGTGCCGCGCGACGGCGGGGACCCGGTAAAAGTCGCCCCCGACGAACGCCGCTCCCATCCGCCCACCTTTGACGGCTGGCACCACGGCGAGCATGTCTATACCGACGATTTCGAGCGGAAGGTGTACACGGCCGACGGCGACCTGTACCTCTACGACCGGGCGACCGACGAACAGACGCGCCTGACGCAAACCTCGGCCCGCGAGTCCAATCCTCGATTTTCCCCGGACGGAGAACGCATCGTTTTTGAGCGGGACGACAACCTGTTCTCGGTCGACCGCTCGACCGGGCGTGTCCAGCAGCGCACGGACGTGCAGTCGGGACGCGAGCCGGAGGAGGACGACCCAAGCTCCCGTGAGGAATTTCTCCGCGATCAGCAGCTGGAGTTGTTCGAGACATTTCGCGAGCAGGAAGAGGAGGAGGAACGAGCGGAGGAGCGTCAGGAGCAGGACCGGCAGGCCGACGATCCCCCGCCGCCCGTTTACACCGGCGATGCTCAGGTCACCGATCTTCGGCTTGATCCCACCGAGCGGTTCGTGACGATTGCGCTGCAATCGGAGCCCGACGCCGCCGAACCGACCGAGGTTATCGACTACGTCACGCGCTCGGGCCACGCCGACGTAATGCAGGCCCGGCCCAAGGTGGGCATCGCCGCCGAAGACTTCGCCCTCCACGTGCAGGACCTGGAGCGCGACACGACAATCGAAGTGGACCTGCATCAACTGCCGGGGGCCTACGACGTGCCGGCGTACCGGCAGGATCAGGGCGCCGACCTCGACTCCAGCGAGGCAAAACGTGCCCTCTACAGCTATGGACCGTACTGGAGCGGCGACGGGGAGCACGCCGTCCTGGTGGTCCGCGCCGACAACAACAAAGATCGCTGGATCGCTCGCCTCGATCCCGAGACCGGCGACCTGACGGTGCTCGATCGGCAGCACGACGACGCCTGGATCGGCGGGCCCGGCATCGGGGCGTACGGCGGCCCCGGTAATATCGGCTGGATGCCCGATAACGAACGCGTCTACTTCCAAAGCGAGGCGACCGGCTACAGCCACCTCTACACCGTGGACGTGGAAACGGGGGACACCACGCAGCTCACGAGCGGCGACTTTGAAGTGCTTGACGCACGCCTCTCCCAGGACGGGGACACTTGGTTCCTCACGACCAATCGGCACTCCCCGCATCAGCAGCACGCGGAACGCATGCCCGCCGATGGGGGCGACCCGACGCGCCTTACCCAGGCGGAGGGCACTCACACCGCGGCCTTGAGCCCGGACGGCGAACGACTCGCCACGTTGTATTCTACGACCAACCAGCCCGCGGACCTCTATCTGAAGGACGCGTCCCCCGACGCCCAACGCAGCCGCATCACAGAGTCGCCGACCGACGAATGGAGCGACTACGATTGGCGCATGCCCGAAATCACTCGGTTCGAGGCGTCCGACGGCGTCGAGGTCCCTGCGCACGTCTTCCGCCCCGAGAACCCAAACGGAGCCGCTGTCTTCTTCGTCCACGGCGCGGGCTACCTGCAGAACGTGCTCAAAGACTTCCCGCCGTACTTCCGCGAGTACATGTTCCACAACCTGCTCGCGGATCTCGGCTACACGGTGGTCGACGTGGACTACCGCGGCTCGGCGGGCTACGGGCGCGACTGGCGCACGGCCATCTACCGCCACATGGGTGGGCGCGACCTGCAGGACTACGTGGACGCGGCCGAGTGGGTGGGCGACACCTACGACATCCCGGCCAACCGTCGGTTCATGTACGGCGGCTCGTACGGCGGCTTCATGACGCTGATGGCCCTCTTCACCGAGGCGGAGCACTTTGGCGGCGGGGCGGCCCTGCGCTCCGTGACCGACTGGGCCCACTACAACGACCCGTACACCTCCAACATCCTGAACACGCCACAGACCGACTCGGTCGCCTACGCTCGCTCCTCGCCCATCTACCACGCCGAGGGGCTGGAGGACCCGCTCCTGATGCCGCACGGCCTCGTCGACACCAACGTGCAGGCGCAGGACATCTTCCGCCTCACGCAGCGCCTGATTGAACTGGGCAAGGAAGACTGGGAGCTGGCCCTCTACCCGGTCGAGGGACACGCCTTTGAGGAGCCCTCAAGCTGGGCGGACGAGTACCGTCGCATTCTGGAACTCATCGAGGCGTCGGTGGGGCCGACAGACGGATCGGCCTCGACGGGCGCGACGGACGAGGACGACTCCTCCTCCGAAAGCTGGTAGCTCCCCTGTCCAACTCAGGGGACATTTTCCCGTCCCTTCTTTCGCTCCCCCCTGCAGTCAATTAAAAAACCCCAGGGCGGCCCCTGCCAACGCAGGAGCCGTCCCGGGGCCGTGGGATTTGCGATGTCGCCCAGGGGCTGTCATTCGCCCGAGGAGGCGCCGTCGCTACTGAACAACCGTCAGGCGCTGTGTTTCGGTCTGCCCATCAGCCTGCATGCGGACGAAGTACATGCCGCTGGGGAGACTCCCGGCGTCAAACGACACGTCTCGCGTCTGCTCTGCCGACGGCGTGCCCTCGTACAACGTCTTCACGCGCTGACCCAACACATTGTAGACCCCAACGGTCGTCTCCACCGATCGCTTGACCCCAAAGGACAGGGTCGTCTGCCCGGATGCGGGATTCGGCGCGGGTGCACTCAGGGAGAGGACCTCGTCCATCCCCACCTCCACAGAAACGACGTCGCTCAGCGTCGTTGACCCGTCCAGGTCCGCCTGCTCGAGACGGAAGCGGTGGGTGCCCGGCTCCAGGTCCTCCGACACGTCGAAGCGGTAGGTCTGCGCTTCAGCCGTCGTCCCATCGGAAGCCTTGCTCTCAACGAAGTCGAGCTCCGACCACGCGTCTTCTTCGTCAGCCTGGTGCTGCACGCGGAAGCCAGCGTTATTGGTCTCCGAGGCGGTCTTCCAGCTCAGCTCCACCCCCGACCCGCTCCGCACCGCCTCAAACCCCGCCAGCTCCACCGGCAGCGGCGGCGCGTCGCTTACCTGTGCGATGTAGTCAGACGCCCCAAATGCATCCCGGCTCGTGACGAAAACCTCCCCGTCTGCATTCGTGATCATCGGCTCCGTAAATCCGCCAGTGTATTCGTCCGCAGACGTGTTGTCCACAAGGTCGTCTCGGGTAAAGAGAAGATCGATCGACTGATCGGAGAGCTGAATTGTTCCCCACTCTTCTGCGTTCGGTCCGTCAAACGAGCCGTTGTACACGACGATGTACTCCGACCCCTCGAAGGAAATAATTTCCAGATCCGAAATCGCGTCTCCGGTCTGGTTAAGTGGAGAGCCGCTTCCGTATGGATCTACGAACGCGCTGAAATCGGGGGACGGGTCGGAAGGATCGAGGGACACAATCACATTCTCCAAGCTTCCGCTTCCGGTGGACCAGCCGTACAACGTTCCATCCGAGGCCGCCTCAATCGTTGCGTCGCGTAGATCCACATCGGGACTGGTCGCCACCACGGTCGTGTTGCCCGAAAGATCGGAGTTCATCTCGAAGATCCCATTTCCCGTTGCTCCAAATTCGGTGACCCCTGCGAGATACAGGGTGGAGCCATCTGTTTCAAGTCCGTTGATTCCATTGATCTCCTCGGTGGAAAATGTGCTGGCGTCTCCCACGTCGGTTCTGTATATGTGGTTGACGTTATCGCTACTACTTCGAAAGCTAAAGTAAACGAAGTCGTTCTCGTCAATCGTGACCGCGTCGCAGCGATCAATGTCTCCTCCCGCCGAAATGTTGTTGTTCAGGTCC
>JAWOAQ010000076.1:0-20951 GCA_046498495.1 Salinibacter sp. | reverse complement strand
TCTCCGCGCCCCTGTCTGGGTGGCGGCACCGGCCCGGCGCCTGCGGTCACGGTCGCGGCGGACGCTGCCAGCGGCGGTCCCACAGCCGGTTCGACGACCAATACTGATGACGCCCCGCGGTTGCTGTCTTGCCTGGTGAGCGTGCGGGTCTCGCCTCCTCAACTCTCCGAAGGCCCGTCGAATGTCGGCGGATCCGATTGCCTGCACTCGCCCCCCTCCGCTCCTTCGGACTTCCGTCTTGATACGTCCCGGGCGCTGTATGGAGCCGGATCCTCTCCGGGTTCGGTCCTGTCGCCCAGACTACGTAGCGGCGTACGGCAGATTTAAAGAGGGCACCCCAGCACGGTCTCCCCTGTGCACCCTGGGGCCCTTTCCACGCCGGCCCCGTGCGCTCAGCCCTTGAGCTTTGCGGTCGTGCCGGTCTATACCTATGCCGTACATCGACGGATAGGCGGTTGGGGCCCATCCGTTTTCGTCCGCTTGCGTCCCTCCTCTATCCCCCTCTCGTTTTATGCGCTCTCCTTTTTCCCGTCTCCTTCCCGCTCTTTGTTTGCTTCTCTTATTCCCCCCGGGCCTTCTCCCGGCGGCTGGCCAGGGCGCGGAGGCACCGCCCTCCCCTGCGGCCACCGCGGAGGACAACCCGCCCGGCATCGTTATGCTGGTGCGCCGCCCCCAGCACGTCCGTGCGGCCTTCCAGACCGTTCGTGATCTCGAACAAGCCGATTCACTGGCAACCATCCCCGTTGAGGTCGTAGTGTGCGGAACGGCCGCCGCCGACCTCCAGCACGGGACCGACCTCGCCACCCGTGTCGAGGACGGGGCTCCCGACCGGGTGACCGTGTTGGCCTGTGGCATGTCCCTGGAGAACCAGGGCGTGGACCCGGAGGGGCTGACATCGGCAGTGGACGTGGTGCCGAACGGGCTTGCGCACGCCCTCAAACGCAAGGCCGCCGGCTATCTCTCGGTGGACCTCTAACCGCCCCTATTCGCTGCTCTCTGCCCCCAATCCTTGGTGCCATGACTGCCCCTTCCGACTCTCGTGCGCCCTCTGGGCCGCATCCAAAAGCGACGCTCCTCTTTCGGATCATGTTGAGCCTGATCTTCCTGGTGGCGGGCACGGGCCATCTTCTCAACACAGGCCACATCGTGGAGCGACTGATGGAGGCCAAATACGGGGTTCTGGCCACGGCCATCGCCCCGGCACGCCCCCTTGTTCTCCTGGCCGGCGCCGCGCTCCTGATCGGCGGCCTCGGGATCCTGCTCGGCTATCGGACCCGCTGGGCGGCGGTTCTTCTTATCCTGGTTCTGATCCCCATTACGATCACGATCCAAATCGGGCGCCCCACCCTGGGCCCCTTTTTCAAAAACGTGGCCATCATGGGCGGGTTGATCTTTTTCGCCACGCATGGCGCTGGCCCCTACAGCCTGGACCCGCGGGAGCCGCCTCCAAGGGGCCGGGCCCGCCCGAACGCCTCCCGGGTGTCGGCCGGGTGAAGCGGCAGCCCTGTGCACAGACGGCACCTCCACGGGACCTGCAATCGTTCCGTCCCACGAATCACAGCCCCTGGTTATACGATGCGTCCGCTTGCCATCCCCATTGCGACTCCAGGGCCCGGCCTCCGGACGAGCAGGACCGTGGGGCTTGGCCGCGGCCTTCTGCTCCTCTTCGGCCTAATGGCGGTTCTCGGGCCCCGAGGCAGCCCGGCGCAACCCCTTCTCGACCAGGAGGAGATCGACACGCTTCTCAGTCGCAATACGGGGGCGCTCAATGCCCTGCCCGACGTGCATTACGATTATTATATTTTCGGCGCCGAGCACAGCAACACCGTGGCGGCCCGCAATCGCCTCTACCGGCACCTCGGCGACGGAGACGTCATCACGGGCCGCCGGCGGGGCCGAGCCGTTGCCCTCCTGAATCGCACTACAACCGAGCACCTGTCGATCGGCGATACGCTCGCGGTTCCCACACGCTTTGGGCTCGATTTCCGGGCGTACTCGCCCTTTCCCCGCTACTACACGGGCAGTCACGAGCACGAGAAGCTACTGGTGCTGAACAAGGAAATGCAGGGATGGGCGGCCTACGAGTACGGTCGGCTCAAGCGCTGGGGCATCATTAACTCCGGCGCGCTTGAGACCCCAACCCCGAACGGGCGGTTCAATGTGAACTGGAAGGAGAAGAAGCGCCTCTCCTCCGAAAGCCCGCCTGGTGACGAGTGGTGGATGTACTGGGTCATGAACCTCCACGACGGGCGGGGGATTCACCTCCACCAGTACGCCATGCCGACGGGACGCCCCACGAGCCACGGCTGCGTGCGCCTTGTCAACAGCGACGCAAAATGGCTCTACCAGTGGACCGACGCCTGGGAGACCACGGCAACCAAGACCGGCAGCGCGTCCCGCTACGGGCGCCTCCTGGAGCCGGGAACGACCGTGCTCGTGGTCGGCGAGGAGCCGACCGGCGCCCCGAAGCTTTTCCGATACGAGCGGCGCTACCCCATCCTCCGGCGCGTGCGCCTGCCCGCGGATCCCTGTGACGTCCCGCCCGGAAGCCCCCAGCAGGAGCGCAGGACATGCCAGCAATCTTCGCCCTCTTAGGCGACCCGCAACGAGACTGGAGAGGGGCAGCGGGCCCGGGGAGGGAGGCGCGCCGGGGGCCACGCCCCACGCGGCGCCCCCCAATGGCTCGAATTCCCCTCTCCCCAGAAGGGACCAGCCGTGGCGGAACCGGTATTCTAATCGGTTCGTAGTTATGTTCCTATCCAAGAGTGCTTTTCTTATTGCACCGTCGTTCCTCACAAAAGCCGACCCCTGAAATGCACATCTCCGTTTTGCAGACTCGTTTTCTTACGCTTGCCACCGTCTTGCTTCTCGGGGCCGGACTTCTGGTCGGCTGCGGGGGGGAGGAGACCTCAGTCGTCGATAGCGGAACGTACGAGGGGAGCATCTCCGAGGTCAATGCTGAGGAGGATGAGATCTACGTCGATGTTCCGGACACTGGCACGCTGGAGCTTTACTTCACAGATTCGACCCGCGTGATGAAAGCAGACTCTTCCGTGTCCTTTGACTCCCTCGCGACCGGCCAGATGGTCTCCGTTGAGGTCGAGAAAGTGGGGCAGCGCCTCGACCCCCTGACCGTAACCATCATGGAGAACGACGACGAAGCGGACGACGAGGACGAAAACGAAGACGACAGCTGAACCTCTCTCGGGGCACGCCCAGCGGTTTTGATGGAGGCACCGATGGACGGTCTTCCTTCGATGTGGCGGACGGAGCTCTGGCATCCGCTCGTTGTTCACTTCCCCATTGCGCTTCTGCTGGTCGGCACGGCCCTTCGGCTGCTCGGGGGCTTTCGTCGGCGCTGGGACCGCCTTCACGTTCTGGCTGTCTCGGGGCGGGTGCTTCTCGGGCTCGGCACAATCGGCGCGTGGGCAGCCATCTACACGGGCACCCTGGCCGACGCGGAGGTCGCCCGCTCGCTTTGCGACCCCACGGTGGTGGAGGCCCACGAGTTTTGGGCCTACCGCGTCGCCTGGCTCTTTACGGCGGCCCTGGCCTTGGACGCGGCCGTCTGGCCCCTGCGCAGGACCGGCTGGGGACAGCCCTGGAGCGAGCGTGGGCTGCTGGCCCTGCTTGCGGGGTGTCTTCTCCTGGGCAGCGTCGGGCTGGGATATGTCGGCCACCTGGGAAGCAAACTTGTCTACCAGCAGGGCGCTGCGGTCTACACGCCTGCGCCCGACTGCAAAAGCTTTGAATGATCCGCGTTTGGGCACCGAGGCCCCTTCAGGGGGCTCAGGAGGCGTCCTGAATCAGCTCGCCCACCACGCGCCCCACGCGTTCAAGGGCGGCCTCGGCGGCGGGGAGCCCCTTAAACTTCTCGATGCAGGCCGCCACAACAACCGCTCGCTCCCGGCTGTCCGGCTCGGGGAACGCAACGCCGACGTTGCATGCGCGCCGGATCTGTGTGCCCGTCTTGTGGGCAAAGCGAACCCCGGACGGCAGCCCCGCCTTGATCCGATTGTCTCCCGTCGTTACCCCCTCCATCGTGTCCAGGAGAAAGGTCGTGTGCTCGGCCGACAGGAGATCCTCATCGATGAGGTCCTCCAGCAGGGTCCCCATCGCGCCGAGCCGGCCGGAGTTGAGGTCCTCCTCGTAGTACTGCTCGAACGCCTCCCCGATGGTGGGCACCTTCAGGTCCGACTCGTCGACGCCCATTTTCTCCACGAGCAGGGCGCGGCGCTCGGGGCCGAGGGCCGCGGCGCGCAGCTCCAGGATGTCCGCGTTTGTTAGGCGCTCGGCGTTTTCGTGCATCGTGCCGTAGGCCTCATATCGCACCTGAAGGATGGAGGTGATGGGCCCGATGCCCGGCCCCATGATGCGGTCCTGCACCTGCTCATTGAACGAATCCACCCCGAGGGTGCGGACCAGCATGTCCGTGGCCACGCTGTCGCTGTTTTGGAGCATCTTTTCGATGAGCGTGCGGATCGTGACGGCCGTGCCCGGTTCCTGGTCCACGAGGTCGCCCGAGCCGTCGACGACGTCCGACTCGCGGAGCGTCACGGTGTCGTCCAGGGACAGCTCGCCGTCTTCGACACGCTGCAGGACGGCGATGGCCAGGGGAATCTTGACCGTCGACGCCAGATACCAGTCTCGGTCGGCGTTGTGGGTGTACTCCGCCCCGCTCGCCCGGTCGTGCACGTACACCCCGAGGGTGCCGGGCGACTCGTCGTCGATGCGTTCGAAGGCGGCGTCGGGATCGATGGTCTGTGCCGGGACCGGGCCCGCCGGGGCCAGAACCAGAAGCAGAAAAACAGCAAACAGGAAGGATCGCATCGGAACGCAGAAAAAGGGAAAAGGCATTTGAAGCACGAAGGACGGTTGCTGTTGGCAGCCCCTCGACCGGGTCATTCCGGGCCGGGTCTCACGAGCGACGATTGGGAAGGACACGGCCGTACGTAAGGGCCCGCCAGACCCATTCCAGCGGCCCATATTTGTAGCGCTGCATCCAGGCTGCGCTAGCGAGAATCTGGACCCCGAAGATGGCCACGGTGGCCCCGGTCAGGCCCAGGGAGCCCAGGTATTTGTGGAGCCCCAGCCCAACCTCGTAGAATAGAAGAATCCCCACGACCGACTGAAGGAGGTAGTTGCTCAGGGCCGTTTTTCCGACGGCGTTGAAGAGCCGGTCGAGAGCCGCACGCAGCCGCGTCTGGAAGAGAAGCATGAAGGAGGCAACATACCCCGTCGTGAGGGCCACGTAGGCGAACGGGGACAGGGTGTCCTTGAGCAACAGGAACGAGTCGTCTGGCAGGGAGGTGGGGTTGTCCATCGCGTACAGGACGTTGAGGGGCAGACCGACGGCCCACCCTACGATCGCCGCGCGGACGAGCCAGGACGTGTGTTCGTGCAGGCGCTGCTGCAGGAGCTGGCGCCCCACCCACAGCCCCAGGACGAACGTGGCCAGCACCTTCACGAGCCGCGCATCGAGGGCAATGCCGTACGTCCGGAGGACGGGCCCAATTGCATTGAACGTGCCGACCGTGGCCCAGGAGTCGCTCTGGATGACGGCCGCTACATCCTGCATCTGGAACGTCTGGGACGCGGCCGACGCCTGGGGCAGCCCCCAGTCCATCCACAGCGTCGAGAGCTGCTGGTAGAGAACTGTGGTGTACGCGGCGTCGGCGGTCTGCACATACCAGGCGTGCAGGCCGGGCACCAGGAGCAGCGCACCGGCCGCCCCGAGCAGGGCCCGGTCCGACCAGCCCTTGAACGCGAGCAGCAGGTAGCCGCAGAGCGCGTAGAGGACCAGGATGTCGCTGAACCAGAGGCCCCAGAGGTGAACGAGCCCAATGAGAAAGAGGAAGAAGAGGCGCCGGCTGAAGTGTCGGGTAAACGAACGGTCCGAAGAGGCGGCCCGGTGGAACTGGATGGCAAAACTGACCCCGAAGAGCAGAGAGAAGAGGGTGTAGAACTTGCCGCTGAAGAACACCGTGTGGATCCAGTCAAACACGGCGTTCCAGTCGGCCCAAAGGAGGTCGGCTTGCGCGTCGCCGGGCAGGTACGCGTATCCGCTGAAGACGCGTACATTGATGATGAGAATGCCAAAGATCGCAAACCCGCGGAGGGCGTCGAGCACGTGGATGCGCTCGTCGTCCCCGACGGGGCGAAGCGAAGACCGCGGCTTCATGGAACGGCAAGGCCCTGCAGGGGGCGTGAGAAGAAAGGATCGACAGGAACTGCGCCTCCGGTCCAACGACCCCGGCGGGCGCAACATCCCGCAAAACACGCGCCGCCCCGGCATGCCGGGATCGACGCGGCCGGCCCTCGGCATCGTACGGTCGCTTCAGCGCCTCTCTGGTGCGACCGGACGGGCCACGTACGCGGCGGGACCCCTCAAATGCTCCGGGCAGGAACCCAATGCGAACTCCGGGTGGGAACCGGGCGGAATGGGCCTGCACCAGAGACCCTCCCGGGAATGGGTGAGCGGGGCCAACCGGCGGTGGCAAAACGCCACGAGCCCTCGTCCTGCCCGGAACGGCCGTGGTGGTACGACTCAGCTACGGGCGGTACAGACACAAGGTTGCAGGGCGTCTCCCGATTGCCTCATTCTTCCTGTTCGCCCCGCTGCGGGACCGAGTGCGTACAGGACTGCGAGCCCCATGGACATAGAAGCCCCAGACATAGAGAAGCCACAGACATAGAAAAAGCCCGACCCGGAAATGGGCCGAGCCGACGAGCAAACGAGAAGTGCGGGGTTTTCTCGCTGGCTCGTACTATCCCCATAATAACAAAATTGTCCCCCGGGTCGTCAAGCCGTTTCGGTGACGGAATGGTGAATTCCCGCGAGTGCGAGGGGGACTCCGTACGCGAGGGGACGCATCCGTGAGCGAAGGGGATACCGCCATTCCTCTCGACGTTTCCTACGCAACGCGGCACGCTCCTCTACGGGGACACCGACAACCTTCCACGCCGGGCTTCCACGGCGGGCCCGCGCTACTCGTCCGTGTCCGAGGCCGACATTTCAGGGGGGCGCGTGACGCCGTCGCCCGCCCGTGCCGGGAGGGGCTTCCCCTCCTCGTCGACCGGAGAGAGGACGGCGGAAAACTGGCGGCAGTCCAGGCCGAGCCGCTCGCAGTGACGCGCCAGGCGACGCCGGATGCCCTCGGAGGCGACCCCGCGGGGCACCACGACCTCATCGACCGCAGGATGGGCCTCTACGATCGTCGAAAGGTCCTCCGGTCCGCCGAGCACAGGCACGCCCTGGGTCCGCAGGCCGTGGCGATCGGGGTTGTCGTCGAGGAAGCCCACAACCGTGCGATCGGTGGCCCCGCGCAGGTGACGCAGAGCCAGGAGGCTCTCCGTGACGTTCCCGTACACCAGCACGCGACGGCCCGCTTCCCGCTGGGCCGCAAAGTACTGCCGGAGGGCCCGGAACCCGAACCGAAGGCCGCCGACGGCGGCCGTTACCAGCAGCCAGTCAATAACGAGCAGCGCCAGGGGGACCCCTTCCATTCCAAAGACCAGCGCGAGCCCCACTGCGCTTGCGCCGGAGGCAGCCGTGGAGGCCTTCACCACGCGCACCACCTCGGGCGTGCCGGCGTGGCGCCAAATGCCATGGTACAACCCAAAGAGATAAAACACGGCGACCTTGGTTGCCGCAAGGGCCGGGAGGGCCGTCCCGAGCACATCCATCTGCGCGGCGGGCGGCTGGCCGCCAAAGCGCAGGTGAGCCGCGACGATCAGGGCCGCGACCACAACAATGAGGTCCGCGACGACGCCCCCGACGGACTTCCACCCGGTGCCCCCGAGCACCGCCCGCATGACGGCACCGCCCCACTCCGTCACGCCCCGCGTGCCGGCCCGGACGGTCGGGCGTGCCCCCGGCCCGCCGGCGAGGTAGAGCCCGATGCCGACGCAGGCCACCACGCCCGAAAGGACCACGGCGTAGAAGAGCTGTGCGGTGGCCTGCACGAGCAGGAGCGCCGCGAGACCGAACCCGGCGCTGATTCCGGACAGGACCCAGACGGCCTGCCCCTCCGACAGGCCGAGGCGGACGAGGCGGTGGTGCGTGTGGTCGTTGCCGCCCTCCGCCACGGACTGCCCCCGTAGAATGCGAGTGATGGTTACGAAGGTGGTGTCGAAGATGGGCACCGCCAGGACCACCACCGGTACGAGCGTGCCGGCGACCGGACCGCCAGCCCCCTGTGCGCTGAGGGCCAGCACGGCGAGCCCGTACCCGAGGAGGAGGCTGCCACAGTCGCCCATAAAGATGCGAGCCGGACGGGCGTTGTACGCCAGAAAGCCAAGGCTGGCCCCGACCAGGGCCGCCGCCACGACCGCGAGGGCTGGCTGGCCCAGCAAGCCGGCCAGGGCCGCCAGCACGCCCGAGGCCACGGCCGCAATGCTTGCCGCCAGGCCATCAATTCCGTCAATCAGGTTGACGGCGTTGGTTACCCCAATCACCCAGAAAAACGTCAGGGGCACCGAGGCCCACACGGGCCCTCCGCGCCAGAAGGCGTGCCCCGCATACAGCAGCAACGCCGCCGCGGCCACCTGGGCGACGAGCTTTGCCTCCGGTCGTAGGCTCCACAGGTCGTCGGCAAGCCCGACGGAAAACACGAGCAGCCCCCCGGCCCAGACCGGCCACGTGTAGGCCGCCGCTCCCCCGCCCACAACCAGGCCCACACTCGCCCCAAGAAGCAGTGCAATCCCGCCCAGCAGCGCCACCGGGCGGTTGCTCCACCGGTCGTCGGAGGGGCGATCCACCCACTCGTTTCTCCGCGCCCACCACCCCACCGTCGGTGTGAGGATGAGCGTGACAACGAGCGCCACAGCCCCTCCGACCCAGGGCCCCGGGGCCAATGCCCAAAATGACATAAGCTCAGTCAACACAGAAAAGCGAACTGCGTGGAGGTGGATCAGCAAAGGGGCGACGGAGGGGGGCTCCGTTCGGGCCGCCCCAATTGGCTCTGTCGGAGGAAGCGCGGAGACCAACGGGCCGTTGAGGGCGGCGTAGACTTCAGAAAATAGGATAGGGGGACGCCCCCAAAAGCCGGAATTTTTCCCGTTAATTTTCTAAAAATTGAGTTTTGCACTTTCAAAATGCAATCTCAGGAGCCTTCCCGTTGCAATGAAGGCGTTTTGAGGTCGGGCACTACGACCGAAGGAGCCGTGTCCCCAAAGCCCATCGGGGCCAAGCGATTGCTCCCAATGCTGCGGAAGCGAGTTATGTAGTTTGGTCGCCCGGCGTCCCCGGAGCGACGTGTCTTGTGAGGATCCCAGCTGCCCCCTTACGAGACAGCCCGCTTCGACAGGGCCCTATTGGAGGGCCGGGCATCGGTGGAGGGCCGAGGCATCGTCTCGTCGCTGGAGCCCACATGTAGTTGGATCCCGTGTGCAAGATACGACCCTTTGCATAGTGCACGGCGCCTTACCCGTCAGGCAAGCCCTTGTGAACAGAAAGCGCCCGACGTCCCAGTCACACGACAAGGTGCATTGGGGACCGTATGGAATCGGGTGCCGTGCTGCACCGGGTGTCGTGGCGGGAAGGGCCTTCTGCGCCCCCGGCAGCCTGTTCGGCGGAATCTTTTCGGCCGATCGTCTTTTCATAGCACAGGTGCAAATCCAGTACCCCCCAGTTCGTCCCGCCCCACAATGACCCAGCTGGGCTACCTTGTTGCCCTTGGGCTTACATGCCTCTTCGGCGGTGGGGTGGCGTACGCCGCCTGGCAAAACCGACCGGTAGCCGGGGCGCGCCCACTCGCGGCGGCGGCCCTTGCGGCGGCGGTCTGGGCGGGCGCCACCGCCGGACTTGTGCTGGCGGAATCCCCCGCGGAGAAGCTCCGCTGGCTTCAGGCCTCGTATCTCGGGATGGTCGCGTCCCCCATCTCGTTTCTCCTTCTGGCGCTCGAGTACGCCGGGTATCAGCGATACGTTCGCCCCTCTGTGGTCGGGGGCCTCCTGGCAGTCGGCGCCCTCGTGCTTGCCCTTGTCTGGACCAACCCCTTCCATCACCTCTACTGGGCCGACATCACGTATGGAGCGGACGCCCCCGCCGGCGTAAACACGACCCCGGCCGGGGGCTTCTGGGGGTTTGTTGTCTTCACGTACGTCCTGCTGGCGACCGGCTCCTTCCTTCTGGTCCGCTACGCACTGACCGCCCCCCACCTCTACCGCACCCAGAGCGCCGCCCTGCTGGCGGCCGTCGCCGCCCCATGGCTCGCCAACATTCCGCACGCCCTTCAGCTCATGGTGTCCGACTACACCCCGGTCGCCCTGGCAGTGACCACCGGCACGCTGTGGGGGGCAATGCACAAGTACCGCCTGGGCGACCTCAGCCCCATCGCGCTCCGGACCGTTTTTGAGAGCATCTCCACCGGGGTGTTCGTCCTGGACCGGCAGGACCGCGTGGTCGACGTGAACGCTGCCGGCAAGGAGCTGCTGGGGCTCACCGGCCCGGTGGTCGGGACCTCGTTCGAGGCCCTCCTCCCGAGCGACACCCTGCTCGACCGGCTGGCGGACCCGGCGTCCGACCTGCCGCTCCTCGTCTCCGGCGACGCCCTGCTGCCCGAACCGTCCGGTGCGGACGCGGCGGCGGGTCGCAACGCGACATCCGACCCGGACGCCCCCAACATGCGCTATTTCGCGGTGCAGATGACCCCGATTCAGGCGGCCGGGCGGCGGCAGGAGGGCCGGCTGGTCACGCTCCGCGACGTGACCGAACGAGAACGCCAGCAGCGCCGCCTGAAACGCAAGAACGAGCAGCTCGAGCGCTTTGCCTCTGTCGTTTCTCACGACCTCCGCAACCCGCTGAACGTTGCCGTGGGCAACCTCTCAATCGCAGCCGAGCACCTCGGCCTTCCGCCCCCGGACGAGACGAACGGAGAGGCCGACAGACGTCTCGACGACGCCCCCCTTCGCACCCCACTGCAACGGGCGCAGGACGCCCTCCAGCGCATGGCCACCCTCATCGACGACCTGCTCACGCTGGCCGCCGGGGGCACGGATGTCACTGCCCCCGACAGGGTCGACCTCGCGGCCGTTGCGACCGACGCCTGGGACAGCGTCGACACGGAAGGGGCCACGCTCCACCTCCGGACTGAGACGACTGTTCGGGCCCATCGGTCCCGCCTTCAGCAGCTCCTGGAAAACCTCTTTCACAATGCCGTGGTGCACGGGGGGCCGGAGGTTACCATCACGGTTGGCGACCGGTCGGACGGCTTCTACGTGGCCGACGACGGCCCGGGCTTTCCGGACGCGGCCCCCGACGCCGTCTTCGAGGCCGGCTATACGACCCGTGAGAATGGGACGGGCTTTGGCCTTAGCATCGTCCGCGAGATTGCCGAGGCGCACGGGTGGTCCCTTCAGCTCGAGACGAGCGATTCGGCGGGCGCCCGCGTGACCGTGACCGGCGTGGCCACTGGGGCGGCCGCCTCCAAACCCGCCCCCACTCCGACCGACACCTAACGCGCACCTGCTCCCTCCACCCCTCCAGATGCCCCATAACACGGACTTGTAGTTTTCCGGCCCAGTCCCCTCTTTTCTGTCCGGCCGGGCCTTTTCTTCTCCTGTCCGGCCCGGCCCCTTCTTCTGCGTACGCCCTTCCACTTCTCCCCTTTCTCGCTATGCCCTCGTCCTCCCACTGGCGCGTGTTCTACACCCGAGCCCGCGCCGAAAAGAAATGCGAAACGCGCCTCCAGGAGCGCGGCATTGACGTTCTGGTGCCCAAGAAGACTGAAATCCGGCAGTGGTCCGACCGCAAGAAGGAGGTGACCGTCCCCCTCTTTCGGAACTACCTTTTTGCCCGCGTGGACGAAAAGGACCGCCTGCGCACCCTCAAGACAAACGGGATTGTGCGCTGTGTCCACTTCGATGGCACCCCGGCCCGGCTCCGCCCCGACACGGTGGAGCAGCTGAAGAAAACGCAGCAGGCGCCCGACCGGCTCTCGGTGGCGGACCTGCGCCCGCCCGTGGGCGAAACGGTCACGATCACGGACGGGCCGATGCAGGGCCTGACCGGGGAGGTCACGCAGCACCGCGGCCAAACCTACCTGCTGGTCCGTGTCGAGGCGATCCAGCAGGGGGTGAAGGTGGAGGTGCCCGCCGACTGGGTAACGACCGCCGAGCGGGCCTCGTAGCGGGTGCGCCTACCGGCCAAGGCGAACGGGACCGTGCCCGTGGCTCGGCCCGTCCGCTTCGCTGAGTCCCCTTCGCTCCGGTTCACGAGACGATGACGTCCGGCGCCACCCCGCGCACGCGCCCCTACGGCTCGAAGGTGGTGATCACAAAAATAATCAGGGGCCCCTCGCCCGCGTTGCGCACCGCGTGAAAGGCGCTCCCTCGGATCGTTGTGATTGTGCCCTTCTCGATGGGCGTGCTGCGCGGCTCGGCTTCCGCGTGGTCTTTCTCCAGATACGTGCCGCGGCCGTCCATCACGACGTAGAGTTCCTGCTCGCCCCGGTCGCCATGGCTGTGAAAGCCCACGCTATCCTCGCTGGTGGGACACACCATGTAGGCGCCAATCCGGTTGTTCACAAGCTCCCCCTCGTCAAACATCTGGAGCAGGTACGTGGTGCCGGTGCCGCCGTACATTTCTTCCCGCTTGTCGTAGCGGACGGCCGAGCGCGCCTCCGTCCCGTAGGGGTGAACCGTCGTGTCGATCCTGTCATCAAGCAGGGCGTCGAGGCGTTGTTTTTCGTCGGGGGACAGGGGGAGGCGTTTGCGAGCCATAGAAGCGGGACCTGAACGCGTGGAAAGGGTCGATCGAACCGAGCCCCGCCCGGGCCTTCTGCGCGGAGCGCGGGCGCACATGCGCCGCCCAGACAATGAAGCTCGTTGACGAGAGGGTCCGACGGGCGCGCCTGCTGGAGACCGGGGCTCTTTGGAGACCGGGGCTCTTTGGAGACCGGGGCTCTTTGGAGACCGGAACGCTCCGGCACACCCGTCGACGATATTGGGGGCTTCGTTTGAGACCGGTGCGCCAGGACCGAACGACCGATTGGCAAATGGCGTTTCCTCGCGACAAATCATTTTTCCTCGTGGCAAACCATTTTTGACAATGCCGCGCGTCTGAAGAGCGTCCTCTTTGCCATTGCAGGAAAGGTCGACATCCCTCGCACAGGGTCTTGAACAAAAAAGTGGGGCGGGGTCCAGATTGTGGACAATCGGTGAGATTGATCCATCCGTCTCATCTTGATGGAACCGATGTCTCGATTCCGGCGTCAGGTGGCGGTTGCGCATACGCGCCCGCCGCCTCACGAACGCGATGGCAACCGACAGGCGATGGCAGCCGACAGGCCCCGTCCTCCGCAGAGGCATTCCATACACTTACGATTTTACTGACGAAATGAAGACCTCCCCAGAAACGAAGCGTTCCCAGGGCACCGTTCGCCGCGTCCGCAAGCATGACGCGTCCAACTTCGATGACTACCTCGTGGTGGGCCTCCTCTGTATCGTCATTCTTGCGCTCTTCGCGGCGTGGATTCTGCTCTAGCGGATTCTACTGGAGCCGAAGCCCGACGTGCATCGGGAGGTGAGGGAAACCACCTGGCCTGCGATCGGATCTCGCCGTCACCATCGACCTTGCCTTCCCCCGACGCGCTCGTGCGAGCAAGCTCCCCCAATTTCCGGGCGTCCCCGCCGCCCATCCAATGATCGCCTGGCACCCAGCCGGAGCGTTGGAACGAGCGGTCGGTCGCCACTGGGGCTGATTGCCCGTCCCCATGGTCCGCGGCGGCACGTGCTGCGTCCCCACGCGGCCCGCGCCCACGACGCCGCCTGCCAGGGCCCCCTGCCCACGACACGCGCATCCACGTCTGCAAACATGTCCTCCCCCAATTACGATGGGCGCGCCGGGAAACGAACCGAAATCCCATATCCACGCCCCGCTGCGCGACGTGCCCTGCTGCGGGGGATGCCCTGCTGCGGGGGATGACATGAGGCACCAGGTCAAGTCCAGGAAGACGACCTCCATGGGCCCCTCGTACGTCTCGAAATCAGAGACATTGGGCGTGTGACCGTCTCTTCGGGGGCCCCGGCGTGACCCGCCCGGCCCGGGTCGCTCCCGCTTCGGCACAAACGGAGAACAAGAAGGCCCCCAGCGGCTTTGTCGACAGACTGATCGGTTGTTTTTTCCCCGTGGCCCTATCGGGCGGCGTGCACACATGAATATCGATCGCTCCTCGTACCTGCTGTCCGTCCTGGCCGGGATAAGTGCCGGGCTTTTGCTCAGCGTGATCGTCCGTGTAAACGCAACCCTGGGGGAGCAAGTCGGAGAAGTGGAGGCCACGTTCCTGGTGCACCTTGTCGGCACCCTCTTTGCGGTTCTGATCGTGCTTCCGCGACTGGGGTCTTCGTTCTGGGGGCGCCTCCGGGAACGGCCGTGGCGGGAATGGACGGGAGGCCTTCTCAGCGTGGCCATGGTCTGGGTCGCGAACGTGGCCGTGCCCGCCCTCGGCACGGCCCTCGCCGTCAGCCTGTTCGTCGCGGGCGACCTCTTCTTTTCGAGCGTGGTGGACCAGTCGGGCCGTTGGGGCCTCGTCCGCGTCCGGCTCTCACCGCGCCGCATCATTGGACTCCTTCTTGCCCTCGCCGGCGTTCTTCTCGTGCACTGGGGTTGACCCTGCGTCCTGCCTCGACCTATGTATTTTGCGCTTGCCTTTGCCAACGGCCTGCTGGCGGTCGGGTCCCGCGTTGTGAACGCCGCCCTGTCCGAGCACGTGGGTAGCCTGCGTGGCTCGCTTGTGAACCACGTCGTTGGGGCCGGGGCGGTCGGGCTCTTGCTCCTGGCGGGCCTGGGAACGGGCACGATCGCGGCCGGCATGGAGGTGGCCCCGATCTACTGGTCCGGCGGCGTGTTGGGCGTCCTGGTCGTGGCCGCCAGCAACTACGCGGTCCGCCAGACCGGCGTGACGCTCTTTGCGGTGCTGATCCTGGCGTTTCAACTGATCGGGTCGGCCCTGATCGATCACTTCGGCTGGCTCGGCCAGTCGCCCATCGCCCTATCCTGGCCCCGCCTGCTCGGCCTGGGGCTCCTCATCGGCGGGGCCCTCCTCGTTGTCACCGACCGCGACGCGATTGAAGAGGACGCGTCCGATGCGTGACCCTCCGGGCGACACGACGTGGGGTCGGAAGGAGCTGCTTCCTCCCATCCAATCCCGGTCATCTCGAGCGACCGACGGGAGTCGAGAGATCTCTTTGGGCCTGCTGGAGGCGGGCGGGACCGCTGTTGCCGTGGAGGTCTCTCCACTCCGGGCCGCCCGTCGGCGGCCCTTCGGTCGAGACGACGTCACCTCGTAGGCGTGTGCCTCACCCATCCGATCGTGGTCGTGTCGTGCGGAGCGCTGTGACCGAAGGGAACGAGTGCTCTCGGAGCGCGAAGCGGAGTCGAGAGATCTCCTTGGGCCTGCTGGAATCGTTCGGGAACGCCAGTGTCATGGAGGCTTATTCCATCAGTCGCTACGCTCGTGTCTCCACTACGGCCCTCCAAGAGTCGAGCCTCCGGTCGAAGCGACGTACCTTCGAAGGGGAATGCCTTTTCCCAATCGATCCGTGGTCGTGTCGAGCGAGGGAACCGAGTCGAGACACCTCCTCGGGCCTGCTGGAACCGTCTGGGTGTGCTGTGTCCGTGCAGATGTCTCCACTCTGGCCCTGCGGTTGTCGGGCCGCCGGTCGACATGACGCGGGTTCGAAGGACGGTGCCTCCCCCATCCGATCCGTGGTCATCTCGAGCGACCAACGGGAGTCGAGAGACCTCTTGGGGCCTGCTGGAAGCGTCCGGGAATGCTGCTTCCGTGGAGGTCTCTCCACTCCGGGCCGCTCTCCCGCGGCCCTCCGGTCGAGACGACGTAGGTTCAAGGGGAGTGCCGTTCTCCGTCCGATCCTACGTTGTCTCGCGACATTTCCCCAGTCCGGCCGAGAGCACCCGGAACGACGCCCCCACAGTTAGAAGCGCGGAAGCGACTCAAGCGGCACCTCCGTCGTCGGGCCCGTGAGGCGGACCGTGGTCGTCTGCACGTCGGCCGAGCTCGTGCCCACGTGCACCCGGAAGAGGCCCGGCTCCACGATGCGCCGCATGCGCGGGCCGAAGAAGGCGAGGTCGTCCATGGTGAGGGCAAACTGTACCGTGCGGGTCTCGCCCGGGGCCAGCGTGACGCGCTTCGCGCCCCGGAGCTCCTTGACGCGGGGCGTGACGCTCGCGACGGAATCCTGTACGTACAGCTGCGCGACCTCGGTGCCGCGGCGGTCGCCCGTGTTGGTCACGTCCACCGACACGCGCACCGTGTCGTTGACCGTCACCGAGTCGTCGGCCACGCGGGGCCCATCGTACGAAAACGACGTGTAGCTACGCCCGTGCCCGAACGGGTAGAGCGGGGTCCAGGGCGTATCGAGGTACGTCGACTTGTAATCCTCGTCCTCAACGGGCGGGCGCCCCGTGTTTTTCTCGTTGTAAAAGATGGGGATCTGTCCGGTCGTGCGGGGAAAGGTCATCGGCAGCTTGCCGCTCGGGTTGACGTCCCCAAAGAGCACGTCGGCCACGGCGGGCCCGGCCTCGGTGCCGGGGTACCAGGCCTCCAGGATGGCGGGCACCGTGGCGTCGAGCCCGGAGAGCGCCAGGGGGCGGCCGTTCAGGAGGACGGCGGCGGTGGGCGTGCCCGCATCGGCCACGGCCTCGGCCAGCGCCTGCTGGGCGCCTGGCAGCTCGATGGAGGTGCGGCTGGCAGCCTCCCCGCTCATGTTGTATTCTTCGCCGAGCACCAGCACGGCGGCGTCGGCGCCCCGGGCGGCGGCCACGGCGTCGGACACGTTTGACGTGTCGGTGCTCATGACGTCGGGCAGGCCGGGCACGTAGTCCACGTCCACGTCGCGCTGGCGCAGGCCCTCCAGGAGCGAGACGGCGTCCTCGGCCCGGCCGGAGGCGGACCACTCGCCCAGGATGGACCGGTCGTCGTCGGCCAGTGGGCCGATCACGGCCACCGACTCCACGTCATCCCCGAGCGGCAGCACGTCGCCGTCGTTTTTGAGCAGCACCATCGACTCGTGAGCCGCGGTGCGGGCCAGCTCGCGATGGTCGTCCGACAGGATGACGTCTTCCTCCCGCGCTTCGCTCCCGTAGCGGTAGGGATCCTCAAAGAGCCCGAGGTCCCACTTGGCCCGAAGGACCCGGCGGACGGCCTCGTTGACCGTCGTCTCGCGGAGCCGACCGCTTCGCACGGCGGCATCCAGCGTGTCCCCGTAGATGCCGCTCACCATGTCGATGTCGACCCCGGCCTCCAGGGCCTGCACGCCGGCCGAAAGGTCCGAGCCTGCAATGCCGTGCTGCTTGAGCTCCCAGACGGCGGTGTAGTCGCTCACGATGACCCCGTCCCAGCCCCAGTCGGTGCGCAGGAGGCCGTCGATGAGGCCGTCGTGGGCGTGCATGGGCACGCCGCCGATTTCGTTAAAGCCGGGCATGACGCTCCGGGCGCCGGCGTCGAGGGCCGCGTGGAAGGGCGGCAGAAAAATCTCGTGCAGCGTGCGCTCCGAAATGTCTACCGTGTGGTAGTCGCGCCCGGCCTGCGGAGCGCCGTAGCCCACAAAGTGCTTGGCCGTGGCCATTACGGTCGTGTCGGCCGCAATGGACTCCGACTGAAAGCCCTCCACCCGGGCCCGCGCCAGCACGCTGTTGAGGTACGGGTCCTCGCCCGCGCCCTCCATCACGCGCCCCCAGCGCGGCTCGCGGCTGAGGTCCACCATCGGGGCAAAGGTCCAGTGCACGCCGCCGGCCGTGGCCTCGCGGGTGGCGGCCCGCGCCGTGCGTCGGGCGAGCGCGGGGTTGAAGCTGCTCGCCTCGCCCAGCGGGATGGGGAAGATCGTCCGGTAGCCGTGAATGACGTCGTAGGCAAAAAGGAGCGGGATGCCGAGGCGCGACTCCTCGACGGCGAGTTCCTGCATCTCACGGGTGGCCTCGGCCCCGTAGAGGCTCAGGACAGAGCCGACGCGCCCCGCCCGCACGTCCTCCTGGCGCCCGGCGGGCACGCTGGGGCCGGTGTCGCTCCACTCGCTGGGGTACTGGGCGAGCTGGCCCAGCTTCTCCTCCAGCGTCATGAGCGCGAGGAGCGAGTCGACAAACGCCGTGCGGTCGTCCATCTGGTCGGCAAGGGCCACGGCCCGAGTCGACGGCTCGGCCGGCTGGGCCTCAGACGTTAGGGGCGCACGCGCCCACATCGCGACGCTTAGAAACAGAATCCCCGCGCAGAGAAGCCATCGGCGGGCAGATGGGGAAACGCAAGAAGCCATACGGTCGGAAGAGGGGCGAGATGGGAAGGGGCAGCGAGGGCCACCGTGCTAGCGGCCCGACGCGTCGTCGCCGTCGTCGTCGGGCGCCTCCAGGGCGGCGGTGTAGGTGCGGCCAAAGCGGTCGGTCGCCTCCACGCGGAGGCGCCCGTGATCGGGCGCAACGGGGGCATAAAAGAGGTGGCCGGTGCGGGCCGGTTCAATCCAGGAGAAGCGCTCGGGCTGGTCGCCCTCGAACAGATCGACGGCCCGCGGGTCGCGCCCCACGCGGCGCGCCATGCGGCCCCGGCGCACCCCATCCTCCAACCAGGTGACGGTCCAGTCGGGATCCCAGTCCCACACGTTCGCCACGAACTCGTCGGGGGCGGATTCGGCGGCGCCGCGATCGAAGACGCGAATCTGGTGGTCGGCGTCGTGACCGGCCGCCTGGTACCGCCACCGCAGGTCGGTGCCGTCCACCTCGTAAACCCCAAAGCCGCGAGGCGTTCCGTCCATGCAGATGTCGGCGGTCCACCACGCCCCGCAGGCCGCCGCGTGGATGTGCTCGTGCACGCCCTCCCGCAGAACATGCTCGTGCTCATGAGTATGGCCCGCCAGAATGTGGGCGTCGTAGTCCCCCAGCAGGTCGTAGAGGGCCGACCGGTTCGTGACCATCTCCGTACGTTTGGGCCGGTCGTCCCCCGATCGGATCGAGAGCGTGGAGTAGGTCGGGATGTGCTGGAAGACGACGACGGGCCGGCCCGTGTCCACCCGCTCCAGGTCGGCCGCCAGCCAGGCCAACTGGGCGTCGTCGACGTAGCCGAAGTACTCATTCTGGTTCCAGAAGACGTCGTCGAGCACCACGTAGTGCACGGCCCCGCGGTCGAACGAGTAGTAGGTGGGGCCAAACTGCTCGCGGTAGGTGGCCGCCGAGCGGTCGTCGGTGGGCGCGCCGTAGTCCATGTCGTGGTTGCCCAGCACCTGCAGGAACGGAACGCCCATCGTCTGCACGGCGGACTCGTACTGCGGGTAGAGCTCGGGGCTGTCGAACGTAATGTCGCCCCCCGTGACGCCGAAGACGGGCTGCTCCCCCAGGTCCTCGATCGTGTCTCGAACGGCCGGCACGACCCCGGACCGAAACTGCTCCATGTCCGCCTCGCTCTGGGTCTGCGGGTCGGCCAGGAAGACAAAGGCGTGCTGCTCGTCGGACTGCGGGAGGGGCTCTAAGTCAAACTGCACCTGCATCGTGCCGTCGTCCGCCGGGTCGATGGGCCGGTAGAAGCGGGCCGTCCCCGTCGGGCGCGTCGGCAGGCGGTACCCGGACGGGACCGAGAGGTACACGAACGGCTGCCGCGTGCTGGAGCGAAGGGTGAACGTCCCGTCCGCGGCGGTGTCTACGATGTGGCGCCCATCGGTGACCGGGACGCCACCGACCCCTTCCCCGCGGGCCTGCACGCGCCCCTCAATGCGGACCGGGTCGGCCGGGGACGGGGTGCTGCCCAACGTGAACGGAAGGCTGAGGGCGGCGCCGGTCCCGGCCAGCTGGCGGAGGAACTGGCGGCGGCTCGGGGCGAAGGAGGAGCCGGAGGAGGGCATGGGGGCAGGCAGGCGAGCAGTGACAGGCAGGCGAGGAGAAGGAGACGAAACGTCCTCCAGCGCGGCATGTCGCGCCGGAGCGGGAGCAGGGACGGCCCCCATCAGTCGCACCGGCCCTCAATCCACCCGCCGGTGAAGCCGGCGCGGCAGAGGCCGCGGGCCACGTGCGGGTTCTGCCGCATCAGCGACCAGATGAGGCCCGTGCGGTGGTTTTCGATCATGGTGAGGATGGGCCCCTGGTCGATGCCCAGGTACTCCGTCTCGAACCAGCCCTGGGATGTCGCTTGGCCGCCGTCGGGGGGCGCCTCGTCGAGGGTGTACGTCGGGTTGAAGGCATCGTAGAAACCGTACTTTCCAAACAGGCGGTCGCCGTAGCGGGATCGCATCTCTTTGAGCGCGGCAATCGTGGTATCGGGGGCAAAGGGCACGGAGCCGCCGACGGCCGTGGGGGCGATCGTGCCGTCGTCGCGGATGTCGCCCTCCGCCGCCCCGCGGGCCCAGTAGGCGCGGAACGCCCGCTCCTCCCCATCCACCGTGACGGTGGTGTTGCCCGGGCCGTCGGAGGCGGTGAGGCCCCAGATGTCCGAGCCGTAGTCGGCAAAGCCCTCGGGATTGTCGATGGCGTAGGCCCGCTGGGCGAGGGTGGCGCGGCGCGAGTTTTCGAAGTAGTCGATGCCCTTCTCGCGCATGTAGGCGTCCTGGATGTCGCGGAAGTCGATCCAGATGTGCGAGTACTGGTGCCCAAAGAGCGGGGCGAAGTTGACGTGCTCGTAGCCGTAGAACGATTCCCAGTCGTACGTGCTCGTGAAGGCGGGCCAGACCTCCTCGTCCACCGGGTGGGTGGGCGAGCCGAGCCCCAGCACGTAGAGCAGCATCGCCTCGTCATAGCCCTCGTAGCCGTACTCGAAGCGGCCGTCCGTGGGCGTCCAGCCCATGCTGAGGGTGCCATCGGGGAGCTGCATGCGGTCCCACTCCACCCGTTCGTAGAGCGAGTCGGCCAGGGCCCGGATCTGGGATTCCGCCTCCCCGTCGCCGTCAAAGTACTGCTGGGCCGTGAGGGCGCCCATGAGGAAGAGCGCCGTGTCGATCGTGGAGAGCTCGGTTTCCTG
>JAWOAQ010000052.1:0-10376 GCA_046498495.1 Salinibacter sp. | reverse complement strand
GAGGAAACGGGCCCGAGAAGACAAATTGACTTTCAGTCGAAAAGCAAAGGGTTACCGAAGTATTATCTCAGAGTGGAAAGCGGTAGAAGCCGGCTGCTGTGCTGGAAAAAGATAACGGCATCCACTACTGTAGGGGTTGAAGCGTCGCGGTACACCCGAAGTCGCATGCCCATGCGGTGGCACACGGCAAGACGAAGTGCAGCGTTGCGTTGTGTCTGGAGCCGTCATCGTCGTGCCTGCGGCGCTTTGTTCTCCCTCACCACTCGTACCACAGATTCACCATCGTTATGAAACGTTGGGCTACAATACCGATCCTGCTTCTTGCGGCACTGGTTTTTTTCCCCACCTTGGCCCACGGTCAGGGGGTGACGTCAGCCACTATTCGCGGAGAGATCGTAGATGAAAACGACGAGCCCCTCCCGGGCGTGAACGTTCAGGCCGTACATGAGCCGAGCGGCTCCCGCTACGGCACAACGACCGGCCAAGACGGACAATTTACGCTCGCCAACGTTCGCGTCGGCGGGCCGTACACGATCGAAGCCTCGTTCGTCGGATACCAGACACAGCGGGAAACCGACGTCCGGCTCGATCTTGGAGAAACCCAGACCCTCAATTTTGAGCTTCAGCAGCAGACGCAGGAGCTCGACGAAGTTGAAGTGACCGCTCAGGAAGCGGGGGCGATCTTCGACGAAGAGCGAAAAGGGCTCTCCACCAACATCTCCGAGGAGGACATCCAGAACGCGCCGACCATCGATCGGTCGATTGCCGACTTTGCCCGGTTTACGCCGCAGGCCATCGTGGGCAACGACGATGACGACGGCTCCTCCATCTCGATTGCGGGCCAGAACAACCGGTACAACTCGGTCTTCATCGACGGGGCCGTCTCGAACGACGTGTTTGGCCTCTCGGCGCAGGGCACCGACGGCGGGCAGACCGGCGCCACGCCGATCAGCACCGACGCGATTGAGCAGTTCAACATCGAGGTGTCCCCCTACGACGTGACGCAAAGCTACTTCGGCGGCGGCGCCGTCAACGCGGTCACGCGGAGCGGGACGAACCAGTTCGACGGCTCCTTTGCCTTTGAATACCGCGACCAGAACTTCGCGGAGGACCTTCCGGACGCGCCCTTTCCGGACTTCACCAACGAGCGCTACGTCGGACGATTCGGCGGCCCGATCGTCGAGGACAAGCTCTTCTTCTTCGTCAACTTCGACATCAACCGGGAGTCCTCTCCGCAGCCGTTCGAGGGCGGATTTGAAGAGTTCCAAGGGCAGGCCATCCAGTCGGAGTCGGACATGGAGGACTTCCTAGGGTTTCTCGATGCGACCGTTGGGGACCGGTACGACCCGGGCAGCTTCCAGGGCAACGCCACCACCCTCGACAGCGACAAGTTCTTTGGGAAGCTTGACTGGAACATTAACAGCAATCACCGACTGAGCGCGCGGTACAACTACTCGGAGTCGACGAATATTGACGCGTTTGGAGGCAATCCGCAGTCCATCTCGTTCTCCAGTCGGAATGAGGTGTTTCCGAACACCACTCAAAACGCCGCGGTGGAGCTGAACAGCACATTCGGCAACGACCTTGCCAACAAGCTGATCGTCAGCTACAAGACCGTGGAGGACGATCGGGACACGAACCTGAATCAGCCGTTCCCGACCGTCGACATTGACGACGGATCCGCGAGCATCCAGCTTGGAGGCGAGCCGTTCTCGACGGTCAATCTGCTGGAGCAGGAGGTGATGACCCTCACGAACGACTTCGACATGTTCCTGGGCGATCACACCATCACGGTCGGGACGCACAACGAGCTCTACGACCTCACCAACAAGTTCGTCCCCTTCAACTACGGCTGGTACATCTTCGTCGACAACGATGGCAACGGCACGGCGGTCGACGAATTTCAGGAGACGGTCTGTGCATCGATCGACAATCCTGGCAGTGCCTGCCAGGGAGTCGATGCACAGGTGGCCAACTCGGTCTTCGCTCGCGGCTTCTCGCTCGTGGACAATAACCTCGACGAGCCGGGCTTCCAGGAACAGATTGGGGACGCTACGGGCGCGCAGGGCGCCTTCCGGGCGCTCAACACGAGCCTCTACGTGCAGGACGAGTGGTCGGTGAGTGACCGCTTGACGCTCACCGGAGGGGTTCGCGTCGACGTGCCGGTGTATCTCGATGACCCGGCGTTTGCGAATCCGGACAATCCGTCTGTGCCGAACGATCCGGAGCTGGATCCGCGGGATACCACGATCCCCGCGATCGGAAACGTCTACTCGTTGAACGGCGCCCGACCGGGCGAGACGCCGGATTCAAAGCTCCACTGGGCCCCGCGCTTTGGCTTTAACTGGGACGCCTTCGGCGACGAAACCACGCAGGTCCGTGGGGGCACCGGCGTCTTTACGAGCCGGCAGCCCTTTGTGTGGCCCGGCGGCATGTACCTGAACAACGGGACGAACACCGGAACCGTGGACTTCACGTTCGGGCCGGCCGAGTTTCGGCCGAATCCCCAGAATGGCCTCACGGTTGCCGACTTTCAGGACCGCGACCCGTCGGAGCTTATCCCGAGTGGTCGGCTGGAGATGTTCGAAGAGGACTACTACAACCCGCGCTTCTGGCGGTCCTCGTTTGGCCTGGATCAGGAGCTGCCAGGCGGCGTGATTGGGACGGTCGAGGCGCAGTACTCGAATACCCTCCAGAACGTCCTGGTCACGAACGTCAACCTGCGGCCGCCGAATGAGACGCTGGACGGTCCGGACAATCGGCCGATCTGGGCCCCGTCGGAGTTCGATGACAGCGCCAGCCCTTACGCCATTGAGGAGGACCAGCGCATCGATGCGCGCTACGCGAACATTCACCGCGTGGGCAATACGGACCGCGGCTACTCCTACAACATCACGACCCGCCTCCGGAAGACGTTTGAGGGCGTCGTGACGGAAAACAGCGGGCTGCGAACCGATGTGTCCTACACGTACGGCGACTCCTACTCGGTGAACGACGGGCTCTCCTCCCAGGTCAACTCCCTCTGGGACGGCATGGAGCACGTCAACGGGGCCAATAACATCGGTCTGGCCCGATCGGACTTCTCGACGGGTCACCGTGTGCTCGGACGATTCTCCTACCGCCAGCAAATTGGCGACCAGTTTGCCCTCACGACGACGCTGATCTACGACGGACAGTCGGGTCGGCCCTTCTCCTACGTCATCGACAACAGCGAAAACATGGTGCAGGAGCGTGGGGAGGCAAACTCTCTCGTCTACGTGCCGGGCCAGGCGGAGAATCTGACCTTCGGCGAGGTCGATCCGGATGACGGGCCCGTTATCACATCGGAACTGCAGGCGCAGGCCCTGGATCGGTTCATCAGCAACAACGATTACCTCAGCGACCGCCGCGGGAAGTACGCCGAGCGCAACGGCGACCGGACGCCGTGGGAAGGGGTCTTTGACCTCAACTTGCGCCTGGAGGTCTTCCAGAACCTCCTCGGCCGCCAGCAGAGCCTGGAAGTGACGGCGAACGTGTTCAACTTCTCCAGCATGCTCGGAGATGTGTTCGGCACGGACTGGGGCGAGCGCTACGCCGGGGCCGGGCAGGTGAATCTCACCTCCTTCCGCGAGTTCGAGGACCCGGACAACGGCGACTACACGCCGGTGTACACGGCGCAGGAGGTCATCGACTCGGTGGAGGACACCGACGGAGATGGCATTGGCGATGAGGTCCAGGTGATGGATCAAGAGGACATGTTTAACGAGATCCGGACCGGGTCCTCCTACAGCTCGCAGTGGCAGATGAAGTTTGGCGTCCGCTACAACTTCTAACGCCCCTGCAGGTCCCACCCTCTAAGCGAGCGGGCGGTCGTCGACAGGCGGCCGTCCGTTTCGCATTTGGGGGCGTGGTGCCTACTGTTGTGTCAAACCTCAATGTTGTGTTTGTTATCCCGGCCAAGCCCCGAGGGCGTTCGGGGCGCCGAGCCGGGATCGATCCAGCCGACTCAATGGGGCTCGACTGAGGAGGAATGGCCCTGTGGGGGGCGGAGCGGAACCCGGAGTGCTCTCTTCTACCGCTGTATAGATCCCGGATCTCCGCTCGCACGCTCGCTCCGCCCGGGATGACAGGGTGCGATTTTTCTGTGCAAGAATCACGGTTGACACGGCACTAGCCTCCTGTGCGAAGCTTCCTTCCTTTAACGTCAATAGTAGCTGAAGCACCCCTTGAGGGACTCCGGCGGCGCTTTGCATCGGGATGCGTGTGCCCGTCGAATCTGCCCGCCGCGTTACCCAATGACACGGAGGTTCGCATATTTGAGCTTGAGCTTCTTGTTGCCCACATCGGCACCGAAGTAGACGACCGCGGTGGCTTTTTCGCCCTCTCCCTCCACGCTCTGCACCTTCCCCTCCCCAAACTTGGAGTGCTCTACGCGGGCCCCGGGCACGATCTCGCCGTGGCCCTCGTCGTAGACCACGCGGCGCCCGTTGCCGCTGTTGGTGGACTCGATGCGGCGCAGGCCGTCGGATGACGCCCCCTTGTCGGGACTGCCGCTCAGGTCCTGCCGGTAGTAGTGCGGATCCATCTCATCGTAGCTCTGCGTGGCGTCGCCCCCCGCGCTGAACCGATCGGTTTGCTGTTCCAACTCACCGCCCGCTTCGGTCCGCACGACATCGCTGTCCACCTCCTCCAGAAAGCGGCTGCGCGTGTTGGAGGTCTGCTCGCCGTAGCGGTAGCGGCTGCGCGCCCAGCTCAGGTAGAGCCGCTCCTCGGCCCGCGTGACCCCGACATAGAAAAGACGGCGCTCCTCCTCCAGCTCGGCCTTCTCCTGCGTGGCCTGCTCCAGTGGGAAGAGGCCCTCCTCCAGCCCCGCAACGAAGACGACCGGGAATTCGGTGCCCTTCGCCGCGTGGAGCGTCATGAGCGTGACCTTGTCGTCGCCCGCGTCCGCCGTTTCGTCCTCGTCGGTCATAAGCGCCACCTGTTGAAGGAACGTGCTGAGGGTGGCATCCTCGGTCGACTCCACGTACTCGGCCAGCGCGCTGATCAGCTCCTGCACATTCTCCCAGCGGCGCAGGTTTTCGCGGGTGTGTTCCTCGCGCAGGTCGCTCAGCACACCGGCGTCCTGAATCAGATCGCGGGCCAGTTCGTCGGCGGGTTCGCTTCCCACTTTTGAAAGGTAGCGGGCCATAAGGTCCCGAAATTTGCCGACCGCCCGCTCGGCGCGGGTGCCCAGCGTCTCGATCGCCTCAACCCGCTCCACTGCCTGCCACAGGGACAGGTCGTGCTCCTGGGCGTAGCGGAGGAGCCGCGCCTGCGTCTTGTCCCCGATGCCGCGCGTGGGGTAGTTGATGACGCGCTGCAAGCTGGCCGTGTCGTTCGGGTTCACCAGGAGCGTCAGATACGCCAGCACGTCCTTGATCTCCTTCCGCTCGTAGAAGGAGGTGCCGCCGATCACGCGGTACGGCACGTTCTCTTTCCGGAGCGCCTCCTCAATGGCGCGGCTCTGCGCGTTGGTGCGGTAGAGCACCGCAAAGTCGCCGTATTCCATGCCCTCCCGCAGATTGAGATCGCGGATGCGACGCTCAATCTTCTGTGCCTCGTCTTTTTCGCTGAGCGCCTCTAGGAGACCCACGTACTCGCCCTCCGCGTTGTCCGTCCACAGCTCCTTCTCGATCTGGTCGTCGTTCTCTTCGATGATCGAGTCGGCCAGGCGGATGATGTTCTCGGTGGAGCGGTAGTTGCGCTCCAGCCGGATCGTGGTGGCGTCCGGATAGTCGTTCTCAAAGTTGAGGATGTTGGTGATATCGGCCCCGCGGAAGGCGTAGATGCTCTGCGCGTCGTCGCCCACCACGCAGAGGTTTTCGTGGCGGTCGGCCAGCTTGCGGGCCAGCACGTACTGGGCCCGGTTCGTGTCCTGGTACTCGTCGATGTGGACGTACTGCCAGCGCCGCTGGTACTTTTCAAGCACGTCTTCGTGCTCTTCGAACAGTTCAATGGGCTTCAGGAGCAGGTCGTCGAAGTCGAGGGCATTGGCCTGCCGGAGGGCCTGCTCGTAGGCCGGGTACACCTTGGCCACCTCCTCCTGCTGGTCGCCGCGGGCGAGGCTCGCGTACTCCTCCGGCCCGATCATCTGATTTTTGGCGCTGGAGATCATGCGCTGCGCCGAGCGCGGCTTCACGAGGTCGGTGTCGAGGCCACGGCCCTGCATCTGCTGCTTGATGAGCCGCTTCGAGTCGGTCGTGTCGTAGATCGAAAAATCCTTCGTGTACCCGATCTTGTCGCCCTCCATGCGCAGCAGGCGGGCAAACGAGGAGTGGAAGGTGCCCACCCACATGCCCCGGGCGTTGTCGCCCACGAGCCGTTCGACGCGCTCCTGCATCTCGTTGGCCGCCTTGTTGGTGAAGGTGAGCGCCAGGATGTCGCGCGGCTGCGCCATGCCGGCGGCCAGCAGGTAGGCGATGCGGTGGGTGAGCGCACGCGTCTTGCCCGAGCCCGGCCCGGCGATGATCATGACGGGCCCCTCGGTGGTCGTCACCGCCTCGCGCTGTTTCTCGTTCAGCCCATCCAGGATGCGCTGTTTGGCCTCGGGATCAGGATCGACGGTGGTCGTGTCGTCGGGGGTCAGCGAGATGCGACGCATGCGGCAGTCGGGCGACGGGTCAGCAAGAACGGCGGCAGCGCGTAGATGTACGCTGCGGGCGCCGGGGCGTTCGGGCTGTCCGCTGACTTCACGGACCGATGCGTTCTCACTCGTACCGCAGCGCGTCGATGGGATCGAGGCGGGCGGCACGGCGGGCCGGCACGTAGCCAAACAGGATGCCGACGGCCCCCGAAAACAGAAACGCAATCACGATAATCGTGGGGTCGAGCACGAACGGCACGCCCAGCCAGGGCGCCGCCCCGGCGGCAACCCCCAACCCCAGTGCAATGCCCACGAGCCCGCCAAACAGCGACAGCAGCGTCGACTCGACGAGGAACTGCAGCAGGACCTCATGTCCCTGCGCCCCGATGGCCAGGCGGATGCCGATCTCGCGCGTCCGTTCGGTGACCGACACCAGCATGATGTTCATGATGCCGATGCCGCCCACCAGCAGGCTGATGGCCGCAATGGCACCGAGGAAGGTGGTGAGGATGCCGGTCGTACTTTCGACGATGGTCGCAATTTCGGCCATGTCCTGCACCGTAAAGTCGTCCTCCTGCTCCGGGCCGATGCGGCGGCGCTGCCGCAGGAGCCGTTCCAGGTCGCCCTGCACCTGCGCCGTGGTGGCCTCGCTCTGCGCAGAGACGAACAGGAGGTCCACGTCGTCGTCCCCCACCAGGCGGCGCTGGACGGCGCGGAGGGGCGCCAGGATGAAGTCATCCTGGTCCATACCGAAGGTCGACTCGCCGCGGGCCTCCAGCACACCGACGACGCGGCAGGCGGTCGTGCCCAGTCGGATCGAGGCCCCGAGCGGGTCCTGCGACCCAAACAGTTCTGACTGTATCGTGGCCCCGAGCAGGCACACCATAGATCCGGACCGCTCCTCCCCGTCCGTAAACGTGCGCCCGCTCGCCAGCGGCCAGTCGCGCGCGGCGAGGTAGTCGTTCGTGGTGCCATTCACCGTGGTCGACCAGTTTGTGTTGCCAAAGACAGCGACGGTGGGGGCCGAGGCCATCGGCGCCACGGCCTCCGTGTTGCCAATCTCGCGTTCGATCGCGTCCACATCCGCCCGGTCGAACGGCGCGGCCGGTACCTGAATGCCGCCGTGCTGCGGCTGGGTGCCGGGGCGCACGATGATGAGGTTGCTCCCCAGGCTCGAAATCTCGCCCGTGATCTGCGAGGTCGCCCCGCCCCCCAGCGTTACCATGCTAATGACGGCCCCCACGCCGATGACGATGCCCAGAATGGTGAGCGACGAGCGCATCACGTTGCGTCCCAGTTCGCGCAGCGCCAGCCGGAGGGTGCTCCAAATCATACCGTCAGCCCTCCCCCACCGCCGGGCACCCGGTCGGCCGGTCGCTCCTGATCCGCCACGATGCTTCCGTCGAGAAAGCGGATGATGCGGCGGGCGTACGTGGCCATTTCCTCCTCGTGCGTCACCATGGCAATGGTAATGCCGCGCTCCACGTTGAGCTCCGTCAGCAGGCTCATGATCTCCCGACTGGTGGTAGAGTCGAGGTTGCCGGTCGGCTCGTCGGCCAGGAGGAGCGCCGGCGCGGTGACGATGGCACGGGCCACGGCCACGCGTTGCTGCTGCCCGCCCGATAGCTCGGCGGGGGTGTGGTGCTCGCGCCCCTGGAGCCCCACCGCCGCCAGTGCCTCTTGTGCCTGCCGCCGTCGCTCGCGGCCTGGCACGCGCCGGTAGACGAGGGGCATCTCTACGTTTTCGAGGGCCGAGGTGCGCTTCAGCAGATTGTACCCCTGAAAGATAAAGCCGAGGTACTGCCGTCGCAGCAGGGCCCGCTGATTCCGGCTAAGCGTCCCCACTTCCACCCCCGCAAAGCGGTACGAGCCTGCCGTGGGTGTATCGAGGCACCCAATCATGTTGAGGCAGGTCGACTTGCCAGACCCACTGGGGCCCATGATGGCCACAAACTCGCCCGCCTCAATGGTGAGCTCGATGCCATCGAGCGCGCGCACCTCGGCCATGCCCTCCCCATAGATCTTGGTGATGCCGTGGAATGCGACGAGGGCCGGGCCAGCCGTCTCTTCTCCGTCGTCGCGCTGGTGTGCGGTTGGATCAACGGGCTGTGTGTTCATGCGTCCGGTGTGTCGATGTTGGTCAGAAGCGCTTGTCCGGGCTCCACATCTCCGTCCTGCACCACCGTCCACACTCCGTCCGTGCGGCCCGGCGTGACGGGGATCGCCACCGGCGTGTCCTCCTGAAGGACCCACACGAACTCCTGCCCCTCCGCCCGCTCAGGCGGGTCGGCCCCAGGCGGAGTAAAGCGAAGGGCGCTGTTGGGAACGAGGCGTGTGTCGGCCACCGTCTCGGTCGTAATCTCGGCGGTCGCTGTCATGCCGGGGCGGAGCACGCCGTCACTGTTGTCCACCGTCAGCACCGCCTCGTACGTCACCACGCCGGAACCCGTCTTTGGGGCATAGTGCACCTTGATAACGGACGCCGGAAAGGTGCGGCCGGGGTAGGCGTCGACCGTAAAGGTGGCCGACTGGTTCGCCGCGACCGGTCCCACGTCCGCCTCGTCCACGTCTACTCGCAACTCCATGCGCCGAAGGTCTTCGGCAAGTGTAAACAGGACGGGCGTCTGGAAGGAGGCCGCCACGGCCTGGCCGGGATCCACGTTGCGCGAGAGAACGAGGCCGTCGATGGGTGCGCGGATGGAGGCTTTGCGAAGTGTGGTGCGGGTCACATCGAGCGCGGCTTCCGCCACGGCAATCTGCGACTCGCTACTGGTCACCGCCGCCTCGGCTCGATCCAGAGCGGCACGGGCGGCCTCCCGTTCCTGCGGCGCCACGAACTCCTGGGCCGCCAGCCGTTCGGTGCGAGCCGTCTGCAGGCGCTGCTCGTCGCGCGTGGCCACCGCCTGGGCCAGGGCCGCGCGGGCCGCCGTCCGGTTGGCCTCTGCCTGTGTCACCTCTGCGCGGAGCCGCTCCGTGTCGAGGGTCGCGAGCACCTGCCCCCGCTCCACGGACTCATTGGCCTCTACCGTCACGGTCTCCACCAGGCCGGAAATTTCACTTCCCACCTCGACCGTTGTCACCGCCGCCAGCGCCCCGGTCGCCGTCACCGACAGCGTGAGCGTGCCCTGTCGCGCGTCCTGCATCTGGTACGACACCGGCGCGGCGGGCTGGCTCCACCACCACACCGCCACGGCGACTGCCCCCAGCAGGAGCGCGAGCCCAATCCAGCGGCCCCACGGTCTCCGCCGCTCCGCTCCCAACCCGAGGGTGGCCTCCAGGTCGGTGGGCCGCCCCGTGGTGGGGGCCGCGGGCCCGTCCGGGTGGGGCGGCGTTTGGGTGGTCGGGGTATCCATGTGAAGCAGGGAAATACCTAAAAGAAGACGATGCGGACCGCCGGCCCCCTCTACCATCCCGGCAGAAGGTTGACGCCAATGAAGCCGCCCTTTTCCGGGCGTTGATACGGCTGGGCGTAGAACACTTCCAGGATAATGGAGCCGAGCACGTTCATCCGAGCGCTAATGCCCGTACTCACGACCGGCACCCGCTCGTCGGCGTCGCGCGACCATTTGACGACCGGTGCCTCCTCGGCGGTCCAGGCCACGCCTGCGTCCACGAACAGCGACAGCTCGGTGGGCAGGTACGGAAAGTTAATGAGGCCCAACTGCTCGGTGCCCAGGAAGGGAAGCCGCACCTCGGCGCTGGCCACGGCCACGCGAGTGCCAATGAGGCGCTCGAGGGACCCACAACGGCCCGTTTCCGAAAAGCATTCTTC
>JAWOAQ010000029.1:0-3057 GCA_046498495.1 Salinibacter sp. | reverse complement strand
CTTTGTTTTTGCTAGCATGCGTTGTCTTTCATCTGCGTACCGGCTCATGCCTTCGTGTGCTTGGTTGCTGACTCTTTTTGTTTGCTAGCATGCTTGTCTCTTGCGGAAAATGATGAAGAAGTCCGACAAAACCCCTCTTGCAGGAACGACAAACGCGTAGTACTCGGCCCCGCACTCTTGTGCAGACGATTCCCCCCTTTCCCCATGAATGATCGGCTACGCCTCATTCAGTATCTCTACGACGAAGACGATGCCGCTGCGGCTCCTGAGCGCTGGCGGGGCGAGGATGCGTCGCTGTCCCGCGAATACGAAGCGCTCCGGGAGACCAAAGAAGCCCTTGACCGCCGTCCCGCGCGCTCGCCCGACCCGGAGGTGATCGACCGCGTGGTGGCACGCGCCGAAGCGGCCGCCCAAAGCGCAAGTGAACCGGCAGCACCGACCGATCGATCGCCGGCCGCCGACCGCCCACCGCGCGCCGGAGAGGCCCGTCGGATGCGTCGATTGCGGGGCGTCAGTGCGGCCATTGCCGTCCTGCTGATGGCCGGCATCGGGTGGTGGGCCGTCTCTGGGACGGTTGGCGGCGACGGCCCGGCCCCGGGCTCCGTGGTGAATGCAACGACCCAACCAGCCGCCGAGGGCGCGAGTGGCGACGAGCAGGCCATCCCCGCCTGGGACGATCGCGACGAGCTCGTTCGCCTCCACAGCCGCATTGAGCGCCTTCAAACCCAGAGTCAGATCGAAACGTGGGACGGGCGTCTGCAGCCCGTGCAGTCCCGTCCCTGATGGTGTCCCGTTCGATCCGCCGCGTTCCTGGTGACCTCCCAATCCTTTTGGAAATGCTTGTCCCTGTCGTGCTCCACGATTCGCTGCGTTCTCGCCTTGGCCGCGCCGTCCTCCTGGTGGCCGTACTGTGGACGGGATTTGGCGCCGCTGCCTCGGCCCAGCAAACGCGCACCCTCGACATTCGCGACGGCACCGTGTACGTAGACGGCGAGGCCCTCGATAACGAGCAGCTACCCGCCGACCTGGAAATCGACGGTCTGAGCGCGAGTTATCAGTTTCAGGGCATACAGCGCCCCGTCGTGGAGTTAAACGGCCACCTCGTGGCGATTGCCGACAGCGGCCTCGTTCCCATCACGAGCGAAGAGGCGGGTCAGACCACGGCCGCGGTGGAGGGAGAAGCCCAGCCCGAGGTCCCGGAGCCCGGTGATGGGGACGGGAGTGCCGCCGAGGAGGCATCGGCGCATCAGGAATATCTTCGCGACGTGCAGGAATCGAGCCGAGAGCTCTACGAGCGCCTCCAGCGCGAGCGTCGAATGGAGCAGGAGGCCCAGGAACTGGCTCGTGTCGTGCGCACGCTTCCGGAGGGAGATGCCCGCGAGGCCAAGACCGATTCTCTCGGTTCGATGCTCAACGAGCTCTTCGAAATTAAGCAAGAAAACCATCGCCGAGAAATTGATCGGCTTCAGCGCAAAATCCAGGAGCTTCAGCGGCGTCTGCAGAAACGCGAGGAGATGCGAAACGCCATGATCGAACATCGCCTCCAGCAACTCGTCGGCGATAGCCCGGACCCGTAGGCCCCACACGGAAAAAAATGACACCTCATCCTTTACTTTAAGTGTGCCGATCCTCATCATGTGGGGGCAACGGGTCGGAAGAAAGTGCCGTCCGCGGAGAGGGGTCCTGCACGGCGGCTCCGCACCGGCCCCGCATGTCGCCTCTTCTCGGTGGGTCTCTTTGGGCAATGGTACGTTGTGTCGCTCGTGTACAGGGGTGGGGAAAAGACAAGGCGCTGGCACGCGCGGCCCGCGTCGTGGTGGGGGCCGTGCTGGTCCTGCTCCTCGGGAGCAGTGGACCGGTGCAGGCTGAAGCCCTCCTGACCGACCTCTCGGTCACGTCCCGTTCCGACGGGGAGGGCTACGTGGTCCGAGTGCAGAGCACCTCGCCAGTGCAGGCCTACGGCATGCCACGGCGCACCGGCGAGACGACATTGGAGTGGACCCTGTACAATACCCGACGCCACGCCGACTTTGAGCCGCCGGAGCCGTCGGGGCCGGTCACCCGGTTCGCGGTGGTCCGAAACGAGGGACACCTTGTGCTGCGCTTGCACCTGTCGTCGGATCGCGCCCTGAACGTGGAGGCGTACCGCGACGGGGCCTCTTCGGATCTGCTGCTGAACCTGTCGTACGACGGTGAGCCCCCGGTCGATGAGGAGCCCCCGGTCGCTGACGCGGGGTCGTCCGCCGCCCCGTCGGACGCATCTGCATCGGAGGGCGCCCCAAGTCCCCCCATTCCGTCCGGCGTTTCGGAAGAAGCCCGCGAGCGATGGCAGTTCGACACTGTTGTCATTGATGCAGGACATGGAGGCAAAGACCCGGGCGCCATGGGGCATGGGGTTCAGGAAAAAGACATTGTCCTCGATTTGGCGCTAAAGCTGGGAGAGTACATTGAGGATCGGCTGGACGTGGATGTAGAATACACGCGCACGGACGATCGCTTCATCCCGCTCAAAGAACGGGGACAGAAGGCGAATCAGGCCGAGGCCAAGCTCTTTCTTTCCCTTCACGTAAACGCCGCTCGCGCCGCCTCGGCTCGGGGGACGGAGACATATTTCCTTGGGCCCTCGAAGAGCGAGGCCGCGCGTGAGGTGATGGAGCGGGAGAACAGCGTCATCCGCTACGAGGAGAATACCGAACGGTACGAACAGTACGACGAGGATGCCCTCGTGCGTCAGACCCTCACACAGAGTGCGTATATGCGGCAGAGCGAACAGCTGGCCTCCTTCGTCCAGAACCAGTTCGAGGAACGAGTACACCGGAAAAACCGAGGCGTCCACCAGGCCGGGTTCTACGTGCTCTGGAGTGCCTCTATGCCGGCGGTCCTCGTGGAGCTCGGGTTTCTGAGCAACCCACAGGAGGCCCGCTACCTCAAAAGCGATCAGGGGCAAACGTATCTGGCCAGCGCCCTCTTTCGAGCCGTGCGGACGTACAAGGAACAACGAAAAAGGAATTGTGGCGCAGAGCGAATAGCGCTTGTGTGCACGGCGAGTTGTTCGAT
>JAWOAQ010000171.1:0-17025 GCA_046498495.1 Salinibacter sp. | reverse complement strand
GGGCCTCTGCCCACGATTCCGGAAGTGGAAAGGCAATGGGACGGCGACCGTAGTGCCCGACATACCAGAGGCGATCAGGGAAGAGGGTGAGCATCCACCCCGGCTCTTGTCCCAGGGCCCGGACGGTCGGCGCAAACGTGGAGTCCACCGCCGGTGGGCCGAGCACGCGGGAGCAGTTGCGTACCGTTTGCTCGTCCACCTCCAGGAGGGCATCCGCTGCCTTCGTCCACAGCACGAGATTGTCCCCCTCGAACGTGGCCCCGCTGGCGGCCCGGACGCGGCGCACGGGGCGGACCTGCGGAGGGAAGCGTCCCGGCAGGAGAACGGCCTGTGTGTCTCCATCGTCGTGAAGGGCCACCTGAAAAGCCGTTGTGTCCGACCGGGCGCATTCGTACACGTAGTGCGGGGTCGCCTTGGCGATGGGAGGAAGCGACGCGCATGGGGGGGGCTCCGAGCAGGCAGAGGCAAAGAGAGCGAGGGCCCCAACCACGAGGAGGCGGTGTAGAAGGCGACGGGGGACAGTGGGCAGGCGAGACACGTCGGATGGAAGAGACTCAAGGAGTGAGGGCGGGATCCCCCAAGGCCTCGCCGAGCGCATCCAGGCGCGGTTCAATTTTCGGGACGGGGTGCGCCCGGGCCATCACCTCAGCCAGCGGATCAGGGACGGCCACCTCGCGATCGATGAGGGGCTCCACGACCTCCGGGAACTTCGCCGGATGGGCGGTGGCCGCCAGAATCCAGTCGTGCGCGTCGTCGGGATCGAGGCGCTCCCGGGCCGCGACGGCGCAGGCGGTGTGCGGATCCCACACCGTGTCCCAGTCGGTGGGGCCGCGGCGGATCTGCTGCTCGATCTGCGCGTCCGTCACCCGCTCGGCGGTAAGGACGTCGCGCAGTGCGGCGGCCGACGGCCAGTGGTGGCGCAGGCGTTCCATGTTGCTTGGATTGCCCACGTCCATGGCCGTGGCCAGCGTTTCCTCCGTCTCAAACGCCTGATAGTTCCCCGTCTGCAGGTAATGCGTTACGGGCCGGTTCGCATTGGTCGCAAACACCACATCGCCGATCGGCAGTCCACACTCACGGGCATAGAGACAGGCGAGCCCGTTCCCGAGGTTGCCCGAGGGCACGATCACGTTGGGTCGCGTGCCGTGTGCACGCCAGTGCTGGAGGCTGGCGTACGCGTAGTATGTCATTTGTGGCAGCAGGCGGCCAATGTTGATGCTGTTGGCCGAGGAGAGGCGCTTGTGGGTCCGCCACTGCTCGTTCTGGAAGGCCGCCTTGACCAACGCCTGACAATCGTCGAAGTCACCTCGAACGGCCAGGGTTTGCACGTTGGTGTCCCACCCGGTCAGCTGTTGCTCCTGCCGGTCGGACACTTTGCCTTTTGGATAGAGGACAACGACCTCCACGTTTGGCTTTTTCCAGAAGGCCGAGGCCACGGCCGCGCCGGTGTCGCCGGACGTGGCGACGAGGATGGTCAGCGGCTGGTCGGCCTCCTGGTTGAGGCGAGCGAGGCTGTCGGCCAGGAAGCGGGCTCCCACGTCCTTAAAGGCGGCGGTGGGGCCGTGGAAGAGCTCCAGCACGCTCGTGCCGCGTCCGATGCTGCGGAGGGGCACCGGGAAGCCGTACGTGGCCGCACAAATTGCAGACACATCCGCGGCCAGGGGATCGCCCGCGACGAAAGGGCGGAGGAGACGTTCCGCGACGGCGTCGATGGTGTCGGCTGCGTCGAACGCGGCGGGGGACAGGTCGGGAAACGCCTCCGGCACGTAAAGCCCGCCATCCGGCGCGAGCCCTTCTTGCAGGGCTGTGGAGAGCGACACGCGCGGCGCGCTGGTTCGGGTGCTTCGGTACTTCATGGGGCGAAAAACGAGACAGAAGCAAGACCGAGCGAAGAAGATACGGAAGGAGGGAGACAACGACAGGGCGTCGGGGCACGCCGTGCGGCATCCCCGAAGAGCCGCGGTCAGAGACCCCCAAAACAAAAAGAGCGACCGCTGCCGCAGGGGCAGGGCCGCTCTTTTTGAAAAACCCTAAGGGCGCGGAAACAGGATCCTACTGCCCGGGACCGCCGCCTCCTTGCTGACCGCCCTGCATCTGCTGGCCCTCCTCCTCCATCTTCGACTTCATAGCGGTGCGGAGGCGCTCCTGCAGGGTGGAGTCCTGGCGCGCCGACTGCATGATGCGCTGGAACATCTCAGTATCCATGCCCTCCTCTTCGGCTTTTTCCTCCATCATCTGGATTTGCTCCTTCTGCATCTGCTGCATCTGCTGCTGGCGCTCCTTCTGCATCGCCGCCTTTTCGGTGGAGTCCATCTCCTGCGGGTTGCCGTACTTCTCGCGCATTTCCTTCTGCATTTCCATGCGCATCTCGCGTCCTGACATCTGAAGGTCAATAGCGATGTTTGCGGCCTGCTCCACCTGCTCGTCGCTTACGTCCGACGAGGACAGCTGCGTGGTGTCCGGCTCGGGCATCTGCGCCGCGGCGGCCGGCACCAGGAGGGCAAAGGCGAGGAGGGCGAGGCCCGCGTACAGCGGGGCGGAAAGGCGATTCAACGTATTCATAAGCTCTGAGGGAGTGTATTCGAAAAGAAGGCGAACGGGACCGGTGCGTCGCGATGGGAGACCTGTGGGAACAGATACAGTGAAGTCGGGGCCACTACGAGTGTTTCGAGGGGCGGGAAGTTTGGTTTGAACTTCGCAAACCCGCGGTCGGGGCGGATTTGGGACTAAGGAGGGGGGGCGTGGGAGGGAATATGCGCGCGCCAAAGGGCGAGCAGGCGGCCCACCGTGAGGGTCAAAAGGGCGCCGAGGGCCGTGTACCAGGGCCACCCAATGCCCCGCAGTTCGGCCTCGGCCACGCGGGCGTCCGACGGGTTGAGTACGAACGTCCAGCCCCCCTCGGGGCTGTGCCACACGCCGAAGATGACAATCGTCATCGTGCCGATGGCGATGCCAAAAGCGATGAGGGCGTCGAACTGCTGCACCGTATCATCCCAGAGCCCGAGCAGAAAGGCCCCCAGCAGTCCACCGTACGTGAAGGAGGCGATCGACAATCCCAGTTCGACGACCGGATTGGTGTTGTCCTGGAAGAGGCTTGCGAATCCGATGAAGACGACGGCCCAGAACAGGGTAAGGAGGCGTGAGATGCGCAGGCCGCGGGCGCCCTCCAGCGCGCGCCCCACGAAGCGCTCGTACAGGTCGTTGACGGAGGAGGAGGCCAGGGCGTTGAGCGACGAGGAGAGGGAACTCATCGCCGCGGCCACGATGCCCGCCAGGATCAGGCCGGAGAGCCCCGGGGGGAGCCCTTCGATAATATACTTTGGAAAGACCTCGTCCCCTCGCTGCAGGCCAAGGGCCTCGACCGAGGCGCCGTCATAATGAGCCCACAGCAGCAGGCCCACGCCCAAAAAGAGGGCAAACTGGAGCATGACCACGAACGCGCTCCCGACAAGTGCTTTTTGGCTGTCGGCCTCGTTGCGACAGGCGAGGAGGCGCTGCACGATGAGTTGGTCGGTCCCGTGCGAGGCCATTGAGAAGATGGCGCCGCCGATGACCGCCGTCCCCAGCGTGTAGGGCATCGTGAACCAGCGCCCGATCGAATGGTCGAGGCCCAGGTCAATCAGATTCGTCTTGCCCGCGTCCACGGCCGGGTGCCACCATCCCGCCGGCACGTCGCCCAGCAGGAACCCGATGGCCACGAGGGCCCCGCCCACGTACAGGATCATCTGCACCACGTCCATCCACACGACGGCCTTGATGCCCCCGACGAGCGTGTAGGCGGCCGTCGCGACACCGATGACGAGAATGATCTGGAAGTAGGTTGCGTCGAGCCCCGCCATGTTGGAAATCACCTTGAGTGGAATGGCGGTCGCGAAGAGGCGCACCCCGTCGGCCAGCAGGCGCGTGACGAGGAAGGTGACGGAGGCCGTCCCCCGCATCGTGTCGCCGAAGCGAGTCCCCAGAAAGGCGTAGGCGGTTTGCAGTTCGCCCTCGTAGTAGCGCGGCAGAAAATACACGGCCACCACGAGGCGTCCCAGCAGGTAGCCGAGGGTGATCTGGAGAAACGTCAAGGAGCCGCCGTACGCCACCGCGGGCACGCCGATCACTGTGAGCGTGCTCGTCTCCGTGGCCACGACCGAGAAGCAGACGGCCCACCATGGTAGGTTGCGCCCGCCCAGGAAGTAGTCGGTGGTGGACCGCTGCGAGCCGCCCGCCCAGATCCCAAAGACGGCTACGCCCACGAGGTAGGTGCCCAGCACCACGAAGTCGAACGTCGTAAGCATGAAGCGAGGAATCGGTGGCGAATGGATTTGCTTCGGGGGGCCCAGTGCCGGACGCCGAACGGGTTCCGGGACCGCGTATGGGAGGGCAGGGCGTGGAAGGAAAGCCGACGTTCGGTTGCCGTCTCACAGACGGGGATCTTTTCCGCCACTCCGCACGGCGCGAAGCGGGGATGGGGGCGTCACGAGAAAGGGCATCAATACAGGGATCCGGGACCGCCGCCCCGGCGGCGCTGGGACCAACGGCCCCGTCGGAGGGAGGGCAACGAGAAAAAGGGTGTGCAGAGAACGGGCGAGGGGGGCGCGCAGAGAATAGCCAGCACCACCCACGGTCGCAACCGACCGTTGCCTCCGCCCCCGTTCTCCCCAGTCTCCACGCCCCTCCCGTCAAACTCCCTCCTATCCGGATCATCTCTGCCGTTGAGCACGGATTCCCCCACCGTCCTTCCGCTTCGCCTCGCCCGACGAATCGAATTGCACCCTCGCGCCGCACCTCCTATTCTGTGGGGACTGCTTTTTCGATCGGCCTCTCCCGCTCCCCGTGACACTGCTCGACTGGCTGTTCGTCGCCGCCTACGTGGCCCTCTCCTTCGGAATTGCGGGCTATTACTACCAGCGAGCCGGCGAGAACACGTCCGAGTTCTTTCTCTCCGGGCGGGCGATGCCATGGTGGCTGGCGGGCACCAGCATGGTGGCCACCACCTTCGCGGTCGACACTCCCCTCCTTGTCACAGAGATCGTAGCGCAGGATGGCATCGCAGGGAACTGGCTCTGGTGGAACGCCGCCATCGGCGGCATGCTTACGGTATTTTTCTTTGCCCGGCTCTGGCGGCGCAGCGGGGTGCTCACCGACGTCGAGTTCGTCGAATTTCGGTATAGCGGCCGGGCCGCCGCGTGGCTCCGCGGCATCAAGGCCCTGTTCTTTGGTTTGCTGATGAATGTGCTCATCATCGGCTGGGTGTCGCTGGCCATGGAGACGGTGATCGACCGCCTGTTTCCGAACCTCACGTTGTTCGGACGGTCCGCCTTCACGGTCCTGGGGAGTGAGATGAGCGCGGCGCTCGTGGTGACCGGCGGGCTCCTCCTGGTCGTGGCCGTCTACGCCCTGCTGTCGGGCCTGTGGGGCGTGATGGTGACGGACCTCTTCCAGTTTGTCGTGGCGATGGGCGGGACGATTGCCCTTGCGTTCTTTGTGCTTGACATGCCGGAGATCGGCGGCGTGCAGGGCCTGCGCGAGCAGCTCCCGGCCGAGACCTTTCACCTGCTGCCCACCATCGGCGGGGCCGCGAACGGAGCGGCCATGTTTACGCTGTCGGTCCTGGCGTTTGCCGCGTACGCGGGGGTGCAGTGGTGGGCCAGCTGGTACCCCGGCGCCGAGCCGGGCGGGGGCGGCTACATCGCGCAGCGCATGATGAGTGCCAAGGACGAGCCCAATGCCCTCTTTGCCACGCTCTGGTACACCATCGCCCACTTCTGCCTCCGGCCCTGGCCGTGGATCATCGTAGCACTGGCGTCGCTCGTGCTCTATCCCGACCTCGACGAGCCCCGCGCCGGGTTTGTCCTCGTGATGCGCGACGTGCTGCCCCCCGGCCTTCTGGGTCTCCTTTTTGCCGCGTTCCTGGCCGCGTTCATGAGCACGGTGTCTACACAGCTGAACTGGGGGGTCTCCTACCTGGTCAACGACTTCTGGGCTCGCTTCATCCGGCCCGAGGCCGACGAGCAGCACTACGTCTTCGTCTCGCGCGTGCTCACGTTCGCCGTGGCGCTTCTGAGCCTCGTCGTCACCCTCCGCCTCGACACCATCGCCGAGGCGTGGGGCCTGATGCTGACGGCCTCGGGCGGACTGGGCGGCGTGCTGATCCTGCGGTGGTACTGGTGGCGAGTGAACGCCTGGAGCGAACTGGTGGCTACGCTCACGCCCCTTGTGCTCGTGGGGACGGCCCTCACGCTGAACACCGTCGGGATCGAGGTGCCGGGGCTGCAGGCCGACTTCCCGGTGAACCTGTACGCCACCGTTGGGTTTACCACAGTCGTATGGCTCGCCGCCACTCTCTTCACCCGTCCCACGGCCCCCGATACCCTCGACACGTTTTACCGCACAGTCCATCCCGGCGGCCCCGGCTGGGCGCCCGTTGCCCAACGCCACCCCGACGTGACGCCTGACAGCGGCCTTGGGCGCCTCGCGCTCGACTGGCTTGTGGGGGTCGTCCTCGTCTACAGCACCCTCTTTGGCACCGGGTACCTGCTTTTGGGATGGACGGCCTGGGGGCTCATAGGCGTCGCGGTTGCGCTCGCCGCAGCTGCCTTCCTGTGGCGCGACCTCCACGAGAGCGCCGTGCCCCTGTTCGATCCGGTCGAGGCCCGCGCCGCCACGGATGAGTAGCGCCCGGCCCGCGGCTCTTTGTTCTACCAGTTCGTCTTGGACGATGCCTGACCCCCGCTGCCTCCGATTTTGGCCTGCCGTTCTCGTCCTTCTAGGGGGCCTCTTTGGCCTCGGGTGTACAGACGAGGAGCCGCAGGCGCACCTGCAAACGGCCGCGGCGCAGCTCGCCTCCGACACGTCCACCGTCGCGGACACGTCTGCGTCGGCGCCGTCCACCGGCCCCGATACGACCGGCGCGTCCGACTCAGGCTCAGAGAGGACATGGGCCGACCGCCAACTGGCGGAGATGACGCTCGACGAGAAGATCGGCCAGCTGTTTATGGTGCGCATGGACGGGTCCTTCGAAAATGCCGAGGCGTCCACGTACCGCACCCTCGTGGATCTAGTCGAAAACTTCGAGGCCGGGGGCATTCTGTTCGGCCCCGGCACCCCGATGGCGCAAATCACCCAGGTGAACGATCTGCAAGAACGGGCCGAGCGGCCCCTGCTGATTTCGCAGGACACCGAGTACGGAGTGGGCATGCGGATCGACGAGGCCACCCGCTTCCCGCCGGCCATGGCCCTGGGGGCCGCCCGCGATCCGTCGCTCAGCTATCGGGTCGGCTACGCCACGGCCCGTGAGGCGCGCGCCCTGGGGGTGCACCAGCTGTATGCCCCCGTGGCTGATGTGAATAACAATCCCGACAATCCAATCATCAACACCCGCTCGTTTGGGGAGGAGCCCTCCCGCGTCGGCGCCATGGCGGGTGCTTTCATTCAGGGGGCGCAGGACGGGCGCACGGTGGCCACGGCCAAGCACTTTCCCGGGCACGGAGACACGGATGTTGATTCGCACCTCGATCTGCCCGTGCTTCGGTTCGATTGGGCCCGTCTCGATTCGCTGGAGCTTATGCCCTTCCGGCAGACGATGGAGGCGGGGGTTGAGAGCATCATGACGGGCCACCTCGCCCTCCCCGCTCTGGAGCCCGACAGCAGCGTCCCCGCTTCGCTCTCGCCGGCCATCACCGGTGGGCTGCTGCGCGACAGCCTCGGATTTGACGGCCTGATTGTGACCGATGCCCTCAACATGCGGGGGGTGACAAAAAACTTTGGCCCGGGGGAGGCGGCCGTGCGCATCCTGGAGTCTGGCGCCGACCAAATTCTGATGTCGCGGGATCCGCACATCGCCCGTGCCGCCGTCCGCGAGGCACTTGAGGAGGGGCGGCTGACGATGGAAACCATCGACGCGTCGGTGCGGCGGGTGCTGGAGGCAAAGCAAGGGCTCAATCTTCAGGAGAACCGTCAGGTGTCGCTCGACACGACGCGCCACCAGGTGTCCACCCGCCGGAACGAGGTGCTGGCCAGCACCATTGCCCGTCGGTCGCTCACCTTGCTTCGTAACGAGGGAGACCTGCTGCCGCTCACGCCGCCCGCAAAGCGGGACGTGCTCGTCGTGACCTTCAACGACGGCGACTCGCCACGTGTGGGCTCCTCGTTTATTCGCGCCCTTGACGATCGTCCGGCCGTGGATAAGATCACCACGCGCCGGATCGATGATCGCTCCGATGAGGCGGACGTGGAGGAGTACCTGGAGCGGGCCGGGGAGCACGACCTCGTGGTGGTGCCGACGCACTTGCAGGTACAGGCCTGGGGGGGAGACCTTGGGATGAGCGGCCACCACGAGGCGTTTTTGGAGGGGGTAATCGAGGACGGCCCGCCCACTGCGCTCGTGGCGTTCGGCAATCCATATGTGCCGAGCGACCTCGATCCCGCCCCCGAGGCCGTGCTGGCCGCCTACGGCAGCGGGACGCACTCGCAGCGGGCCGCCGCGCAGGCCCTGGTAGGAGCCGCCGGGACGCCCGGCCAGCTGCCCGTGACGGTGCCGGGGCTGGCAGACGCGGGGGAGGGGCTCTCGCAGCCGCAAGTGGCCCCTCGTGAGGACCATCCCGAGTCCGTGGGGATGACCGCGGAGCCCCTCGCTCAGATCGACTCGGTGCTCCGCCGGGGCGTGCTCGACCGGGCCTTCCCCGGAGCCGCTGTGTCTGTGGGCCGGGGGCCGGTGATCACCAAGCACGACACCTACGGCTATTACACCTACGACCGCACGAAGGCCGTCACGTCCTCCTCCCCCTTCGACCTGGCATCGCTAACCAAGGTGGTGGCCACGACGACCGCGGCCATGCTATTGGTGGAGGACGGACACCTCGATCTCGACGAGCCCGTGGCCACGTACCTTCCCGCGTTTGCCCAGGCGGGCAAGGAGGGCGTGACGGTGCGCCAGCTGCTGAGCCACTCGTCGGGCCTGCCCGCCTACCTGGGCCCCGACCGGCGGGGCGATACGCCCGAGGCCCTCGTGGACACCATCATGGCCACGCCGCCGGAATATACGCCGGGCACGCAGTCCACATACAGCGGACTCGGCATGATTACGCTCCTGCGCATCGTCGAAACGATCACCGACCAGCCCTTCGACGACTTCTGCCGTGAACGGATTTTCGACCCCCTCGGCATGCACGACACCGGCTTTCGGTCCGTCAACACGAGCGATCCCAGCTACGTGGTGCCTACCCTCGACTCAACGGGCTACCGGGGCAGTGTGCACGATCCCATGGCGCGTGTTATGGATGGGGTGTCGGGCAACGCGGGCCTCTTTTCCACGGTGGAAGACCTTACGCGCTTCGCCACCATGATGGCGAACGAGGGCGAACTTTACGGGCATCAGTTTCTGGAGGCCGAGACGATCGAGGAGTTTACCGCGCAGGCCGAGGTGCCGGGCAGTACGCGGGCCCTGGGCTGGGACACGAAGAGTCCGGAGGGATATTCCTCCGCCGGCGACGCCTTCGGGACAGGCAGCTTTGGGCACACCGGCTATACCGGCACCTCCCTCTGGATCGATCCTGAGCAGGACCTCTACGTGCTCCTCCTCACAAACCGCACCTATCCCGAGGATAGCGATGAGCGCATCCAGTCGATTCGCCCTGAGGTGGCGAATCGTGCGTACCGGTCCATCGTGGGGGCGCCGCGCCCCCTGCTGCCGGGCACACCGCCGCCCGCCTCATCGGATCCGTAGCTGCTGCCCACGGTGGTCGTGATACCCGTCGCTATGGGGTTGGGGCGGTGGAGGGGGACGGGCGCATTGCCAGCCAGCCGCCAAGGACGGCGCCCCCCGTCGCGACGCCCGCAAGGGCGCCGAAGAGGAGCGAGGGCCCGGCCGCCTGGAGCAGCGCGCCGGACAGAGCGGCCCCCAGGGCCCCAACACCGAAGACGGCGAGATACGTAAAGCCGTAGGACAACCCACGGGCACCGGGCGGCGAATACTCGGCCACGGTGGCCTGGTAGAGGGGCTGGATCACAAACAGAGCAAACCCGAGCACGACGCTGGCGATGAGCAGCCCGGCCGTTCCCAATCCGGCCACGGGCAAAAAGAAAACAGCCACGAGGGCGAGCCCGACGAAGGCCCCGGCGAGGCCGCGCTCCGTGCGCACCCGATCGGTCAGGCGACCCCCCACGTACTGGCCCAGGATTCCCACCGCGAGTAGTCCGGCGTACACATATCGTCCCGCGTCCACGTTGAGCGGCAGGTCCAGCGCCACGAGGGGCGTCAGCAGGTCCGGCAAAAAGGTGAGCACGCCCCTGTAGTAGAGGCCCGAGAGGGCCGCCGCCCCAAACACTGCGGTGAATCCAACCGTGAAGAGGCGACCGGACTGGCGCAGCAGGGCCCGGAGCCCGTCCGGCGGGGCGGGGGCCGCGGCCTCTGGTGCCTCGGCCGCCCGCTCGTCGATCGACACCTGCAGTGCCCAGATGGAGGCCCCGAGGGCCGGCAGCGCCAGCACGGTGGCAACGGCCTGCCAGTCCAGGACGAGCAGCAGGAGGGCCGTAGCGAGCGGCCCGCCTGCGATGCCCACATTGCCCGCAATGCCGTGCCAGGCCAGGCCGCGTCCGCGCTGGGTGACCCCCGTGCTGATGAGGGCAAGGCCCGCCGGGTGGTACACGCTCGCCGCCGCGCCCCACAGCAGCAGCGCCCCGCCAATCGTCCACGGTCCTGAGGCCAGGCCAAGCAGCCCGAACGAAGCGCCCATGCCGGCCAGGGCGGCCGCGATCAGGCGGCGTGCGCCCCACCGATCGGCCAGCACGCCGCCCGGGAGGGCGCCGGCCCCAAACAGGAGGTACCCACCGCCCACGAGTCCCCCCAGCACGGCCTCCGAGAGCCCCAGCTCCGCCATCCAGACCGTCATAAAAATGGGAATCGACAGTTCGTACGTGTGCACCAGGCCGTGGCCCGTCATCGCGAGTCCCACGATGGCGCGGTCGTTGTCGGTCATGGCGGGGGCAACCTATGCAACAGAGCACCTGCCCAACGGTACGATTCGCGGGGAGATCCCCCTACGGAATTGTACGTCATGCGACGAGGGAGGAACGAGGCCAAAATCGTCGTTCGTAACGCAACTTGTGCAGGCGTCGTTCGTGTCTACATACGCCCAGGTGGGGAAACTTCTGCCCGCTTCTCTCACGCCCCTCGGCTCTCGATTATGGACCTGGATCCAACCCTTCTCACATGGGCCTTTGCCGTCGGCGGGCTGCTGCTGATGGCGCTGGAGACCCTGGTGCCCGGCGGCATCGCGGGCTTTTTGGGCCTCGGCGGCGTTGTGATTGCCGGACTTCGCGCCATGGGGCTGGTGATCGACCCGTTCACGGCGATCGTCACCTGGGTTTTCCTCTCCACGGGGCTGACCATTGCCCTTCGCCCGCTGCTCCTGCGCTTCGTTCGGGGCGAGACCGCGCTGGCCCTCACCGACGAAGATGCCGAAGCGATGGGCCAGACCGTGACGGTCGTTAAAGAAGTGGGGCCGGAAGCGCCGGGCCGCATCCGGTTCCGAGGGGCCGCCTGGGATGCCCGGAGCGTGGACGGCACGCTGCCGGAAGGCGCCCAGGCCACCCTGCTCTACCGCGACAACCTTACGTGGGTGGTGGAGCCGGCCGACGACGCCGACCTCGACGCGGAATTGTCCGAGGCCCTGGGCACCGACCTCCCCGAATACGACCGGTCGTCCCCCAACGAGGAACCGCCCCCCGAGACCGATGCCTCAGGCCTCGGGTACGATCCCTCGGCCCGCACGTCCAGCTAATCGGGCGTCCATAGCCTTTCCACTGTTCTCGCTGCTCCTTATGTGGACGCTTCTTCTCCTTCTTCTTGCCCTTGCGCTCTTCATCTTCTACAACACGTTCGTGATCGTGGAGATGCGCGAAGAGGTGATTCTGGAGCGCTTCGGAAAGTACCACGCCACGCTCACACCCGGCCTGCACTTTACCATTCCGCTGGTGGACCGGGTGGCCTACCGCCAGGAAACCCGTGAGCAGGTGCTCGATGTGCCGCATCAGAAGTGCATTACCAAGGACAACATCGAGGTGGACGTGGACGGGATCGTCTATCTGAAGGTCATGGACACGTACAAGGCCAGCTACGGCATCAACGACTACCGCCTGGCGGCCGTCAACCTGGCGCAGACGACGATGCGCAGCGAGGTCGGCAAGATTACACTGGACGATACGTTCAGCGAGCGGGATTCGATGAACGAGGCCATTGTAAAGGAACTCGACAAGGCCTCCGATCCGTGGGGGGTAAAGGTGATGCGCTATGAACTGAAAGACATCCAGCCGTCGCGGGACATTGTGCTGACGATGGAGAAGCAGATGGAGGCCGAGCGCGAGAAGCGGGCTGAAATCACCGAGTCGAGCGGGGAGCGGGACGCCCGCATCAACGTGTCGGAGGGCGATCGGCAAAAGTCGATCCTCATGTCGGAGGGGCGGCGCGAGGCCCGTGTGAATGAGGCGGAAGGGGAGGCGCGCGAGACGGAGCTGATCGCCGCAGCGACGGCCAACGGCATTGAGCGCATCGCCGACGCCATTGCACAACCCGGCGGCTCGCTGGCCGTGAAGATGCGGCTCACCGAGCAGTTTATCGAGCGCCTCGGCGACATTGTGGACGGCGCCAACGTACGCGTCCTGCCGATGGAGGCGGCCAACCTGAAGTCGTTCTTCGAGGGAGCGTCGGAAGTTACCGGCACCGTTAAGAGCAAATAGCGATCCCTCTTCCTTCTCACCACCTCCACTCCCACGCACCCGCGTCGTCATGGATCTATTCGCTGCTCTCAACCAGGCCAGCCTCGTCATTTTGGCGCTGGTGGCCCTTTATGTCGCCTACAAGTTTCTGCGGGCCATCCGGTTCGTCCCACAGCAGAGCGCGTACGTCGTTGAGCGGCTCGGCAACTACCACAAGACGCTCCACGCCGGCTTTCACGCACTGGTGCCTTTCATCGACCGCGTGGCCTACACGCTCGACCTCCGCGAGCAGGCCATTCCTGTGGAGCCGCAGGAGTGCTTTACGGAGGACAACGTGCGGGTGGAGGTGGACGGCATCATCTACCTGAGCGTCACCAATCCGGAGAATGCGGCGTACGGCGTCACCGACTACCGCCGCGGCGCGATTCAGTTGGCCCAGACCACGACCCGATCGGTCATTGGGCGGATGGAACTGGACACCACCTTCCAGGAGCGGGCCGCCATCAGCCAGGCGGTCGTGGAGGTGCTCAGCGAGGTGGAGCAGGCATGGGGCATTAAGGTGCACCGCTACGAGATTAAAAACATCGACACGCCGCGCACGGTCCAGCAGGCGATGGAGCGACAGATGACCGCCGAGCGGGAGCGCCGGGCGACGGTGGCCCGGTCGGAGGGGCGGAAAGAGTCAACGATCAACGACGCGGAGGGAGAGAAGCAGGAGCTCATCAATCAGTCGCAGGGAGAGAAGCAGCGCCGCATCAACGAGGCCGAGGGCCGCGCGCAGGAGATTGAGGCGCTGGCGGAGGCGACGGCGGAGGCGATCGAGCGGGTCGCGCAGTCCGTGTCCGCCCCGGGTGGCGAGGAGGCCGTGAAGATGCAGCTGGCCGAACAGTACCTCGACACCATCGCCAAGCTGGGCAAGGAGGAGAATGAAATTCTGCTGCCGGCCGACCTCACGAAGTACGAGTCGGTGATCGATGGCCTGTCGCTCGACGCGTTTACGCTCCGGAGCGACGACGAAACGCCCCACCCCTCCGGCGACGGGGCGCCGGACGATCGATCGGGGACGTAGGGGGACAGTGTGCGTAACACGAGCCGTGGGGCGTGCGTGACACAACGCCGGACCGGGAGCGACCGACGAGGGGCCATCGATGCGATCGCCCCCGGCTGCACGCATCCCGACCTCTCGATGTCTGTTCGCAATTTCAACGCACGATGCGTCTTCAACTCTTGTGGATGCTGGTGGTCGCTGGACTTATGGCCGGGTGCGCCGGCTCGTCCGGGGCCATCATGTCGTACGACGCCGATGATGAACAAACACGCTACGACGCCGGGCCCCTGACCGTCGCGGAGCAAGGAGGGGGAGGCTACGGAAGCCAAACCTCCATTCAGTTGCGGGTGCGGGCCACGTGCGAGGGGGAAGACTGCGTTCCGGACGAGGCTCGTATGACGTTCTCGGCCGAAGGCGAGTCTGATGTCGCCATTTCGAGTCGAAAGGTATCGGTTGCGGCAGACGATCAGACGTTCGAGTGGGGGCGGGAGGTAAACTGGCGCCGGGAAGGAGACATGCAGTCCATTGCAGGGCACATCGTGAGCATTACGCTCCCGCTTTCGGACCTGGATGAGATTGCGAATGCGAGTGCGGTCGAGGGGCGCCTCGGGGATCTTACACTCAACATGCGCAGGGTCCAGTCGCGACTGCAAGACTTCGTGCAGACGGCCCAAAATCCGTCGGATGCCCGCCAAGCCCAGGGGTAGGAGCGACGGCCACGGAGACGCGCCCTGATGGTGGGGCGCGCGGTGTTCACGGGCCCGAAGGCCCCGAGAGCTGTACGAAGCGAGTCCGTCCCGCGTCGGGACACCAGGGACATTCCGGCGCACGCATGGGTCTGCCTGTACGGGGCGTGCGCGCCTGCAACTTTGGTCGTCGGGAGTTAAGTTTGGATTTGTTGGTTTCAGGCGGGGCCAAGCGGGGCGCCGCTCTCCATCTGCTTCCGATGAGACGTCACATGCGTCATGGGCTGTTCCGTGCCCAACGTGTTCGAGTTCTTTCGTCCGCATGACGAAGCCCTCTCCGAGGCCAAGCGAACAGAGGTGCAGGTGCATCGTCTCCTGAGTCTTTTGGGGGGTGCTCTGATTGCCCTGTTTGGGCCGATCTACGGCATCGCGATGCCCGAGTCGGTGGATCCGGCCTGGCTCCGGGGCACGGTGGTCGGGCTTTTCGTTGCCGTTTTTCTGGGGTCGTACCTCTCTACGACGGTGCGAGATCACATCGTGACGGCCCTGCGCGGGATGTTTTACGTTACGATGGGATGGGTGGCTCTCCTGGCGGCGCTGAATGGGTTTTCGGACGCGTACGTCGTTGGGGTGTTGCTGGCGTACGCCGCCCTTCTTGCTATGGTGGGCATTGGGGCAAAGAGGATTCGCCCGGTCGTTCTCTTTAAGGGGATTGGGCTGCTCATGGTCGTGGCCGCTACGGTGTGGGGGCCGTCGGGCGACACGGCGTTTCTCCTGCTGGCGAGCATGGTGGTGATCGCCCTCGTTGAGACCATCGTCATACAACTTCTCCTCTCCACCCGCCGCTCACTCCGGGAGCGAGAGGGGCGCCTGCGGTCGATTGCGGAGAACATCTCGGACGGCATCTACCGGTCGACCCCCGAAGAGGGCCTCGTGTACGCCAATCAGGCCTTTCTTGACCTCTTTGGGTACGACAGTGTCGAGGAAATGACGGCGATTGCGCCGGACGCGTTGTACGCGGACCCCAGCGTGCGGGAACAGTTGATCCAGTGGGAGACCGAGCGCGGGCGCATCGACGTGGCCGAGGTGGAGTATCAGCGCAAGGACGGGACGACCTTCGTTGGGTTGCTCCGGAGCACGCGCGTGGAGGGGCCCGACGGCGAGCCGCGGTATCACGACGGCGTTATTACCGACATTACCGACCGAAAGCAGCGCGAGCGACGCCTGCGCGTGCTGTCGGAGGCCGTGGAGCAGGCCGGGGACGGCATGTTCATCACCGAGGCGGCGTCGGCTGGGGATGTCGATGATGAGGACGGGCGCATCGCCTACGTCAATTCGGCATTTGAGGCCATGACGGGCTACGACGAGGCGGCGCTTCTTGGGGCCACGCCGGAACTGCTGTGGGGACCCGAGACGGACCGGGACACCATTGCGTCGCTCCGGGCGGCGCAGGCGCAGGGCGAGGCCTGGGAGGGCGAGGCCGTTCAGTACCGAAAGGACGGCACGCCGTACATTGTGCAGTGGAATGCGGCCCCCGTGCGCGACGACGACGGGACCATCGAGTACTGGGTCTCCGTGCAGCGCGATGTCACCGAGCAGCGCGAACTGGAGACGCGGCTGCAAGAGCGAGAGGCGCGGATTCGAGGCCTCACCAACAGCATTCCGGGGGTTGTCTTTCAGTTTTATGCCCGGCCGGACGGAACGGACGGCACCTACTTTGTGAGCGAACACGCCGAGGACATCCTTGGCATCGCAACCACCCTAAGCGATTTCAATGAACGGTACTACCGGCGCGTCCCGCAGCCGCACCGGGCCCGCGTCCAGGCCACCATCGACGAGGCAGTCGAGGCCGAGACGCCGTGGCGCATCGAAGTCCCCTTCGACCGCCCGGACGGCGAGCGCATCTGGTTGCTGTGTACGGCCACGCCCGAGCGCCGCGACGACGAACTCGTGTTCAACGGCGTGATGCTCGACATCACCGCACGAAAAGAGGGACAGGAGCGCTGGCGCGCCCTCGTGGAGTCGCATCCCGGCGGGGTCCTCATCAGTGCGGAGGGGCGCTACCAGTACGCCAACCAGGCGGCCGCAACCATCCTGGGCGCGGATCACCCCGAGGATCTCATCGGTCGCCCGGTGGCCAAACTGGTGCTCGGCGACGGAAAGGAACGGGTCCGGGACCGGTGGAAAGCCGTCACGAAGGGCGAGGCCACCGAGCCGTGGGAACATGAGATCGAAGGGCTGGACGGAGTGCGCCGGACCATCGTTGCCCAATCGGTTCCCATCACGTACAAGGGACAAGAGGCGGCCCAAACCGTCATTCGGGACGTGACCGAGCGAAAGAAGATGGAGGAAGAGCTCCGCAAGCGTGAGGAGCGGCTGCGGGCCATCACTGAAAATGTGTCGGAGGGCATTTACCGATCGACCCCCGATGAGGGCCTGATCTTCGTGAATCAGGCCTTTGCCAACATGTTTGGGTACGGCAGCGTGGAGGCCATTCTCGAGGCCGATCCGGCAGCGCTCTACAAGAATGTGGAGGAGCGAGAGCGCCTCCGTTGCATTGCCCGGCAGGACGGCACGTTCGATTCTGTG
>JAWOAQ010000123.1:0-12827 GCA_046498495.1 Salinibacter sp. | reverse complement strand
TGGAGGTGCTGACCGACACGGTCAAATACGCCTGGCGGCAGGTGCGGGACGCACCCGATCAGGACCAATGGAACCTGCAGGCCGGTACCGACGCCGGTCCCATCGCGATCACGCTGACCGAGCCGTCGCTCCGCAAGCTGCACGACCTCCTTCAGGGCGCGTGGGCGATGTACGTGCTACAAGCGCGAGTCCGGGCCGCCGCCCCCGAGACCGCGGTCTCGTCCCGCACCGTCGTACGCGATTACGTGCCCGCGTCCCGCCCACGGCGAGGCAACGACAATCGGTTGTTCTGACCCGACCCGGATGGTGCTGCCCCCCTACAGCCGCACCGAGGCGCCCACCAGTAGCGTGCGGCCCGGCATCGGCGCGTCGAAGATTTCGCTGTACGCCCGGTCGAAGGCGTTGCGGAGCTCCAGGGACAGGGTGGTGCGGGCCCCCGAGAGGCGCGTGGCGTAGCCCAACCGTCCGTGCACCACGCCGTAGCGATCGGTGGCCAGGGGCGCATCGCGGAGCCGATCCTTCCACACGCCCTGCAGCCCCAGCGTGACGGGACCCGCGGTCATTGACGCGTTGCCCTGTACGTGGTGGCGAGCGCTGTTGAGACCATATTTGTAGGCGGACACCGGCTCCCGGCCGTCCAGGGTGGCATCGAGGAGCGTGTAGGCGGCGTCGAGATTCACCCCCACCGCCCCGACGCGCCGGTCCAGCGCCAGCTCCGTTTCGAGGCCGGTCGTGGTGGTGCGATCGAGGTTCTGGGCCTTGAAGAAGTCGGGACCAGACGCCGGTGTCTGCAGCGCATAGTCGATGGCGTTGTCCGTGGTGCGGTGAAAGCCCGTGACCGAGAGCGACAGGTCGGCGGGCAGGCGCACGTCCGCCCCTGCCTCGCCCGACCACGCCGTCTCCGCGTCCAGGTCGTCGGTGCCCTGGTTGGTGGGCGAGTCAATAAACCGCTCTACGTGATTGGGCGCGCGCACCACACGGCCGCCGCCCGCCCGGAGCGTGGCCGGCCCCAGGTCGTAGGCCAGGTAGAGCTGTGGGGTCGGCTCCACGCCGAAGCCGTCGTCGTAGTCGAGGCGGGTGCTCTGGTTGACCGTGAGGCGCGAGGTCGCCTGCCAGCGCAGGCTCACGAACGCCCCGGCCGAGGCGTCACTGTTCAGGCCGTCGCGGTTGCTGTCAACGCCCCGAAGCCCCGCATCGCCTCCTCCCGTGAGTCGCACGCGCCCCAGCGTATGAGAAGCCTGTCCCTGCACCTGCGCTCGGCGGCTGATGTGCCGATTCGGGCCGACGGACGGGTTGTAGGTGTACCGGTCGCGGTGCTGCTTTCCGAAGACCTGGACCTGCCACGGGGTGTCGGTCGCCCCCGAACTCGCCAGGCGGCTCTGTAGCCAGAACGTGGAGGTTGCCTCGCGGGCCCGGTCGGTGGGAAAGTTCGTGTAGAAGTGGTAGGCCCCGAACTCCCGGTCGTCCACTCCGCCCCGAGTGTAGAGGGTGGCCCGGCCCACATCTCGGGTCACCGCCGCGGTCGCCACCCGGCGGTCGAAGTCGGTCTGCACCGTACTCGAAAGATCCGAGCCCTCGGGCGGCGCAGCGGCGGACACCGTTTGCCCGTCGCTGCCCTGCACGGCGGCGGCGCCACTCACCGCGGTCCGCGTGCCGACGGAGCGGGCTGCCCCGCCTGCGTCGTAGAGATTGTTTTTGCCATAGCGGCCGTCCACCCGTGCGGAGAGGCCCTCGTCTTCCATCCGGCCACTGCGCAGGCCCGTTTTGGTGATGAGGTGCACCACGCCGCCGAGCGCGTCCGGTCCGTAGAGGGCCGTGGCCGGACCGCGCAGCACTTCTACACGGGCGATTTCGGAGAGCGGCACGGGAAAATCCATGAGGAAGTGGCCCGTGTACGGGTCGTTGATGCGGGCCCCGTCGAGCAGAAGGAGCACCCCGTTGAAGGTGGAGCCCCGCATCGTGAGGTCGCTCTGCACGCCGAAGCCGCCGCGGCTCTGCACGTCGAGTCCGGCCACCTGGTCGAGCAACTGGTCGACACTGTTCACGGAGAGGGCGTCGATGTCGTTCTGCGTGTAGATGTCCACGCGGCGGCCGGTTGTCTGTACGGGCGCGTGGGTCCGAGAGGCCGTCACGACGACGCTATCGGGCAGCTGTACCGCGAAGGCGACGTCGGCCGTGTCGGGCGTCTGGGCCCGGGCCGGGAGAAGGGCCATGCCGGCAAGGGCAAGAAAAAGGCACAGGCGACGCATTGGCAGATGCATTGGCAACGGTGGGGATGATTCGAAAACGACAGGAGCGCCGAACGGGTGCCCTCCCCAGTGGATCCACGTTCACTCGATCGTGAACGTTTGCCCGCTGTACCAACTCGGGTGGGCCCCGCCACAGTATATATCCCCTGTCACAGTAGAGCGGACTTCGCTCGACGCCCCCCCGAGATCCGCACGCTGCTTTCGTTCCCAGTCCAGCCAGAGCCTTCATGCCGTCTCCGCCCACACTGACCCCAATCGACGCCGGCCATCTGAAAACGGCCCTTGAAAGCAAGCCCCCCCGGTGCTGATCAACACCCTGCCGCGAGCGGCCCACGAGGCGAAGCACATTCCGGGCTCCGTCAACGTTCCGGTCGATGACATCGAGCGGGTGAAGACGCTCGCCCCCAACACGAACGCCCCCATCGTGGTGTACTGCGCCAATGCCGACTGCGACGCGTCCCCCACAGCGGCCCGCCACCTCGAAGCGATGGGCTACACGAACGTCGTCGACTTCGAAGACGGCTACGCTGGATGGCGCCGGGCCGGCTTCCCGCTTGTCGGCACCGATGCGTGACCGCAGCGGCCGCGCCTCGCAGGGGCCCCGGTTGTGCCCATCTGCCACTTGTCAGAATGACGGGGGCAGAATGACGGGGGCGCGCCGGCAGCCGTGCAGGTCGGTGTGCTCCCGCGACGCTCAACTGGGGTGGACTCACAGGAAAAACAGCGGTTCGGGCCGAGAATTTTCGGTGCTCCGAACCGGCGTGTCGGCAAAGCGATGGGGCGCTCGTAGAAACGACAACGCCCCGGCGAACGCCTGGAGCCCTCATCCGTCTAACAAGTCCTAGTTTCGGTCGGCCCCACAGGGGGCGTCCGGGACGGATCTCATTGCGTGTTTTCTCTTCGGTTTGTCCTTTTCTTTTCGACGAATGGGCCTTCGCATTTCGTTCTGGTTGGCGGTGACGGCGGGCCTTCTCCTCTTCTGCCCCCTCCGTCCGGCGATCGCTCAGGAAACAGCATCTCTTCACGGCTACGTGCGCGACGCGGCCACGGGAGAAACGCTCCTGCAGGCCAATGTGGTGATCCAGGGCACTGGGAAGGGAGCCGCGACGAACAACGAGGGCTACTATACCCTCGGCGACCTGCCCCCCGGCACCTACACGGTCGTGTTCACCTACGTTGGCTACCAGACGCGCACCGCGTCGGTGACGCTCTCGGCCGGGGAGGAGCGCCGCCTCGACGTGGCCCTGCCGCCGCAGGACCTGGAGGGGGAGGAGGTGGTGGTGACGGGCGAACGGGACGACGCAGACGACCGCACCATCGGCGTCGATCGCCTGGACGTCGCTCAGGTAAAAGAACTGCCCTCGGTGCTGGAGCCGGATGTCTTTCGGTCCCTGACCCTGCTCCCCGGCGTCAAAACGTCGTCGGACTATTCCAGCAACCTCTACATCCGAGGGGGCAGTCCCGGTCAAAACCTCGTGCTGCTCGACGGCACGACGGTGTACAACCCGACCCATTTCTTTGGCTTTTTCTCCACGTTCAATCCGGATGCGATCAAGGACGTGCAGCTCTACAAGGGGGCCTACCCGGCGGAGTACGGCGGGCGCCTGGGCGGCGTGCTTGACATCTACAACAAGGACGGCAATCGGGAAGAGACGACCGGCGGCCTGAGCGTGGGCCTGCTCGCCTCCCGCGCCTACGTCGAAGGCCCCTACGGCCGCGCCGACAGCACCGACGCCGCCGACGGCTCCTACATGGTGGCCGTGCGCCGCTCGACCCTCGAACCGGTGCTGGCCGCGCTCCGGGCCACCGACACCGAGGGCATTCCCGACGCGTTTGCGTTCTACGACGTAAACGCCAAGATCAACTACGATGCCGGTCCCAACGACGACCTCTCCCTCGCCCTCTACGGCGGCCGGGATCAGCTCGACCTCCAGTTTCAGGACGACGGGCGCTTCGACATTGCCTACGGCAACCAGACACTCACCGCCAACTGGACCCACCTCTTTGGAAATCAGGTCTTTTCAACGCTGCAGGTGACCGGGTCGCGCTACCGGAGCACCCCGGTTGCCAAGATTGCCAATACGCGCTTCCGGCAGGAGAATGGCGTTGACGACGTGGCGGTGAACGCGGACGTGGAGTACACGCCCACCTCCGCCCACGCGCTGAAAGGCGGGGCGCGCTGGAGCGCCCTCTCCTTCCGGCTCCGCAACGTATTCGACGGAGAGGAAACGTTCCAGCAGCGCCTGCGCGGACAACGCGCAGGCCTGTATGTGCAGGACACGTACACCCCATCGGACACGTGGACCATTCGCGGCGGACTGCGCGGCACCTACTTCAGTCGCGGGTCGTTTTGGCGCCTCTCGCCCCGCCTCTCCGTCGAGCGCGCCGTGGGGAGTTCCACCCAGGTGAAAGTGGCCTACGGGCGGTATCACCAGTTTCTCACGCTGGAGACAAGCCAGCTCTTCACCGGCTTCGACACGTGGCTGATGGCGGACGCGGGCGTGCCGCCGGCCTGGGGCGACCAGCTGGCCGTGGGCGTCACCACACAACTGGGGGACGCGTGGGGGCTAAAGATGGAGGTCTACGGGCGCACCCTGCGTGACCTCTTCGAGCAGGATCCCTTTCTGCCCGACCAGGCCGACGTGGCCTACCCCGACCGCTTCCACTTCGGCGACGGACGGGCGTACGGGGCCGAAGTGCTGCTGCGGCGCCGCGCCGGGGCCCTCAACGGATCCCTCAGCTACACGCTGGGCCGCACCGAACGCCGCTTCCCGAACATCAATACCACCGAGGCCGGCACCCCACAATACTACCCGCCAAAGTACGACCGTACGCACGACCTTACGCTGGCCACCACCTATCGCCTGGCAGAGGCCTGGCGTCTCACCGGCACCTTCACCTACAGCACGGGGCAGGCCTTTACGCGCCCGGAGCGCCAGTACAACCTGGTGGACGGCCCCTTCCAGCCCTCCACGGAGGCGCGCAACGTCCTGGTCAGTCCGTTTAACAACGCGCGCCTTCCCCCGTACCACCGGCTCGATCTCGGCGTGGCCCACACCGGTCGCCTCTTTGGCGCGGCCGACTACGAGGTGCAAGCGCAGGTGATCAACGCCTATTCGCGCCGCAACATCTGGTTTTACCAGTACGAGAGCGAGGCCGATGGCACCCTGGAGCGCACCGAGGTGCCCCAGATTCCGGTTCCAATTCCAAACCTGTCCCTCTCCCTGACCTTCTAACCCCGTCTCGCGCCTGGCTCTTTGTCCCCCTGGCTCTTTGTCTCCCATGCCCCGTTTCCTCCGCGCCCTTCTCCCAGTGGCCCTGGCCGTCGTCCTGATGGGCTGCGACACCACCACGACGCAGCCCGACCCCCAGGTCGTCGTGGAGGCGTACCTGGAAGCCGAGGCCCCGCTGCGGACCGTGCGGCTCACCCGCTCGGTGCGCGTAGACTCGGCGTACGATTCCCAGCGGGCCGCCATCCGCAATGCGGACGTGGTCCTTCAGCAACTGGACGCGGACCGCTCGGTCGCCGCCTCCATTCCCTACCGGGAGTCCGAGAACGACCCCGGCGTGTACGTCCCCACCCGAGAGGTGACCGCACAGCCCCAAACGACGTACCGGCTGCGAGCCACGCCCCCCACGGGAAAGGAGGTTACGGCCACCACCACCGTGCCCGACACGGTGAGCGCGGTGCGCACCGAAAACGATACCGTGACCTACCCTACGCCCCAGCGGCCCGAGCCGCCCCAGTTTTCTCTCACGGTACGCCCCGGCACGGCCACGCTGGAGCGCCAAAACGTATACGTCCTTACCGCCACCTCGCGCCTCGACTTTCAGAACACCCCCGAGGATTCCCTCCAGCGCCAGCTCACCCCCTTCTACGCCGACTCGTACGACCCCGATTCGGACACGCTGGCATCGTTTCGGGTCAACTCGTCGGGCCTCCTGAACGAGGCCAACTTTGGGCGCAACGACGACGGCACCCTCACCATCCGGCTGCCCTGGCTGGCGGTGGCCTTCTACGGCCCCAACCGGATCGAGGCCAGCGTGGTGGACGACAACCTGTACGACCTGCTGCGCACGCAACAGGCCCAACAGATGGGGCTGGCCCCCGGCGAGATCCCGAACGTGATTGAGCACGTGGACGGGGGCACCGGCGTCTTCGGGAGTTACGCCCGCGTGGGCGCCGACGTGCTCGTGCGCCGGGGACCATCGGGGTAGCCCCGGGGCCGCACGGCTGGCGCTTCCCCCTTACGCCTCGGACGGACGGCGGCCTTCCACCTCCGCCTGCACCTGTTCGCCGACGTAGCCTCCGATGAGCGACGCCAACAGCCCCACGGCCAGCACCAGCAGCATCCGCGTGTAGGTCAGAATGCTCTCGCCAGCGAGCGTAAAGACAAAGACATCGATCAGAAGAATGAGGGTGATCAGGCCCGAGACGGCCGCCTCGTACGAGGTGTCTCCTGGCGACCGGAACGCGCACACGTAGCCGGTGGCCTGCAGGCCGAGAAAGACCACGACGAGCATCACCCATACGTTGCCCGGCTCCAGAGCGGCGTAGGGCTCCAGGAAGAGGCCGAGCAGCCAGATCACAAGGTTGGCGAGAAACAGGCTCACCGCAAAGCCCAGGATGGCCCCGGCCACAATCCATCCCCACTCCAGCGCGGCGGTCGCGTCCGTTCCCGCGTACGTGCGCTGGAGCTTCTCCCCGGCCCAGGCCCCGGCAAAGGTGAGCAGCAGGCCGTTGAGAAAGGCAATCACCATCCTATAGGTGTACGTCCCCTCATTAACCAGCCGCTCAAAGGCCTGGAGATCCAGGGCCGTAATGATAAAGTAAGACGCCACCGACACCAGGACGGTTGCCAGGACCGGTTCGAGCACCGTTTCGCCTTCGCTCAGATACCCGTACGCCACCCCCGCCAGGATAAATCCGGATGTCATGGCGAGGAGTGGAAAGGTGGCCGCCCCGAAGGCACTCCCGTTCATCCACGTGAAGAGGACAACGAAGACGACGCCAACAAAGAACGACCCGGCGATGGCCGCAGGGTCAAAGCGAAAGGCGGAGCGATTGGACATAAGGTTGGCAGGATCGACGCGTGAAGAGACACGATATTGAATGAAAGAGTCGCGCCCGACCCCGCCGAGCGCGATGGATGGTGCTTGTTTTCTGTAAATACAGTACGTCCCCCTAAATATAAAAATGTCGGGGGCAGAAGAAACCCCCTACGGCACTTTGCGCCAGACGTCCGGTTGCGTGTCCTGCATCGGCATACAGCCGGGTTAAATCCCCGTGACCCCTCCCGGGGCGGTTGCGTTGGAGCGGTCAAGGTCCTACACTATATCCGATTTCCCTTCGGCCCTGCCGCCTCCCTGCCTCGGACCAGGAGGCCCCTCTGCGTGTTACATGACATGCTTTGGGCGTGGAGGGTCGGCCCGTCCGGGCCGTTCGGCGTGCCACAGGCACTCGGCCCTGTGCGCCGCCGTCTCGCCGCTCGACTGCCTGACCCGTTTTCTTGTTCATGGCTTCCCCGTCTTCTGCACGTCGCGTCGTCGTCACTGGTCTCGGGACCCTCTCGCCCCTGGGGCACTCCGTGGACGAACACTGGAGCGGCCTGCTGTCCGGCACGAGCGGGGCCGGCCCCATTACCAAGTTCGATGCCTCGGACGTGCGTTCGAAAATCGCCTGCGAGGTCACCGGCTTCGATCCGACCGACTACCTCGACAACCGGCAGGCCCGGCGGCAGGACCTCTTCAGCCAGTACGGGCTGGTGGTCACCCAGCAGGCCTTCGACGACGCAGGCATCGATACCGAGGCCCTCTCGGAGGAGGCGCGCGACCGCATTGGGGTCGTCATGGGCACAGGGGTGGGCGGCAGCAACATCTTCGTGGACGAAGTGCTGAACCTGGAAGAAAACGGCGCGCGGCGCATCTCGCCCTTCTTCGTCCCCATGATGATTAGCAACATGGCGGCGGGCCTCATTGCCATGGAGCACACGCTGCGCGGCCCCAACCACTGCGTTGTGAGCGCCTGTGCCACCGGCAACGACGCCATTACCGACGGGTACCTGCTGCTGCAGCAGGGCCACGCCGACGCCATGCTGGTGGGCGGAACGGAGGCGTCGGTCAACGAGCTGTGCGTGGGGGGCTTCTCCTCGATGCGCGCCCTCTCGACCCGAAACGACCACCCGAAGACGGCCAGTCGCCCGTTCGACGCGGACCGCGACGGGTTCGTGATCGCCGAGGGGGCCGGGGCGCTGCTCCTGGAAACCCTGGAGCACGCCCAGGATCGAGGCGCCCCCATCTACGCCGAGGTGGCCGGCGTCGGCAAGTCGAACGACGCGCACCACTACGCCGCGCCCGACCCGGACGGCCGGGGGGCGGCCCTCGCCATGCAAAGCGCCATCGACGACGCCGGGCTCGCGCCCACCGACGTCGATCACATCAACATGCACGCCACCTCCACGCCGGTCGGCGACGTGATCGAATCCGACGCGGTGAAAACGGTCTTCGGCGAACACGCGTACGACATCCACTTGTCGGCCACAAAGAGCATGACGGGGCACATGCTTGGGGCCGCCGGGGCTGCCGAGGCCATCGCCGCGATCCTTGCGATCCACGAAGACCGCGTCCCGCCCACCATCAACGTGGAGACGCTCGACGACGAGTGCGACCTCAACTACACCCTGCACGAGCCCCAGGCGCGCGACGTGACGGTGGCTCTCTCCAATGCCTTCGGTTTTGGAGGACACAACACCACCCTCGCCTTTACGGCCTTTGAGGCGTAGCCCGACGGGCGTTTCCCCGGCTTTCCTTCCCGCCCGATGAGCTCTTCTTCCCCCCTCAGCGACGCCTTCCCGTCCGACGACCTGGGCGGCGTCGCGTCGCTTCTCGACATTGAACTTTCCGAGATCGGTCCGGAGCGCGTGGTGGGCACAATGCCCGTCACCTCCAACCATCACCAGCCGTTTGGCATGCTGCACGGCGGTGTGAGCGTGGTGCTCGCCGAAAGTGTCGCCAGCGTGGGCGCCCACCTGGCGGCCCCCGACGGGCGCACGGCCGTGGGGCTCGAAGTGAATGCCAACCACGTGCGCTCGGTGCAAGACGGCCGCCTCGTCGCCGTGGGCACGCCCCTCCACACGGGCCGCTCGACGCATGTGTGGGATGTCAAGATTCGACGGTCGGGGGACGAGGCCCTGGTCTGTGTGAGCCGTTGTACCCTCGCCGTTATCGAGTCCCCCGACGCCCCGTCGTAACGTTCGCTTTCGTTCCGCCGCCATGCCTCCTCCCCTGCCCGGCCTTCACCACGTCACTGCCCTGGCGGGCGCAGCGCAGGATACGCTCGACTTTTACGCCGGCGTCCTGGGCCTCCGCCTGGTGAAAACAACGGTCAACTTCGACGACCCGATGACCCACCACCTCTACTACGGGGACACGGTGGGGCGGCCCGGCACCCTGCTTACCCTCTTCCCCTGGCCCCAGGCCCGCCCCGGCCGCCCCGGTGCCGGCATGGTGCAAACCGTCTCGTTTGCCGTTCCCCCCGACACGCTCGACGCCTGGGCCGCCCGACTCGACGACGTCGGCACGAACGTTCAACGGGACGAGCGCTTCGGCGCCCCTCTGCTCCAGTTCGAGGACCCGAACGGGTTGGGGCTGGAGCTCGTGGCCACCGACACGGCCAACGACATGGCCTGGGCCGATGGCCCTGCGCCCCGCGGCACCGCCCTCCAGTGCCTCCACGCCCCCACCCTTCCCGTCTTTGCCGACGACCGCACCCCCGAACTGTTCACTGACCTCTTTGGATGGGAGATGGTCGGGGCGGAGGGCGACCGCCTCCGCCTGCGCGCCCCCGACGCCCCCCTCGCCGGCCAGATCGACCTCCTCCAACGCGCCCGGCACCCCTCCGGCCGCATGGGCAAGGGCACGGTCCACCACATCGCCCTCCGGGCCCGCAACGCCGCGGAGCAAGCGCACTGGCAGGCCGCCCTGCGCGACCGCGGCCTGCAGGTGACCGACGTGAAGGATCGGCGCTATTTCCAGTCCATCTACGTCCGCGATCCGGACTGGACCTCCGGCATCTTGTTTGAAATCGCAACGGACGGCCCCGGCTTCCTCACCGACGAGGACGAGGGGGCACTGGGCGAGGCGCTTCAGCTGCCCCCGTGGCTCGAAGACCGCCGCGACGAAATCGCGTCCGCCCTCTCCCCCCTTACGCCTCCCGCCTCGTAGTACGCTCCCGATTCTCTCCCAATCCCAACACGCACACATGTCTGCCGCCGATCCGCACCAAAACCAACCCCTCCTCGACGCGGGCGCCCCCCTCGCTGAGGCATCCGTCGCCATAATTTTGCTGCACGGACGGGGCGCCTCAGCACAGGGCATGCTGGCCCTGGCCGACGAACTGGACCTCCCCGACGTGGCGTACCTGGCCCCGCAGGCCGCCCGCCGCTCCTGGTACCCGCAGTCGTTTCTGGCTCCCCTGGAGCAGAACGAGCCGGAGCTCAGTTCGGCCCTCCAGCGCATGTCCACCCTTCTTGACCAGATCCAGGACGCCGGACTGGAGGCCGACCGGGTCGTGCTGCTCGGCTTTTCGCAGGGGGCCTGCCTGGCCACCGAGTACGCCGCACGCCACCCGCAGCGCTACGGCGGCATCGCGGCCCTCAGTGGCGGCCTCATTGGACCGGAGGACGCCCCGCTGGAGTACGAGGGGTGGCTTGCCGATACGCCCGTCTTTCTTGGCTGCAGCGACCAGGATCCCTACATCCCGCTGGAACGCGTGCAGGACACCGCCGACGTGCTCGATCGCATGGGCGCTCGCGTCACCACGCGCATTTACGAGGGCATGGGCCACACCACCAACGAGGACGAACTGCGACACCTCCGTCGCCTGCTGGGCCGCTACGTTGAGGCGGCACCCGCCCCCGCCGACGAGGACGAAGAGGACGAGGACGCTCCCGGCACGGACTGAACGCGTCTCTCCCGTCCGCCTCGCGCCTCCTCTCGTCTTCCGGACCGGCCCGTCCGGCTCGACGCTCCGTCCGCCTGCGCTCCGCTCCCCCGCTTCATGACGACACCCGACTGGGTTAAGCACGCCGTTTTCTACCAGATCTTTCCCGACCGCTTCGCCCGCAGCGGGCGGGTCGCCGCCCAAGCCGACCTTTCCCTAAAGCCCTGGGGCACACCGCCCACAGAGCAGGGCTTCCAGGGGGGCGATCTGTACGGCGTGGCCGATCGGATCGCCGATCTGGACGACCTGGGCATTACGGCCCTCTACCTAAATCCCATCTTCGCCTCGGCCGCCAATCACCGGTACCACACCTACGACTACTACGAGGTCGACCCGCTGCTGGGCGGGAATGAGGCCCTCCGCGAACTGCTCGACACGGCCCACGCCCACGGCCTCCGCGTGGTGCTCGACGGCGTGTTTAACCATGTCAGCCGTGGCTTCTGGCCCTTCCACCACGTCCTCGAGAATGGCCCCGACTCGCCATATGCCGACTGGTTTACCATTCGCGACTGGCCGCTGCGGCCCTACGCGCCCGACGCTGCCACCGACCACAACTACGCCGCCTGGGCCGGCCTGCCCGCCCTCCCCGAGCTCAACATCGACCACCCTCCGGTGCGCGAATACATTCTCGACGTGGCCCGCCACTGGGTCGATTTCGGGATCGACGGCTGGCGCCTCGACGTGCCCACCGAAATCGACGATCCGCCGTTCTGGCGTACGTTTCGGGACGTCGTCAAATCCGCCAACCCCGAGGCCTACCTCGTCGGGGAAATCTGGACCGAAGCCCCCGCCTGGCTGGAGGGCGACCGCTTTGATGGCCTCATGAACTACCCACTGCTCGACGCCACTCTCGGCTTCTTTGGTGCGGGCTCCCTCCGCGACTACCAGACGGAAAATCTTACGCTTGAGCCGCTCGGCGCCCCGGCGTTCGCCGACGACGTGGACCGCCTGCTTGCCCTGTACCCCGACGAGGCCACCCAGGCCCAACTCAACCTTCTCGACAGCCACGACATGGCGCGCGCCCTCTGGATCGTGGACGGGAACGAGGCCGCCCTCCGCCAGGCCGTGCTCTTCCTCATGACAATGCCCGGCGCGCCCTGCATCTATTACGGCGACGAGGTGGGCCTCTCCGCCGCGGGCGACCCCCACTGCCGCGAGGCCTTCCCTCCGGACCGATCCGACTGGAATGCCGATCTCTACGCCTTTTACCAGGACGCCATCGCGCTCCGCCATGAGCACGAGGTGCTTCGGACCGGGCAGGTGGAGACGCTGCACGCCAGGGGCCGCCTCTATGCCGTTCGACGATGGCAGGACTCACAGGAGGCCGTCGTGGCGTTCAACGCGGGAGACGCGCCGGCCACGCTTTCGCTGGACCCCGATGCCCTCGCGCACGACACCCTCCGCTCCGCCTGGCCGCCCGCCTCCTCAGAAGCCTCTCTTTCGCCCGCGAACACTGCGGCTGTCTCGCTAGAGGCCCGGCAGACCCGCGTGTGGGTCGCGGGTTCGGGATCGGCCGCCCGCCCGCACCACAGGGCGCCCCTATGTTGAATATCCTCCCGTCACGTAGTTGCGAAGCT
>JAWOAQ010000092.1:0-15843 GCA_046498495.1 Salinibacter sp. | reverse complement strand
GCACAGGATGGGTCATACTCCACCTTAGCGGAATTCCAGGAATCACCGCAATACATAAAATTTATTATTGATAACCTCTGGATTCTGATTGCCGCATTTCTCGTTCTGCTGATGCACCTTGGTTTTGCATCCGTGGAAAGCGGGTTAACCCAATCCAAGAACTCTGTAAATGTCATTTATAAAAATGTCTTTATTCTCTGCACCGGTGTATTGATATACGCTTTTGTAGGATTTCAAATCATGTACCCCGGCGAGTTTAACGGAGTTTTAGGTTTCGGGGGATTCGGCCGCCACGAGGCGCTCCTGCATGGGGTGGGCGGACCAAAGGCTCCAGTCGTGCCCGTCGTGGGCCGGCTCGGGCAGAAAGACGACGTGGGCCACATCCAGAAGCGTACGGAGGGCCGCAAGGGACTGGTGACGGTCGCCCTCCGTGACGCCAATCATCCGCTTTGGGGCGACAGGCGCATCGGCTGTTACGAGCACTGCGGTGCGCCCCGGGGCCCGGAGGGTCTGCTGTGCCTCATCGGCCGTCAGCGTCTCTTCGGTCCCGGCGGCCCCAACTCGCCCCCACCACGCCCGCCCCAGGGCATCAAGCACGGGGCGCACATACGCATCCGGCGTGCGGAGCGTTGTGAGGCCCACGCAGTTGTCGGCGCGATTGGTCCCTGCCAGGTAGCCGCGGTAGGCCTCCTCCGTGTCGAACGGGTCCTCCAGGGCACCGGGCGGCGCGTCGGGCGGAGAAGAGCGGTCGGCCCGCTGCCGCGCGTCCGGATCAGCATCCGGCGTCAGGGGCTCGAGGAGGACGGGCTCCTGGTGCACGTACTTCAGAATGTCGGGCGGATCGGACATGGGCGGCTGGCTGCTCACACGGGCCGGCTCGCGGCGGCTTGTGCGGGTGCTTTCTGGGAATCGTTTTACACGGCAGACGGAAAACCGATGCACGGCCGGCGCGGATTCATCCCCTTCTCCCATACGCCCGCGCGCTCCCTGCCGAACCAAAGCCGCGGCGTCGGAAGTAGGGTCTACCGTCCACCAGCTGTTGTTTGCCGTTCCTCCCCTCGTGCGCTCCGTTCTGATTTCGCTCTGGGTCTGGTTCGCCATCGGCACCATCTTCGTGCTGTGGGTGCCCGTGATGGCGGTGGCACGGCTTGTGGACCGCGATCCGGCGCACTACTACGCCGGCTACACGCTCCGCATCATGGGCCGGCTGCTAACGTACGTCAATCCATTCTGGCAGATTGAACTGGAGGGCCCCTTTCCCGATAACCCGCGCAACCCGTACGTGGTGGTCGGCAACCACTTCTCGCAGGCCGACCCCCCCATCATTTCCCACGTGCCGTGGGAGATGAAGTGGGTCGCCAAAAAGGCCCTCTTCGATCTGCCGGTGTCGGGATGGCTGCTCCGTCTCAGCGGCGACATCTGCGTGGATCGGCGCGACAAAAAAAGCCGGGCGGCGGTCCTTTCCACGTCGCACGAGTACCTGGAGAAGCGGTGCAGTGTCATGCTCTTCCCGGAGGGTACCCGCTCGCGAGACGGGCGCGTGCACCGGTTCTCAGACGGGGCCTTTCGGCTTGCCATCAAGGCGGACGTGCCCGTTCTTCCCATTGCCATCGATGGCACACACGAAGCGCTCCCAAAGCACTCGATCTGGTTCGACCCCAACCCCGAGCCCATTCGCGTAAAGGTGCTCCCCCCTGTGCCAACCGAGCCGTACGCGCTCGACGAGGCGCGCGCCCTGCAACGGCACGTGCGAGCCCGCATTATCGCCCAGATTGCCGAGTGGCGGGGCACCTCCCTCCGCGAGGTGGACAGCGTCGACGAGACCGACGCCGCCGCGGCTGTGCAATGCGACCTGGACATTGGGTCAGACGCGACGGGTGCGCCCGCCGACGGTGAAGCATCCGTCAAACCCCCGCCCGGAACCGACGCGCCGGAACCGGGCGGCTGAGCATGCCATTTCTTTATGGCCGTCGCGCCACCTGGCCCGGCGGGTGCCGACTGCCCAGTAGCTCAATCGGCAGAGCGTCCGGCTCTGGACCGGGAGGCTGGTGGTTCGAATCCACCCTGGGCAACCGCTTTCCCCCTTGTTGCAGCCCCGTGGTGCCCCGGCGCCTCGGGGACTTTTTTTGCCCGCCGCCGTCTTCTCCGGCCCCGCTTACACCTCGGACGCAGACGACTCCGGGGCTGTGTCTCCTCCCGTATTCCCCTCGCCAGCGGCCAGCCCCCCGTGTCGGATGTCTCGTCCTTCGATCATGAAGACGATGCTCTGGGCGATATTCTTGGTATGATCGGAGATGCGCTCCAGCGCCTTGCTGGCCGTGAGCAGATGGGCAATCTTCTCGGCCTGGCTCGGGTCCTCGGTGCAGAGGCCCACGAGGGTCTGCACTGTCTCGTCGTGAAGCCGGTTCACCTGCAGGTCGCGGGCAATCACCTTGCGGGCTTTCAGTCGGTCGTTCTCCAAGAACGCAATCTCGGCCTCCCGGAGCATGGTGCGCGACATGTCGGCCATCTTTGAGAGGCGAGTTCGTTTCACCAGGGCCTGCGCGTCGACCAGGTGACGCGCATTGCGCGAGAGGTTGCGGCAGTGATCCCCAATGCGCTCAAAGTCGGTGTTGATCTTCACCGCCATAATGAGCATACGCAGGTCCACGGCCACAGGGGCGTGGAGCGCCAGAATCCGCTCGCACTGCCTGTCGATCCGGAGCTCCAGGGCGTCGACCTGATCGTCGCGCGCCGCGACCGTTTCCGCGAGGGCCTCGTCGCCCTGTAGCAGTGCATCGACGGCGTCGGCGAACTGCTCGTCGACGCGGTTGGCCATGTCAGCAATGAGGCCGCGGAGCACCACGAGCTCCTGGTCCAGAGAGGCACGGTTCGGCATGGCCCGGGGGAGGTGAGAGCAAAAATACGGAGCGAGGACAGGAGTGTATGATCGTCCGCCGACACAGGTCCCGGCGGGACCGCCCACCGGGGGCGTGATCATCCAAAGCGCCCCGTGACGTACGCCTCGGTTCGGTCCTTTTCGGGGCGCGTGAATAGCTTCTCGGTCGGGTTCATCTCGACGAGGCGCCCCATGTACAGAAAGGCCGTTTCGTCGCTGATTCGGGAGGCCTGCTGCATGTTGTGGGTGACGATCACGATCGTGTAGTCCTTTTTGAGCTCCGTGATCGTCTCCTCAATTTTGGAGGTCGCGATGGGGTCCAGGGCACTGGCCGGCTCGTCCATAAGCACCACGTCGGGTTGAACCGCCAGGGTACGGGCGATGCACAGGCGCTGTTGCTGGCCCCCACTCAGGTTGAGGGCACTGGTGTGCAACTGGTCTTTGACCTCGTCCCAGAGCGCGGCCTGCCGGAGCGACTGCTCCACGAGAGCGTCCATGTCGCCGGTGTACCCGTTGACCTGAGCCCCCCAGGACACATTTTTGTAGATGGTCTTGGGAAAGGGGTTCGGCTTTTGAAAGACCATGCCGATGCGCCGGCGCACCATCACGGGGTCGGTGTCGGGCGCGTAGATGTCCTGTCCGTCGACCCGGATGTCGCCCTCCATCGTGGTGCCGTCGATCAGTTCGTTCATGCGGTTAAGGCACCGCAGGAGGGTGGATTTGCCGCACCCCGAGGGCCCAATGAGGGCCGTCACCTTGTGGGACTCCACGTCCATCGTGATGCCCTTCAGGGCGTGGGTATCCGTGTACCAGAAGTTGAGGTCCTGGATCTGGATCTTTGCCCGGCTCGCTGCGCGGGAGGCACCGCCCGTCGGAGGCGATGCATCGTCGGGGGCGGCCCGTCCGTTGGCCGGGACGGAGTCAGACTCGGGCGAGGCCGAGGCTCCCGAATCCGGAGCGTTTGCCTCCGTGGCGTCCGCCTCCACAGCGGAATCGGGGCGCGGATCGTTGTTGGACATATCGGTCGGCATGGGCACAGCGGTGGGTCTGCAGGCACAGCGAAGGGCGGCTACTCGCCGGCGGTTTGCCGCTCAAAGTAGTCGCGGAGCAGAATGGCGGAGAGATTCATGGCAAACAACAGAACCATGAGCACGACAATGGCAGCGGCCGCCAGGCCTCGAAACTCGTCTTGCGGCCGGGCGGTCCAGTTGAAAATCTGAATCGGCAGCGCCGTGAACTGATCCATTGCGCTCTGCGGCAAGAACGGCACGAAGGTCAACGCGCCGATGAGGATGAGGGGCGCCGTCTCGCCAATCGCGCGGCTGAGGGCGAGGATGACGCCGGTAAAGATGCCGGGGGCGGCGTTGGGAAGCACGTGGCTCCAAATCACCTGCCACCGTGTAGCGCCCAGGGCGTAGGCGCTCTCGCGCAGGCCGCTGGGCAGGCTGCGGAGGGCCTCCTGTGTGCTGATAATGATGATGGGAAGAATGAGGAGGCTTAGCGTGAGGGCGCCCGCCAGCAGGCTCTGCCCCAGCGCCGCAAAGCGAACAAACAGCGCCAGCCCCAGAATGCCGTACACCACCGACGGCACGCCGGCCAGGTTGGCGATGTTGATCTGAATGAGGCGCAAAAACCATCCGTCCCGGGCGTATTCTTCGAGATAGATCGCCGAGGCCACCCCCAGCGGCACCGAAATCAGTGCGGTGAGCCCCATCAGCCAGAGCGACCCGTAGAGGGCGGGTTTGATCCCGGACTGCTCCGCAAAGCGCGACGGCAGGCTATTGAGGAACTGGCTGTCGAGCCACGGCGCGGCCGTGAGGGCCACGTCCACCAGCAGCGTCACGAGCACGACGATGCCGAGAATGGTCGCGAGAAAGAGCACGCCGGCCAGAATCATGCCGATGCGTTTCCGGCGCGTCCGGCGAAGATGAAATGTGCCGTTTGAGGACGGATCCATGGGCGGGGGAACGAAACGTGCGCGACAGGTCCACGAAGGAGACGGCTGAACCCCGCCGTCTCAGCATCCTCTCTTTCGTGTCAGTATTTCTCCTGGTATCGCAGCGTAATGCGGGTGGCAAAGATGTTCATGGCGAGGGTAATGAGGAACAGCACCAGCCCAACGGCAAAGATGCTCTGGTACACGATCGTGCCCTGGGGCGTGTCGCCCTTGCTGACCTGCACGATAAAGGCTGTCATGGTTTGGATCGACTTGGTGGGGTCGAGGGTCATCTTGGGCGAGGCCCCGGCGGCCAGCGTTACGATCATGGTTTCCCCAATGGCGCGGCTGACAGCGAGGATGAAGCTGGCCATAATGCCGCTAAACGCCGCCGGGACGTTTACGCGAAGGACGGTCTCAAACTTGGTGGCCCCCAGGGCATAGGCGGCGGCAGACAGGCTGTTGGGCACGGCCTGCAGGGCGTCTTCGCTAAGGGAGGCCACCATGGGGACGATCATGATGCCGACCACAATGCCCGCGCTGAGCGCGTTGTACACGCCGAGCCCCGGCACGAAGGTTTGGAGCAGAGGCGTCACGAAGGTAAGCGCGAAATACCCGTACACGACCGTCGGCACGCCAGCCAGCAGTTCCAGTCCCGGCTTCAGGATGCGACGTGCCCAGCCGGCGGCGTACTCGGAGATGTAGATGGCGCTCGCCAGTCCAATCGGGAGGGCAACCACGGCTGAGATGACGGTCACGAGCACCGTTCCACTCAGGAGCGCCCAAATGCCGAAGTATTTTTCAGAGTACTGCGGGGTCCATCGCGTCTCTCCCAGAAACTCGGTCAGGGCCACTTCCTGAAAGAACGGGATTGACTCGATAACGAGCACGGCGGCAATGCCAAGCGTGGTCAGAATGCTCAGCAGGGCGCACGCCCCAAGCACATACTTGATGGCCCGCTCCTTGGGGCTGTTGTACACCTGCTGCTTTAGGTCATCGGCGGGGCGCTCCGCAGCGGGTGGGGACCCTGCGGGCGGACTCGGGGCCGGGCCGGGGGGGGAGGACTCCGTACTCATAGCAAGGAGAAACGACAAGCAAACGAGTGAGGCACCGGGCCGACGGGGCTACTCTGTTGTGTCGGCCGCGGTGGCGTTTCGAAGGATGTCTTCCACCCGTTGCCCGGTCGTCTCCACGTCCTCGTCCCCAAAGACGGTGCCGGACGTGCGATTTTCGAAGCGCTGCTGCACGAGGCGATAGGCGGTATCGGGCATGGCCACGTAGCCGACATCCGGTGCCAACTCGCCCGCATTCTCGATATAAAAGTTCAGGAATGCTTCGGTGGCCTCGTCGAGCTTGTCCGTGTTTACGTAGACGAAGAGCGGGCGAGAGAGCGGGCGGTAGCTGCCGTCCTGCACCGTCTCGGCGCTGGGCGTGACGCAGGAATCGCCGCTTCCGCGCTCATCGGGATCGATTCCGAGCACCTTCAGTTCTTCGACGTTGTTCTCGTAGTAGGCCAGCCCAAAGTACCCAAGGGCCGCTTCGGTGCCCCGAATGCCCCGCACCAGCACGTTGTCGTCCTCGCTGGACGTGAAGTCGGAGCGGCTGGCGCCCGCCTCGCCGTTCACGGCTTCGGTAAAGTAATCGTAGGTGCCACTGGCCGTGCCCGGGCCGTAGAGATCGATTTCGCGGTCCGGGAAGTCGTCGCGCACCTGATTCCAGTTGTCGACCTCACTGTCCGGTCCCCAGATTTCCTGCAACTCCTCTACGCTCAGGCAATCCACCCAGTCGTTGCTCGGGTGGACGGTGACGGCCACGCCGTCGTACGCCACCGGAAGCTCAATAAACTCGATGCCGTTTTCCTCGGCTTTTTCGATCTCATCGGGGGAAATGGGCCGCGAGGCGTTGTTGACGGCCGTCTCGCCACGCAGGAACTTGGAAAAGCCGCCCCCCGTCCCGCTCACCCCCACGTTCACCCGGGTGCCCTGATTGGCCCGCATGAACTCCTCGGCTACCGCTTCGGTGAGGGGAAAGACGGTGCTCGACCCGTCCACACTCACCGAGCCGCCACTGCCCCCACCGCAGCCCGCGAGCCCCACGCTGAGCATCAACAGCGCACCGGCCCAAAGAGCGGAAGCGCTTAAAAAGCGAGACCAAATCGAACAGCAGGACGAGGTCATGAGAGCGTGAGTCCGATGCAGAAGAACGTTGAGAGACGCAGCTATTCTTTAAAACGATACCCAACCCCTTTGACGGTTTCGATGTATTCGCTGCCAATTTTCCCGCGGATCTTGCGGACGTGCACGTCCACGGTGCGGTCGACAACATAGACGTCGCGGCCCCACACCTCGTCGAGGATTTCCTGACGGGAGAACACCTTGCCGGGGTGCGAGGCGAGAAAGTACAGCAGTTCGAACTCCTTGCGCGGGAGCCGCATCTCAGTGGCCTCGCCGTCACCGTTCTGGTGCTGGTAGACGAGGTAGCGCTCGCGGTCGACACGCAGGTCGTGAATCTCGATGCGGTCCGGCGGGTCCGCGTAGCGGCGGGCACTGCGGAGCAGGGCCTTGGCTTGGCTCAGGATCACCTCCACGGACACCGGCTTGCTGAGGTAAATGTCCGCCCCCACGTCCAGCCCTTCCACCTGATCGTCCTCGCTGTCGCGGGCGGTAAGCATCATGATGGGGATGGTGCGGAGGCGCGCGTCCGTGCGGAGCTTCTCGCACACCTCAATGCCGTCCATCTTCGGCATCATGACGTCGAGGATGATGAGATCGGGCTCCTGCTCGTGGGCCTGCTCGATGCCCTCGACTCCGTCGCGGGCCAGCGCGACCCGGAAGCCCTCCTGCGTCAGGTTGTAGTCGAGCAGGCTCAGCAGGTCCTCCTCGTCGTCGACGACGAGGACCAGCGGCCCGTTGTCCCCCAGCGTGGTCGGTTCCACGGTCGGTTGGATGCGTGCAGAAGAACGGCGAATAGCAGATATTGTACACCGGGGCCCATGAGCCTGTTGTTATGGAACCATTACCAATCCGTTCTGCGGGGGTGAACAGGGGGCTCGACGATAGGCTCAGACCCTTGCCCCCGCGACGCAGCGGATGACCGGCCGGCCCCCAGAAGCGGGCGGGGATCGCCTGAAGATGGAGCCGTCTGTCGATCGTGTACGGCGGCTGGAGCAACAACGAGCGGTCCGAGCCGGTACGCGAGTTGCACCTGAAGGCCCGCCAAGCAGAGATCTCACAACGACCTGCGAAAATAATAAGCACCCTGTATTGAGGGTCCGCCCGCTTTTCGACCCTGTGCAAGATTCTCCTTAGGCCCCCTTCCGGTCGGCTGCTTTGACCTGGGCGGGACGCAGCGACCGAACGAGCCATAACATCTTCCCTTCATGGATGCGCCCTCTGCCGCCAATCCGGCGTACCTACTGTACCTTTCCCTCTTTGCGGTCGCAGCCGCCGGGTGTCTGGCCGGGGCGTGGCGGGCCCGTCGGGCAGGGCCGCCGGACGTCCGTCGCGGACTCGTCAGCCTTCTTATAGGGAGTGGCCTCTGGGCTCTCTTCCAGACAGGCGTGCTTTTGGCGCCCGCCATTGAAGTTAAGACGGCCCTTTACGAGGCAGGACTGGTTGTCGGCTTCGGGACCGTTTGGGCCTGGCTATGGTTCTGCTCTTCGTATAGCGGGCGCTCCCTTCACAGGTGGTCGGTCGTTCGCTGGACGGGGCTGGCCTTGTTTCTTGTGGTGTCCGCGACAAAGCTGACGAACCCGTGGCACGGGCTCTATTTCAGCGCCGAGTGGGCGGCGATGCCGTTTCCGCACCTTCGAATCGATCACCACGTCCTGTACTGGACGACCGCTGCCCTGTCCTACGCCGGGGCGACCGTTGGCTTTTTCATGCTCATCGAGCCGCTACGCCGGGCGCAGGTGGGGACGCGGCGCGTCGCAATTCTTTTTGGCCTGACGGCGCTTCCGCTCGGAGCAAACGCCATCGGATACAGTGGGCCGTATCTGCTGGATCTGAGCCATGAGCCGATCGGGGTGGCGGCGTTTGCCCTGGGCGCACTTTTCGTATACGGAACCCCACTCCGGGAGGCGGGCCGGGCGGGGCGTCAGGGAAAGCCGGCCGTCGTCCTCTCCGAAGACGAGCGGATTGCAAACTACAATGCGGCGGCTGCCGAGTTTTTCCCTGCGCTCCGGGCGACCGGTGCCACCGGAAGCCCGCTCGCGGCGGTTCTTCCCCGGCTTGCCGAGGTGCTGTCCGGCACAGATGAGGGGATGAGCCTCTTCGACATTGACGGGCCCGACGGGGAGACCCGATACGTCCTCCCGTCGGAAAGTCGATTCCAGCGTGGTCCGGGACGACTGGTGGTCCTGAAAGACGTTACCGAACGGGAGCGGGGGCGCCGGGAGCGAGAGTCCCGGTTGGAGGTGCTCTTCGAGCATTCCCCCGACATGATTAATCTGCACGACGCAGCGGGCAATCTGCTTGAGGCCAATTCCCGCTTCTTTGAGAAGACTGGGTACAAGGACGAAAACCTCACGGAGATGAAGGTGTGGGACCTGGATGCGTCCATCGATGCAGAGCGGGCCGCCGAACTGTGGGACGGGATGAGGATTGGCGATCGCCGACAGCTCGAAGGGATGTACCGCCGCGCAGACGGATCGTCCTTTCCGGTCGAGATCCACATCCGGCGCCTACGGCTGGAGGGCGAAGACCGGTTTATGGTCATAAGCCGGGATATCACTCAGCGGAAGCGGCGCACGCGAGACCTGGAGCGATACAAACGGCTCATTCAGAGCCTCCCGGTTGGCGTATTTCGGACACGGGTGTCTGGGGAGTTCGTTGACCTAAACGAGTCTCTGCTTGAGATGTACGGCGGCTCTGAGGCCGAGCTTCGTCGGGTGGGCTCAAAAGCACTATACGTCGACCCACAAGACCGAGAGGATCTCATCCGCGCCCTCCGGCGGGACGGCAAAATAGAAGGGAAATACCTCCAGTTGAGAACCTCCAGCGGGAACGAGCGCGCGGCACGCCTGACGGTCACCCTGACGGAAGAAGACGGAGCGTACTACCTAGACGGGATCGTTCAGGACGTCACCGATCGTCTCCGGCGCAAGGAGAGGCTTGAACGACAGAACGATCTTTTCGAAAAGGCGCAGGAGATCGCTGACGTCGGGGCCTGGGAGTACGACGTGGAGCAGGAGAACCTCACGCTTACCGATCACGCATATCGAGTCCATGGCCTTTCCCCGACCGACACCGTCTCACCGAACCGCATCCATGAGCTTTACTGCTCAGCAGATCGGCCGTCGGCCGAGAGGGCGTTTCGACGGGCCGTGGAGGAGGGCGTGCCCTACGACATTGAAGCTCGCATCACGACCGAGGAGGGGGAGCGCCGATGGATCCGAACCCGTGGCGAACCGCAGCACAAGGACGACGCCCCCGATGGACCGGTTACCCGGGTCCGCGGCGCCGTCCAAGACGTGACCGACCGAAAAGAACGGGAGCGAACCCGGCGCGAGCGCCAAAAGAAAGTGGAGGCGCTCTACGAGGCGACCGACCGCCTCCTCCGGGCCCCCAGCAGCGAAGCGGTCGGCGAGATCCTCTGCAGGCTCGTTCAGGAAGCGCTCGGCTACCCGGGGGCGTCGGTTCGCCTCGTCCAAGAGGGGATGCTGGTGCCGAGCTACGTGACGAAGCCCACGTTTACGTTCATGCCCGAACGCCCCGCGTTCCCCGTCGACGGGGAAAGCGCGGTGGCAATGGCGTACCGATCCGGGAACCCGCTGGTGATTGACGACCTGAACGAGGTCGAGGCCGAAGCCTCCCACGACTACGGAGACTTGCGGTCGGCAATCGTGGTGCCAATGGGCGACCACGGAACCTTATCGGTGGCCTCTCCGGAGCCAACCGCAATCAGTGAATTTGACCAGCGACTGATTGAAATTCTGGCCGTCTATGGAGCGGCGGTGCTCGATCGCCTCGGGCAGGAACGCGCGCTTCAACAAGCAAAAGAGGAGGCTGAAGAGGCCGCCCGGCTCAAGTCCGCAATGCTGGCAAACATGAGCCACGAGATCCGCACCCCTCTGACCTCGATCACCGGCTTTGCCGAGGTACTCGTCGAGCGGCTGGAGGGAGAGCCGACGGTCTTCGCCGAAAAAATCCAAAAGGGCAGCCGGCGACTCATGAACACCCTCGAGTCGGTGCTCCACCTCTCGAAATTAGAGGCGGATGCGACTCAGCTGGCGCGGGACGAGGTCCCTCTCGGAGAAGTGGCCGAGGACGTCGTCGAAATCCTCAGGCCCCGGGCCGACGAGAAGGCCCTCATCCTGACGGCGGAGACGCCCGATACCCCCGTGACCGGTCGCTGGAACGAAGACGCACTTCGCCGCATCTGCCGCAATTTACTGGAGAACGCGATCAAGTTTACTCCAGAGCAGGGCCGCGTGGATGTTCGAGTACGCACTGGCGAAAACGAAGCCATTCTGGAGGTCGACGACACCGGCATTGGGATGGATCCCGATGGGGTCGATGAGCTTTTCGAGGCGTTCAAGCAAGAGTCCGAAGGCCTGGGGCGCGAGTTTGAGGGAAGCGGCCTTGGGCTCTCGATTACGAAACGGCTTGTGGAAGCGCTTGATGGCACGATTGACGTCGAAACCGAGAAGGAAAAGGGGACCTGCTTTACGGTTCATCTTCCGATGGATTCAAAGCTCCAGGCCGTCGGCAGGGACTGACGAGGCCGCCCCGCCCGACGCGCGATCCGTTTTTTGTTTAGCCCGCCACCATGCACTCTTCGTCCCGTCCCCACATCCTGTCCGTGGAGGACCACCCGGATGTGCGAGACATCTTGCACGAGCTACTTCAGGGCCCCTATGATCTAACCCTTGCCTCCAGCGCCGAGGAGGCGTTGCGTCTCCTCGGTGATAAGGCGGTTTCCCTTTTTCTCCTGGACATCAGGCTGGGACACGGACGAAGCGGCGTGGAACTGCTTCGTGCGCTTCGAGACCTGGGCCCGGCCACGGACGTGCCGGCCGTTGCGCTGACGACCTACGGGATGAAAGGAGACCGGGAGGCCTTGCTTGAGGCTGGATTCGACGGCTATGTGAGCAAGCCGTTCACGAAGGCGGAGCTGATCGGGGCGATTGACCGTGCGCTTGCCGGTCCGGCCCCCACATCAGGGCGAAGCTAAGGGGCCTGGTTCGCAGTGCCGTCAGAAATGAAGTACTGCACATCCAACATGGATCATTCGCTCCCTGGACGCGGGACGCCGTAGCCCAAGGAGATACGCAGTAATACGTCGGTTCGAGCGTTATTCGGAGCGACCGGCGGGCGGAGCATGTCGGCACGCTCGGACGGACTCATGATTACGGTTCTTTCGTGTGTCTACTTCGGTTGCTGGCTCGGCCCTTCCTAGGCATCAGTCCAATCGTGCTTCCTCGCACAGAGGCTGAGGGTCGTGCGGTTCCGCCGTGAATTTCGGATCGTATCCGCCCTACACCTGCGGACGCCGAACCCATCCTCCGCCCCGCCCGTGCAGCAGGCCGTCCGTCGCTTCCTGAGAGTCCGCCTGGCCCGTGCGCCTGTCGCTTACCAGCCCGCACGATCGTGACATCCTGAACCTGGCCGTCCCCGCCCTGGCCGGCCTGGCGTCCGACCCGCTCGTGTCGCTCATCGATACGGCCTTCGTGGGCCAGCTGGGCTCGGTGCCGCTCGGTGCTCTGGGCGTGAATGCCTCGCTCTTCTCGATGGCGTTCGTGCTCTTCAACTTCCTGGCCTACGGGACGACGCCCCGCGTGGGGCAGGCCGTGGGCGAAGGCAACCGGGCAGAGGCCGGACGCGCCGTGGTGCGGGCCCTCACGCTGGCCGTCCTCGTCGGGACCGCGGCCCTGATCGTCCTGCAGGCCGCGGCGCCCCTCCTGCTCCGCCTCATGGGCGCGCAGGGCGAACTGATGGAACCCGCCCTCGCCTACCTCCGCGTTCGGGCGCTGGCGGGGCCGGCCCTCCTCATCATCACGGCCAGCAACGGGGCCTTCCGCGGCTACCAGGACACCCGCACGCCGATGCTGGTCACCGTCGGCTTTAACATCGTCAACGCCAGCCTCGATCCCCTCTTCATCTTCGTATTCGACTGGGGCGTGGCCGGGGCCGCGGCGGCCACAGCAATTGCCCAGTGGCTCGGGGCCCTCGCATTTCTGTTTCTTCTCCTGTATCGGCGGCGCGAGGCCCTGGGCATCACACTCACGTGGCCGGCGCTGCATACGCTGATTCCGTTCCTCAAGGTGGGGCGCGACCTGCTCCTGCGCACCGGCGCCCTCGTGGGGACCATGACGCTCGCGACGGCCGTGGCGGCGCGGGTGGGCGTGACGGCTGTGGCGGCCCACCAGGTCGCCAACCAGCTCTGGACCTTCCTCGCCCTCGTGGTGGACGCACTGGCGGTGGCCGGGCAGGCCCTCGTGTCGAAGCACCTGGGCGCCGAGGACGCCGGTACGGCACGGGCCGTGTCCGACCGGCTGGTGCAGTGGGGCCTGGGCGTGGGCCTCGCGCTTGGTCTCGCGTTCGTTGCGCTGCGGCCGGTGCTGCCGTACTTTTTCACGGACGACCCCGCCACCATCGCCGCCCTGCTCGGCGTGTATCCGTTCGTGGCGCTGCTGCAGCCCCTGAACGGGCTCGTTTTTGTGGGCGACGGCATCTACATGGGCGCCGAGGAATTCCCGTACCTGGCCAAGGCGATGATCGGCACCGCCTTGGCGGCCGCGGTTGTGCTCCTCCTGGTGATTCCGATGGGGTGGGGCCTGGCGGGCGTCTGGTGGGGCATCACGACGCTCATGCTCGGGCGCCTCGTCACCCTCGGCGTGCCGTACGCGCGAGGGCAGCTGTTCCGGGACGCGACGGAGCCTGCGTAGCCTGCGCACGGTCCTTTCGACGGCCTGCGCCAGATCTCCCGGCGGAGTACGCCCCCGGTTGCGTCTCGTCCGGCGCGCCAACACCATGTTACCTGGCTGCCTCCTTCCGCTTCTCTTCTTTTCCCCGTATGCCCTTCGCTCCTGCCGTCGTCCTCGCCCAGGCCGCCCCGGCCTTCACCCTCGACATGGGGGTGGTGCTGGGCATCATCAGCGTCGTGCTGCTGCTGTTGGTGACCGAGGTGCTGCCAATCGACGTGACGGCACTGGGGGCGATGGTGCTCGTCATCGTGCTGGAGCCGTGGACGGGCGTGGGGCCGACGGACGGCATCTCGGGCTTTGCGAGCACCGCCACGGTCACAGTCCTCGCCATGTTTATCCTGAGCGAAGGCATCCGGCGTACCGGGGCCATCCGCCGGATTGGCGCGCGCATTGCCGACTGGTCGGAGGGTCACTTCTACAGGGCCTACGGGGCGCTCATTGGCCTTTCGGGCACCACGGCGGGCGTCATCAACAACACCCCCGTGGTGGCCATGATGATTCCCATGGCGGTGAACCTGGGCCGCAAGCTCCGGATTTCGCCGTCGAAGCTGCTGATGCCCATCTCGTTCGCGTCGATGATGGGCGGGATGCTCACGCTGATCGGCACCTCCACCTCCATCCTGGCCAGCGACGTGAGCGCCCGCCTGCTGGGGCACCCGTTCTCGATGTTCGAGTTCACGGCCCTCGGCGCGCTCGTCCTGGGGGTAGGCCTCCTCTACCTGCTCGGGGTGGGCCACCACCTGCTCCCCGAACGCATTCGGGCCGCGGAGGACCTGACCGAGGAGTTTGCCATGAGCGGCTATCTCACCGAGGTGGTCGTGACGGAAGACTCGCCGCTCGTGGGCTACACGGTGCGGCAGGCCCTCACGCAGTTGGAGCTCGACGTGGACATTGTGCAGATGACGCGCAACGGCACGGCCTTCCCCGCCCCGCTGGGGCCAAAGCAGTTTCGGCCCGGCGATACGCTGCTGCTCCGCACCAACCGCGACACGCTCGTGGAGTTGATGGAGACGCAGAAGCTGGAGCCGATCGTGCGCACCAAGATTACCGAGGAGGACTTCGAGGTGGAACGGAAGGGGGAGGCGCTCATCGAGGTGGTGCTGCTCTCCGACAGCCCGCTCGTGGGCGAGACGCTCCGGTCCAGCGTCTTTGCCCAGCGCTTCGACGCGCTCGTTCTGGCGATCCGGCGATCCGGCGCCCTTATGTACGACGAAATCGACCGGGTGCCCCTACAGGGCGGCGATACGCTGCTCATCCAGGCCTCGGCCACGGCCGTCACGCAGTTCGATCGCGGCCGCACCTTTGTTGTCATCCGGGCCGACGACGAAGCGTCCTTTCGGTCCGAGAAGCTGCCCGTGGCCCTCGGCATCCTGGGCGCGGTGGTCGGGCTCGCGGCGTTCGACGTGGTGCCCATCGTGGTCTCGGCCCTCGGCGGCATCGTAGCGATGGTGGCCACCGGCTGCGTACGTCCAAACGAACTGTACGAGGCGGTCGACTGGAGCGTGATCGTGCTGCTGGCCGGCCTGATCCCGCTCGGGATGGCGCTGGAGCGCTCCGGCACCGCGGCGTACGTGGCGTACCTCATGGGCACCGCCGCCGAGGTGCTTTCCCCCCTTGCCATGCTCCTCCTGTTCTACGTCGTGACGTCGCTCATCACGCAGGTCATCAGCAACAATGCCAGCGTGGTGCTCATGATACCGGTGGCTGTGGAGGCCGCCCAACTGACGGGCGCCAATCCGTTCGCCTTCGTCCTCGCGGTCACGTTTGCGGCCAGTTGCGCACTGCTCACGCCCATTGGCTACCAGACGAACCTGATGGTGTACGGCCCAGGTGGCTACCGCTTTACCGACTTCCTTCGGATGGGCGCCCCCCTCCAGCTGCTTCTGGCCGTTGTTACCTGCGGCGGCATCTGGTGGCTGTGGGGAGTTTGAGTATCGAGGTATGGGAGTATGGGGTGTGGAGTGTGGGAGTGCCGTTTGGCTTCTCTTCTGTGTACACGCGCCCATACTCCCTACAGAAGCGGATGCTACAGAAGCGCATGCTACAGAAGCGCATGCTACAGAAGCGCATGGCTCACCGGCGCACGCGATGGCAGAGCCCACT
>JAWOAQ010000038.1:0-3955 GCA_046498495.1 Salinibacter sp. | reverse complement strand
CTGTGGCGGCAGCTTGAGGTGTGATTTGGAGCTCAGAGTCGTACTCGGAATGCACTATGGAGTCTGGCCGAACAGCCAATGCCTTCATCACGCGCTCCGCGCCTTTGAGAACAGTCGGCCTCTCTGTGGCAATAGCGATGAGCCACCTGCGAGCAGCTTCGTGCGAGTCGAAGATGGTGCGATCTGTGATGGTACGCACAGCTGCCGCAACGTCGCCGTTGTTCTTGCTGCAGAGAAGCCGCGCTGCTTCCACCACCGCCGGCGTCACTTCAAGGTTTCCATGTGCATCCTCGTAGTGCGCTCCCACGTTGTACATCCACAGCTGTTTTTGCTGCAGCACACATGACCCCTCGGTGCAGTTTACGATTACGTTCGAGCAAGGAGAAGCGTTAGAGGACTTGGCTGCCGAGGCGTAACGAGTTGAGACGCCCGGAAAGTAAGCGCAGTCGGACGTGAATTTCGACGAACCCTGTTTGCCGAGGTTCGAGACCAACGTTGAGCATGCCTCCGTGAGTGGACGAGCGCACCACCCGCAAAAGGTAAGCAGGTAAACATATATATACTAGCACTATGATGATTGAAGCAAGATGTGGCCGCCGCCACAGGTCTCATGCGTTCAGGCGAGTGCTCGGTCACACACGACTGCTCCATTCCGCCCCCGGGCGGCGAGAACTGCCCCACCTCCAGGAGGGGCTGCAGCCCGATGGCGGTCGTCCGAAGCCCGCCCTGCACCCGGAGGAACTCCTCGTCGCGGAGCAGGCGCCGGTCCACCAGTGCATCGGCCCCCAGGGACCACCGGAGGCGCTCGCCGCCCCCGCGCGTCGTCCCTCCCACGCGGGCCGTCGTCGCCTCGAAGGTCTGATCGAACGCCCGGTCGCGCACCGAGCGGCGCAGGGAGCCGCGAACCCCGACTCGGTCGGACAGGTCCGCCGCGAGCGACGCTGAGGTGCGTCGCACGCCGTTGAACGAGCTGGGGAAGGCCGACCCCACCTGCTGATGCCGGACCTGGTACGATCCCCACGAGGGATCGCCGTCGAGGGCGGCCCGGTACGCCGTGTCTTGTCCCTCCTCCCCGTCGCCGATCCCGGCCTCCAGGTCCACCTCGGCCTCGGCCCACGGCACCAGCCGCGCCTGGAGCGTGCCGAGCGTGCCGGTGGCAAACGCGCCCTCGTTCCGAACGACATTCGCTGTGAGTTGGGCGCGGGGATGCGCCATGTACTGCGCGTACGCACTGCCCTGCCGGGCCGATTGCCCAAACCGACTCCCGAAGGCGTACCCTCCGATGGCCCACGGCCCCGTTCGGTACTGCACCTCCCCTCCCATGCCGCGGCGCCCCCGCTCGGCCAGACGCGTCCGCTCAAACGTGTGGTCGCCCACCCGCACCGTCCACGCGGACGAGGTGTACGCCAGACGGTACCGGCTCCGGCGCCCAAAGCGCGTCCCGCCCGATTGTCCGGGCGTGCGGATGAACAGATCCACCGTGTGGTCGTCTGCCGTGGACAAGGGACCGCTGCCTTCCAGCTCCACCTGCCCCCCCTGTGCCGCCTGGCTTCCGAAGGCAAACATCCGGAGCATCGTCGGGTATTGCGGCCCGGAAAACAGCCCGCCCGTCTCCCCGCCCGGAATGACCTCCGTCGTGGCCCGGTCGGTCAGGGTCGTATCTCCCGGCGCGAGGCCCACCGAAAGGGAGAGCCGGTGCTCGAACGCCTCGTCGACGGCGTCCGTCTCCACCTCGACCCGCACCCGCTTGGTCTCCCGGGGCCCCACCGTATCGGTCGGCGGATCGACCGTTACCGGGAACGAGCGATTGCTCTCCGCGGAGTGGCGCGTCCGCAGCGGCACGTTGCCCGCGTTGGTGACCGAAAAGACCGCTGTGTACGACTGCCCCGCCCCGATGGAGCGAGGCGCTTCGGCCACGGCCACCCGCGCCTCTCGTACGGAATCGACCTGTACCTGAACGGCGGTTGTGTCGGTCACGGACGCATCGGACGTGTCGGCGACGCGGACCTGCACCTCGTTGCGCCCCGCAGGCGCCCCAGCGGGAACCGACACCCGAAGCAGCCGCAGGGTGCTCTCGCCCGGGGAGAGGGACCGCGCAGATGGCGACGTGGTGGTGCGCCAGCCGTCCGGCAGCCCCAGCTCCGTGCGGACCGCGCGCTCGCGGTCCCCCGCGTTCTCGACTCGCATCCGGGCCGTAAAGGCCTCCCCCGGACGGGCTCTGATGGTCGACGGCCCCACCCGCTCGACACGGAGCGACGTATCCGCCGCGGCGGGCTGGGCGTGGGCCTCGCGGTCCGCCACGCCCCACCCCAGCAGCGCGAGCAGCAGAGCAACGGCCCAGCGGGCCGCCCGCGCCCCTCGCACCCTGACACCATGTGTCGTCCGGAGCGGGGCCGGTCCAGCGGGAGTCATACCCTCTTGTCCCTCAGTGAGGCAGGCGGCAGGCGCAGAAGGGGATCAGAGTTCGAGGGTGTACTGCACGCCCCGGGTCTCGCCCGGGTCGGGATTCAGGATGAGAAGCGCTTCGTAGTCCCCGGCCTCCACACCGGAGAGCGGAAGCTGATACTGGGCCGACGTACCTGGATACAGGCGCCGGGACGAGGCCTCTTCGTCCCGCACCAGCTCCCCGGCATCGTCGTACAATTCGAGGCGCAGGCGGGTATTTGCCATCCGCGTGCCCGTGTTTTCCAGCCCCACCTCCAGCGTCGACTCGTCGCCCTCCTCCGTCACCTCGGTCGACTGCACCTCCAGCGTGGGCTCCCCGCCCGGCAGATGAGTGGCCACCTGAATGCCGTAGCGCCGGATCTGCCGAACGGCCACCCCCTGATCGGGCGAGGGGCCGGTGCCCTGCCCCAGCGGGCGCACCATGAGCATGCTCCAGTACGTCCCCGTGGGCTCGGCTCCGTCGATGTCCTCGGGCACCTGCACCTCAAACTGCACCTCCGCCTCCTCCTGGGGCGGCACCGACACCACCGAGGACTCATAGTCGACCCACTCGGCATTCGACCGCTCGTGACTGCCAGGATCGGCGTACTCCGTCTCTCCCTCCCCCGTAAACAGGTAGTCTCGGAGGGAGACCTCGGCACTGCGGAGGGTGTCGTCCTCATTGTAAAGCTCAATCGTGCCCTGATACGTCCCCCCCGGCGAGGCCTCCTCGTCCATCGAGAGCGAGCTGCGGACCAGCACCTGCGCCGTCCCGTCCGCGGGCACGCAAAGCAACAGAAGGGCCGCTACCAGCCCAACGCAGCGGGCCGCCCGGCCCCTCCCCGCCCAGGAACGCAACGAAACCGGAGGCCAGGACATCATTCTTTTGCTCATTCGGTCGTGGGCATTTGGTCAATACCAGCTGGAGGCTCCCTTTGTATCTCCCTTTTCGGCAAACGGTCCGGACACCAACCGCCGTCGCTCCCCCCTCGGTCCTCTACGCCCCCACTCGCGTTTCCACGGTGGAATAGAGGTCGTCCTTCTGGACAACCGGAAGGTACTGGCAGCGGCACGTGTGGTTGGCACAGCCGGCGTGGGGCAGCGGCTGCTCCGCCAGGGCCTGGTCGATGTCGTAGGCCACCGTATCGAGCCGATGGCACGCCGGGCATACATGATCGTCTCGCTGGCTCATGATCAGGACGCCCCACATGCCTTCATCCCGGTAGCCGATCAATGTCTGCGCGAGCGACTTCCGGGCGAGGGCTTCGGTCAGCCGATCCTCCTCCCACGACTCATCGAGGGCCTGCCCCACCACCGTGCGAACCGTGTCCGCCGGCACGTTCGGGTGCTGGCGCCGGCACGCCTCTACGATGTCGCAGCGCGTCCGGTGGAGGGTCGACGCGTGCGACCGGCGGAGCGTCCGAAGAAACTGCTGGATCGCTCGCGCCTGGGACGCCGAAAACAACGACGACTGGTAGGCCTCATCCTCTCCCGCCAGCACGACAGCGTACGAGTCGTCCTGCGCTTCTAC
>JAWOAQ010000022.1:0-8813 GCA_046498495.1 Salinibacter sp. | reverse complement strand
CCACAAGATCCTATTCGATGCTCAACTGAGAGCCTGTACCCGCGAAAAATGAGGAATATAGGATGTAGTGGGGGAATTGTGGGGGAACGGGCTTTTTAAAACTTTCAAAATCACCGTTCTGATACGTTGAAGGCCGATTCTGGATAACACCCCACATTATTCAGGGTCACGTGTCCGCAAGGACGTGGAGGTTCGAGTCCTCTCTCGGGCACCCTTCAAAAACGCCTCTCAGCGCCTGCAAACGGCGGTCTGAGGGGCGTTTTCTGTTTCAGGGTGTTTTCCTGATCCTGAACGAGACTGCAGGAATTTGCCTGTAGCTGGGAACGGCTCCCAAGTGCGTCCTCATCTCCGACGGCCCCCGATTGTGCGGCCATTTCCTCCAGATCCGAGCGGCTATACGTTCCTCACCCCGCGTGCTCTGAAGCGCCCATGGATTTCTGTGCCCACACGTAGGTGGAGATCCCAGATGGAGATCCCGCGCACGTTCCCCCCGAACCTCTTGGCTGTGAAGCCGATCGGGATCTATATCATCGACGGGAACGACGACCACACAGCCTGGATGTTGCCCCCTCAATATACCTACCAATAACTTCGTCTTATCGGGGTTGGCGATCCGCCATTCATAACCGGCTCTCGACTCCATCTGGTCCAGTGCCGCCTTCCGGGGCCAGGAGTTCGATCCCTGAGGGTTTTGTCGCTGGGAGTGAACCTCCCCCGCATTCTTTTGTAGGGGTCATGCTATCCAAAGCACAGTTGTCTTTCAGTCAGGCAACATCAATCGGGGCTGAAGGGACCAAGTGATATTGGCTTCGCAACCACATGCCTGGACGCACTGCAAGCCTCACGTTCTACACAGGCTCGCTTTCTGGAGTCCGGCTCATGTGCCTCTTAGGAGACGTCCTTCGCCCCATCGCCCCTGCCCCTCCACCCTCCCTGACCTCATAGTCCCACCAGGACTGCAGAACGGCAATGGGGCAACCACGAGTCGGGGAACGATGCCTGTAAACGCTTTGCCGAATAGGGACCGGCCCTGCGAGGTGCCCGCTGGGTCCCAGTATAGAAGTCAGACCAAGCGAGTTCTGCTCCGCCTTCGCTGGGGATGCCAGTGAGCGCCTGTGCCGGCTCGCCTTGGACCTTTTTAGTGTCCGTACACAGCAGGGTTCGGGGATCGTCGTGGCAAAGCCCCGATGGCTCGCCTTCGGACGACCGCGTGGTCAGCCGTCCATCTGGTGTTCGAGGGGACTACAGCGGCAGTAAACCGGCGGCATGGAAGGTGCCAACCCACTACCGCCGGCTCTATTTCGGCGATCGAACGCATTTGCACTTTCAGATCCGTGATAAGTAGATGACACGCAAGACGTCCGAAGCTGATATAGAGAAAACAGATACAGATCACGCAGGCACGATTAACAAAGATACGGCCCGCGCAGACGCTGCCACCGCAGATGCCACTGGCGCGAACGAGAAGGGGCACCAGCACCTGCTGTCGAGATTCTTCGATCGGTTTGGGCTGGCCTTCGTGATGGTTGCCAGCTACTTCGGCTCCGGGTCGGTCTTCATCATGAGCAGCGCGGGTGTCCAGTTCGGCTACTCGTTGATCTGGCTGGCCGGACTTGCCGTTCTTATCGGCATCATGGCGCAGGACATGAGTGCCCGGATCGGCATCTTCGGTGATTCACTGGGGCAATTCACGCGGCGCAAATTCGGCCGGACGGGCGCGACAATCCTTTTGGGATTTATCTCCATAGGCTGCCTGCTGTGGGGCCTGGAGCTGACCGCGGCCGTTGGGCTCGGCACGCAGATTCTTCTTGAGAGCACGATGGGGGCAAGTGTGGGATGGATGCCTATTGCTGTGTTTACGGGCATTCTCGCCGCAGGGGTGGGCGTTCTGCAGTACCGCCTCGTCGAATACCTCATGACGGCGATGATGGTCGTGCTCTTCCTGGCGTTCGGCGTCGTGGCGGTCGTGAGCAAACCAGAGCCCCTTTCTCTCCTCGCTGGAGCGGTGCCCAACAGTTCATTTCTGGGAGCGGGTGGGCTTGCCCTTACGGCTGCGATCCTCGGGACAACGGCCCTCTGGCCGAATTTCTTTCTCGAATCGCTGTTCGTTGAAGAAAAAGGATGGACCGATTCGTCGGACCTCTCGGACATGCGATTCGACCTGGGCATCGGATACAGCCTCGGGGGGCTGGCCTCAGTCGCGATTTTGGTTGCAACCGCCGCGGTGCTCCGGCCGGCCGGAATCACGGAGTTGGAGTCGTTCATCACGCCGGGGCGGGCGCTAACGGACGTGCTCGGCACCTGGGCAATGCTTCTCTTCCTCGGGGGCACGCTGATGGCCGCCTTCAATAGCATCATTCCGATTCTCTGGTGCCCGGCGTACATTTTGCAGGAGGCCTGGGGGCGGCGCATACAGTCTTCGGATCCTCAGAAGGCGTCAGGAACGTTCCGTACGCTGTTTGTTGGGCTGTGTCTCGCCAGCGGGCTTTCCCCTCTCGTGCATGTGTTTGCCGGCCTGAGCGTGCTGGATATGGTGGTTCTCTTCCCCGCCTGGAACGGTGTGTTTGGGCTTCCCATCTCCGCGGCACTTCTGTTTTGGGCCGTCAACGACGAGGAAACAATGGGAGAGCATGGCAATGACTGGGTCCTCAATCTCGCCAACGTTGGACTGGTGGTGCTCGCGATTGCCCTGTCGGTGCTCTCGGCGACGGACGTAATCGGTGCAATCTTTGGGGGAGGCCTCTAACGGAATGTCTCTGTGGACCGGTGCCTTGGTTCTTATCGCTCTGTTCGCCGGCGTGGGGATCACCACCGTCGGTCCAGGTGGGGTTTTTGTTACCGCTGCCCTATACGGATTTACGGACTTGTCCTCGGCGGCAGTTGCCGGCACAGCAAGCGCAACATTTGTGGCAACCGGCCTCGTGGGGAGCGCTGCCTATATTCGCTCCGGGGAACTGGAGACGGGGCCGGCGCAGGAGACGGCCCTTATTCTAAGCGGGGCCGGTGTCGCCGGTGCGCTCCTCGGCACCCGGCTCAACCTCTTGATCGGGAAACAGCTCTTCGGGGAGCTTCTGGCCGCCTTCCTCATCGGAGTTGCCCTCCTGCTTGTATACCGAGAAACAACGGGCCTCAGGCCGGGCAGAATTCGGGAAGGCGCTCCACGTTGGCGATGGGGCCTTCTGACAGCTGTGGGGGGAAGTGTCGGGACCGTCGGTGGGCTCTTGGGCGTGGGCGGACCGGTGGTGGCCGTTCCTGCGCTCGTCGCACTCGGCATGCCGATGCTTCAGGCCGTCGCCGTAGCGCAGGTGCAGTCAATCTTCCTGTCTCTTTTTGCGGCGATCGGGTACTGGAGCGTCGGCGCAGTGGACCTGTCGTTGGCCGTGATTGTGGGCGTTCCCCAACTCATCGGCGTAGTGGCTGGCTGGCGCCTGGCACACCAGGTTTCGGAGGGGGGACTGCGCCTTGCGCTGGCCGTGGTACTGCTCGGAATTGGCGCGGCCATCATCTTGTAGTGCCACGCTCCTGCAGCGCCACGCTCGTAGGACCGTCCGTGCACCATGGCTTGCGGACCGCACAACGCCATCCGCATGGGCGATGACGGGCGCCAGCCGGTCCCCTCCGGGAAGACTGGAAGGAGTCATCGGCGGAAACAAAGCATTCGAGCAGATAGGTCTGCAAACTGTATCGGTCTCTCAACTATGCATGACGGTCGGAACGTCATAAGTGCGCGTATCGAATGAACCCTCCCGCCTGCGATCCGACTGCCGAAGGGTCCGATCTTGTTTCTCAGTCCGCGACCTGCATTAAAAGACGAAGAGCACGACCAAACACTGACCTGTCGTCCGACCTCATCTCCGCCCCAATGTCATTTTCTTCTCTTGTGCCGCGGCACGTCTCGATTCTATCCGCGGCGGTTCTAGTATCTGTCGCCGTTTTGGGCGGCTGCAACTCTACGTCTCCTGACGCAGAGACCCGACCTGACGAGCTGGAGACGCTTACCAGCAGCTACGAAGCTCGCCTCACCAGCGACCTCGACGACGGATTGCCCGTCCGTGACGATGGGTTTGCCTACGCCGTGGACCTCGGAAACACGATGCGCGCAGCCGTGGCCCTCGGCAACCGCCCGCTGTTTGACCGCGCATACAGCATGATTCAGGAGCACTTCCTCCGCGCCGACGCGGAAGACCCTCGGGCACAGCATACGGTCTTGTGGCGCTACAACCCAGACACTCCCCCCGACGCCTCCGGCGCAAAAGAGACGGGGCTTCTTGCCGATGCCCTTTGGGAGGCGTACGAGCGCTGGAAGAACCCTGAACACCGCGAGATGGCCACAACGGTGCTCGACGCGTACCTCCGGCACGGGTACTGGGAGCCCAACCCGCCCTCTCCGGACCAGCGAGCGAACGGTCAGCGGTTTATTGTCAAAAACTACTACAACTACGGGACCCGAACGCTCTCCGAAAGCACGTGGGTTCTGAACCAGATGCCGCATACCGTCCGCAAGATTGCCTGCGGCACCCAAGACCCCTCGCTGCTGCGCCAGGCCCGCGCCATGGCCCGGTTTACAGAAGAGGCGTACCTGAAGGAAGGCTTCTCACGAGAGATGTACGACAAAGGGATCGAGACCGTTTTCCAACACGCCGATGGGTACTACTCCCCGAACGGCCTCCTCAAGCTACAGTCGTCGCTGGAAATTGCCGAGGCCTTGCTTCCGTTCAACAAGGTCCCCGCGCGAGAGATGATCGAGTTTTTCAGCGAGAGGTCCCCGAACGTGTATTCCTCCTACTACTACAATCCTCGTTCTGAGGCGATAACCCCGCTGGCCGAGACTTCGGAGCAGACATATGCATTAAGTGAGCGGGCGCTCATGCTCCTGCTTGCGACGCGGTTTCGTGATTCGCTTGGGGAGGCGTTTTTGCACGACTTCGTAGGCCAAGAGATCGTGCCCGTACTGGAAGAGCGCAAAGGCCAGACGTTTAGCACCTTCTACTTCGAGATTCCGCTCGTGCTGACGGCCGCTCAACGCTACCTTGGGCCGCGTGAGGGTTCTGCCTCGTCCGGCGCGAGCGGGTGCAATCTGCGAGGCGAACTGCCATCCGCGGCGGGTCGCGTCTCGCCAGGCGGCACTCCGTGAGCTGGCCGCGGATCTCCGGGGATGGAGGAGATCCACAATTGAGGGACGTATCATCGTCCGGTCGGCCCTTGACATTCATCTTCAGGTTCCGGCGCTATGGCAGAGATTCCCGGTGCCTTGAGTCCCCGTGCAGGAGGCTTGCCGGGTTTAGTCTTGGATCGGGCGCCGGGATGGGCCTTCGATTTTACGCGGGCGTCCCAATTTTAGCCCCGAACGGCCATTCGATCGGCACCTTTTCGGTCATGGATTCCGAGCCAGGGGCCCTGTCGGAAGAGGAGAAAGGGCGCCTTCAGGACTTGGATGCAATGGCCAGCGATGCCCTGGTCCGCAGCCTGGAGGGACGCGGGCGCCTGCGCTCGGCTCGACTCGACCCCGACTGCCGGGAGCCCGAGGAGAACGGCCCCAAGGAAGAGAACGAGGGACCGGCGAAGCAGCGGGGCGGAGAAAGTCAACACGGAGGGGGAAGGCGACGTTAGGGAAGGCGATCAAGGGACGCTGATAGGGGCCCAGCACGCTGGACAGTCTACGGCTGTGAGCCGCGCCTGTCAAAATGCCCTCGTCCCTTTTCGTCGCTCCCGCGCCGCGTGGCGCCACCCGCGACGGACGGACTCCTCCGAGGACCTACAACCGCACCGCCGCTCCCATCGCCCGAATGTGACCGAACGCCCCAGTGTCGTGACCGCTTCCCCTTCGTTTGGCCTGCCGCCCCGGTTCGAGCAGGCGACGTTTGAGAACTACGAGCCGCGGTCGGACGGGCAGGCGGAGGCCCTCCGTGCCACTCGGGCATTTGTTGAACGCCAGCACCACTCTACATCGCTGTTCCCCTCATGGGCAGCACGCGTGTGGGCCTTCATAACGGGCCCGGAGACGACTCCCCCGACCGGCCTCTACCTGGTCGGCCCCCCCGGCACCGGCAAAACCCACCTACTCGCAGCGGCCTACAACGCCCTCACGCCCCGGGTCTCCTGCGCATTCCTCCATTCAAGCACGCTGTTTTCCCAAACCGATCCGCCCGCGGCCGTTGCCCACCGGCTGGCCGATCGATTCGCCGTATGCTGCCTCGATGAGGTGGAGATCGACGATCCCGCCAACGAAATGCGCCTCGTCGGCACGATGAACACCCTCGCCGACCGGGGCGTGCCCCTCCTGGCCACGAGCAACATCACGCCGGGCACCCATCTCTCCCAGGCGTTCAGCGGCAACCGGTTCCAGCAATTTCTCCGGCGGTCGTTTCAGGATCAGTATCGGGTCGTGTCTGTCACCGGCACCGACTACCGGCAGGCGCAGCACGCCGCGGCGGCCGAGCAGGCCCCGGGGCGCGGCTGGATCGGGCCGCCCGCGCCCACCCGACGGGCCATGAAGCAGGTACGCGCCTCCATGTCCGGCCCGCTCCGCTGGTGGACCTTCGACGACCTCCGGACGGCCACGACGGAAACGGCGCACGCGGCCCTCCTCCACGACCTGACGCGGCTCGACCATCTGTTTGTTGAGGGCATCTCGATTGCGGATGCGGACGATGCCTTCCGCCTGCTCCGCGTCATCGACGCACTGTACCTCCACGCGGAGGCCCCGACGCTCTATTTCACCGCCCCGGCCCCACCCGCCCGCTGGTTTCACCCGGACGACCACGCGGGGGTCGCCCGGACCGTGGCGGAAAAATTCGACCGCACCGTATCCCGCCTGCATGCCCTCTGCGAGATCCGGTCCCTCTCCTCTGAATCAGCGTAAGCTTCTCTGGATCAGCGTGCGCTTCGGGGTCCATCCGAGACCCCACCGACGCGCCGGGGGCTGGACCTTTGACGGGCAGTAGCCTTACGTTTTGGCCTGTATGTCTCAACCGTTCCCCCACCGCCGCTTCCCAGTCTCTCGTTCATGACCACCCCCGACCAGACGCCCGTCAAGGTAGGTTTTGTCACGGCCACCTCGCTCGTGATCGCCAGCATGGTGGGCACCGGCATCTTTACGAGCATTGGCTTTCAGGTTGAATACCTCGACTCCCCCTTCGCCCTCCTGTTCTTGTGGGCCGTGGGCGGCGGGATGGCGCTCTGTGGCGCCCTGGTGTACGGCGAGCTGGGAGCGGCCCTGCCGCGCTCGGGAGGCGAATACCACCTCGTCTCGGAGCTCTACCATCCGTCCCTCGGGTTTATCGTGGGATGGATTACGGCCACCCTGGGCTTTGCCGGCCCCATTGCGCTGTCGGCCATCGCATTCGGCGACTACACGACGGCCGTCTTTCCAAGCCTTTCCACAACCCACCTGGCCGCGGGCATCGTCGTGCTATGCTCGGCCATCCACGGCGTCAGCATTACCTGGGGCAGCCACTTTCAGAATGCCGTCACCGGACTCAAGCTACTGCTAATCCTGGCCTTCATTGCGGCGGCAGCCCTCTGGACCACGCCCGATCACTCCGTCTCCGTCGTGCCGGACGCAGCTGGCCTGGCGGAGATCGTCACGCCGGGATTTGCCGTCTCGTTGGTCTTTGTGACGTACGCCTACGCCGGGTGGAACAGTGCCATCTACATTGTTGGCGAGATTCGGAATCCACAGCGCACCCTGCCGCTGTCGCTGGTGGCCGGGACCGCCCTGGTCACGGTCCTCTACGCGTTGCTCACCTTCGTTTTTCTCTACACGGTGCCCACCAGTGAGATGGCTGGGGAGGTCGAAATCGGATACCTCTCCGGCCGCGTCATCTTTGGGGACGTGGGCGGGCAGGTGATGTCGATCGTCATTGGCCTTGCCCTCATCTCGTCCGTGAGCGCTATGGTGTATCTCGGCCCCCGCGTCACGCAGGCCATGGGCGAGGACACGCGCGCGCTGCGCTGGCTGGCCACCACAAACGACGAGGGAGTGCCCGTCAACTCCGTGCTCTTCCAGCTGGCCCTCGCGCTCGGGTTTATTTATACCTCGACGTTCGATCAGGTGCTGATCTACGTGGGCTTTACCCTCACCCTCTCGATGATGCTCACGGTGGCGGGTGTGTTTGTGCTGCGCTGGCGCAGGCCGGAGGTCGACCGCCCCTATACCACGTGGGGCTATCCGGTGACGCCGATCGTCTTTCTTGTCCTGAATGCCTGGGTGCTCATCTATACGTTCGTTGACCGTCCCTTCGAGTCGCTGGTCGGGCTCGGCGTGGTGGGCGCCGGGGCGCTGCTATACCTGGGCAGCCGCTGGTTCATCCTCGAGGAGGACGAGGCCGAAACCCCCGCCGGCCCGTAACACCCCGCAGCCCGCCCCGTCCGGCGAGACGAGGCGGGCCGTAGGTGTGAGAGGCGGATCCCATCGAACGCTCGGCGCCGCTGGGCACTAGTTTGGGCCGCCGCTAGATCCGCACGTTGAGACGGGCGAAGTAAAACGCGCCATTAAAACCCTGCTGCACCGGCGCGTAGTCGAACACGCCGTAGTACGAGTTCTCTGGGACCTGCTCGTCGGGGTAGTTGTCGAACAGGTTGTTGGCCCCCACGCTCACGGTCGCCTCGTCGCTCACCCGGTACGAGACCGTGGCGTCGGCCACCCACTGCGCGCTGTGCACCTGCTCGCTCCCGAACGGGAACTCGTTGCGCGTCACCTCGCCGAAGCGTACGGTGCGCAGGAACAGCGACACCGGCCCGGCACTGTAGTCGGCCGACAGGTTCAGCTTTGTGCGCGGGCTGCTCGTCTCCAGCAGCGCCCGCTCCTTGGG
>JAWOAQ010000223.1:0-3917 GCA_046498495.1 Salinibacter sp. | reverse complement strand
TTTCGAGAAGTGGTCCACAACGGATCCCCATCGATCGCCTCACTTGCAGACAACCTGAACACAATCGCGACGCTCGACGCTATCCATCGGAGCATGAAGGAGGATGGACGACCAGTGGATGTGCAGAATCAGTAGCAGGCAAGGTGCTTCATGAGGGTTGAAACAGAGAGACGCTAAAAGTCAGACGTGTGCGGACCCCCAGTGTACTCAACAGCCTGTAGATTTCGAACCCACTGCGCGGGCCGGGGGATGGGAGGTCGCAAATTCAGTCGGACACTGACAGGGCCCCACGCCGGGGTGCGGATCGTGTGGTTGGGCACACCCCCTCCACCACGCAGCACTCGCTCCTCCCGGGAATCCGACGACGGGAGCGGACGGCGTTGTCTACGGCACGGCGGCTGCGGCGCCGTCGACCAGCTTCCCCACCTGTGGACGACGCACATCGGCTCGTTCTCGATGCCCCCGGGCCCGAACGGCCAATCTCCGGGGTGGAAAGAAGAAGACAGACGCCAAAGAGCCCCCGGGCTATAAATATTTTTGCGACGATTCGTATATCGTTGACAGTCTGTCTTAGATTCACGATCCGTCGCCATGAGCGGACATCACGTGAGGCAGGGTAGCGGACGGATGCACCGGGCAAGTCAGCGGGGGGCGCCCTCTCCAGGTTGCGATGAGATGCCCCGCCTGTACGATCGATTTCGGACCGCTCCCGCTTTGCCTGAGGCAGATTCTGTCGGGCCCAGGCGGAGACGTGAGACGTTCTAATGGGGCTCTAATCCGCTTCTCATCCCCCTATAAGATCTCTCGTCAGGGCCGCCGCGTGGGATCGGTCGCTGTTTCATCGACCGTTTCCCAGTTGCCGCTGCCGCGTTATGCGTTGCCCGTTGTCCTTAACGGTTCAGGGCCTTCTGTTCGGAGTTTTTTTCGGCATCGCTGGTGTGGGACCCGGCCAGGCCCAGCCGGCGCCCCTCCCCGACACGCTGACGTTCGAGGACGCAACGGGCCTCCTTCTGGAAAACAATCCGGACCTCCGGGCCGCCCGGGCCCGCGTGCAGGCCGACAGCAAGACCGCTCAGGAGGCAGCCCTCTTCCCCAACCCAACGCTGGAGGGCGCCAACGAGCACACGCGCCGACCGGATGGCACGGGGGCGGACGACGAGTGGTACCTGACCCTTTCGCAGCCGCTCAACTACCCGGGCGAGCAGCGGGCCCGGCAGCAGTCGGCCGACGCCGCCGAGCGGGCCGCCGAGGCCCAACTGCAGGAAACGCGGGCTGCGCTCTACGAAACCCTGCGGCAGCGCTACCTCGGCGTCGTGGTCGCGGACACCCGCTATCGCCTTCTGCGGCGCTACGCCGACGCGATCCGGCAGGCGGGCCGAGCCGCCACGGCGCGGTATGAGGAAGGCGACCTGAGCCCGGTCCGCCGCTCGCGGCTCAAAAACGCAGAGGCCGCCGTGGAAAGCGACCTATCGGAGGCCCGTCGAGAGCGCCGAACGGCACGCAGGGAACTGGCCTACATGCTCTTTCCGGATCGCCCCCTCAATGCCGATACGGCACGGGTGGATGTCTCCCGCTTCTCGGTCCCGGACGCTCTTGGCTTTCGGGCCGTGTCGGTGGACACGCAGGCGGCCCTGGCGATGGCCAACGAGCAACGAGCCGGCCTCCGTGCCCAGCAGGCCCGGGTCGAACGCCAACGGCACGCCCTCGACGCCGCGCGCTACCAGCGGGCTCCGGACCTTCAGCTCTCGGCCGGCCCCAAACAGCTGTCAACGCCCGGGGGCTCCACGCTGGGTTTCACGGCCGGCCTGCAGGTAGAGCTCCCCCTCTGGAACGGCGGCCGCACCGCCGTGGAGGCGCAGGAGGGCCGTCGGGCGGAGGCCGAGGCCACGCTCGACGCGACCCGGCGCGCGGTGGAGGCCGACGTTCTTGAGGCCCTGGACCGGATTGACAACTACCAGTCCCGCCTTCAGGCAACGGCCGATGCTGCCCAACCGGGCCCCGACACGACACTGGAGGATGCCCTCTTCGTCTACGAGCAGGGCGAGCTCACCCTCTTCGAGCTGCTCGACACCGTGGAGGCCGCTCTCCAAACTGAACGGCGCCGCGTGCGACGTACCGCCCAGTTCCTGCGTGCCCTCTACGCCCTGGAGGCGTCTCTCGGCGTTGGGCCGCAGGACGCGCCCGTCGTCGTGGAGGGGGCCCTTTCCCCTCGCGACGCTGACCTCTGAGGGGACCCGTCCTAACTCTCAAATGCGCTCCGTTCGGCCAAACTCGCCTCCAGGCCCGCCCGGACCGGCGAGTTGGCACTGCTTTTCATAATGACTTTTCCCCCATGCACCGCCGACCCTCGCTTTCACTTCTCCTGATCCTGGCCGCCGCGGTTGTCCTCCCCGGCTGTGGCACGGGGGACGCCCCGCCCGCCTCCACCGACGCTGCGGCCGACACGACGGCCGACCCGAACGTGATTACGCTGAGCACGGCCGAGCTCGACGAGGTGGACCTGACAACCACTCCAGTTGAGGAACGCCCCGTCACCACAACGCTCAAGCTCCCCGCCCGGGTGCGTCCGACCGGTGACCAGGAGGCCTTCGTCACCTCACTGATGGACGGACGGGTCGAACGGCTCCGCGTGGCGCCCGGTGCACGGGTGGCCCAGGGCGAGGTCGTGGCCGATGTGGCCGCCCCGGACCTGAGCCAGATGGTGGCCGACCTGCGGCAGGCCCGCGACGCCCTGGACCGCCAGCGGCGCCTCCAGGAACGGGACGTGGCCGTCGAGAAAAACGTGCAGGCTGCCGAGCGCAACTGGGCGGCCGCTCGGCAGCGCCTCCGCTCCATCGGGGTGCGCCCGGATCGCATCGAGCAGGTGGCCACCGGGGCGCAGGACATGGGCACGCTCCCCCTCGAAGCCCCCATCGACGGCGTCGTGCTGGACCGGGAGGCCTCCCTCGGGGCGCCGGTCCAGCAGGGCGACCGCCTCTACTACATCGCCGACCTGCAGCCCATCCGCGTGGTGGCCGATGTCTTTGAGCGCAACCTGGAGCAGGTACAGGAGGGCCAGACGGCCACCATCACGACCCCGATGGCCCCCGAGCGGACCTACCGAAGCACCATCGAGCAGGTCACCCCGCAGGTAGATGACGACGACCGGGCGGCCCGCGCCCGGCTGGTGCTCGACAATGCGGACGGCGCCCTCCGCCCCGGCATGTACGCCTCCGTCCAGGTCGAGCAAACCGGCGACCCGCAGGCTGCCCTGCCGGCCGACGTGCTGCTAACCGACGGCGACGGCGCCTACGTCCTCGTCCGCGAAGGACCCCGCCGCTTTCGGCGCGTCTACGTAGACGCCGAAGCCGAGACGGACGGCGACGTCCCCGTCCCGTCGCTCGATCTGGGCACCGAGATCGTCTCCGAGGGCGCCTACCAGATCGTAAGCGCCCTGAACCAGCGAGAATAGCCGCTGGTGAAGAAGTGCTTTTAGAGTGCGCCCTGAACCAGCGAGAATAGCCGCTGGTGAAGAGGTGCTTTTAGAGAGTGCGCTCTCAATCAGAGAGAATAAGAGGCTGGTTGCCTCTCCCCCTCCGATCCTCGCTCCCCGACGTTCTTTACCGCCCGATGTTCGATCGTCTCGTCACGTCCGTCGTTAAGAATCGAATTCTGGTTCTGCTCCTGATGGCCGTCCTGGTCGGATGGGGCCTCTACAGCTGGCAGCAGGTGCCGGTGGACGCCTATCCGGAGCTCACGAACAACCAGGTGCAGATCCTCACGCCGGTGCCCGGCATGTCGCCCGTCGAGGTGGAAAACCTGGTCTCCTACCCCATCGAGACGAGCATGACCAACCTCGAAGGGGTTAAGGACAACCGCTCCTTGAGCCAGTTCGGCCTGAGCGTCGTCACCCTCGTGTTTGAGGAGGACATGGACCC
>JAWOAQ010000139.1:0-34375 GCA_046498495.1 Salinibacter sp. | reverse complement strand
CCTCCCCCTGAAGGCGACGAAAGGCTTCGACTCGACAGTCTTCCGGATCCTCTCGCGACTGTGAGCAGGCGACCCTTCGGGTCTCATCACTAAAGCGACCTGACTTTTTCTCTTCTGACCTTCAACGTTCTCACGCTCAACCTTCTAACGTTCAACCTTCCAACCTTCGACCTCATGCCGTCACCGTGGCGGGGTCGGCGGCCGCTTCCGGAATCGTGACATCGCGCTCCTCCGCCACCATCTCCAGGAAGCGCTCGAAGTGGTAGTGGCTGTCGTGCGGGCCGGGCGAGGCCTCCGGGTGATACTGCAGCGACATGCCCGCAAACGTCTTGAACTGGAGGCCCTCGATCGTGTCGTCGTTCAGGTTGACGTGGGTCACGCGGGCCGCGTCCGGGTCGATCGACTCGGCGTCGACCGCGAATCCGTGGTTTTGCGTCGTCACTTCCACGCGCCCCGTGTCGAGGTTCTTCACGGGGTGGTTGGCCCCGCGGTGCCCCACGAACATCTTGTAGACCTCGAAGTCCTGGGCCAGCGACATCAGCTGGTGGCCCAGGCAGATGCCGAACACCGGCCGCCCCGTGTTCAGTGCCCGGTCCACGCGGGCAATGGCGTCGGGCATGGCGCGCGGATCGCCGGGGCCGTTCGAGAAAAAGAGCCCGTCCGGGTCCCCGGCCAGTACGTCGTCGAGCGGAGTATCGCCGGGCACCACCTTCACGCTGCAGCCGCGGGCGCGGAAGGACCGAAGGATGTTCTGCTTCACCCCAAAGTCGTAGACCGCGATGCGGGGGCCCTCTCCCTCGCAATAGGTATAGGGCGCATCAGGCGACACCTTGGAGGCCAGTTCGCGCCCGCTCATGTCGGGCCAGTCGCGCGCTTTTTGGATCAAAACGTCGGGCGACTGTTCGGTCGATGAAATGACCGCATTCATGACGCCTTTGCTCCGAATGTGGCGGACGAGCGCCCGGGTGTCGACCCCGGCGATGCCGACCAGTTCGTGACGCTTCATGAACGCATCGAGGGTCTCGTCGGCCTGTCGGTTGGAGGGCCGCCGCGTGAAGTCGCGCACGATGAAGCCGGCCACCATCGGCTCGTCGGCCTCCATGTCCTTGGCCGCAGCGCCGTAGTTGCCGATGTGCGGCTGGGTCATCATCATGAGCTGCCCGACGTAGGACGGGTCGGTCATGATTTCCTGGTAGCCCGTCATGCTTGTATTGAAGCACAGCTCACCGGCGGTCTGCCCCCGGTGGCCGATGGCAGTTCCTCGCACAATGGTGCCGTCGGCGAGGGCGAGTGTAGCGGAGCGGGCATCCGGACGAGGAGCGGAATCGGGCATGGTGCGGTGCAATCCAGGAAGTACGGGCGCGACGGGGGGTCACACAAAAAAACCCTTCCGCCCGGCGAGGGGAGGAAGGGAAAACCGATGGCAGACCGAAGAACGAAGCCTTCGGGATCTGGCGTTGGGGGCACGGGAGGAACCGATGATTGAAACACAGTGTGGAGCGGGGGCTCCGCGTTGTGTATTTGGAAATTCTACCACTCAGAAATGTATAAGGACTCGCGGGGTTTCACAACTGAGGCGGACCTCCGGTCCGCGCAGCGAGATCGATCCCCGATTCATCGGTTCGCCTCCGCCCACCATGCACTCCCATGGATGTTCAGACACGGAATACCGCCAACGCGTTCTGGCGGCCCTGGCGGGGGTGCTGACCGTCGCTCTGCTGCTTGTGCATGGGTGGCCGACCCCGACTCCCTCTTCCTCTGAGGGCCCGTTCCGCGACCGAGCCACCGAGCGCATCCCGGTCGAATCCATCCAGCCAACCAGCCAGCCACGAGAGCAGTCGCCGCCTCCCCCCGCCCCGCTGCCGCCGGTGGTGGTTCCCAACGACGTCATTGTCGACCAGGAGATTGAGTTCGAGGATGGCGCCCTGCAGGTTGAGCGCCCCTCCGAGGACGCGGACCGGCAGGAGGGCGACCGCGACCCGGTGGACGCCACGCGCCAGCCCGACACGGGGGCGCGCCTGCTGCGCAACGTGCAGCCCAAGTATCCCTCGGCCGCCCGGGACGACGACATCCGGGCCCGGGTGCGCGTGGAGGTCTCCGTCAGTGCCGCGGGGCGTGTGGACAGCGCCACAGTGCTGGATCGCTGGCGGGTGTCGGAGGATGGGCAGGCCCGCCCCGTCGCTCAGCTCGGCTATGGTCTGGAAGACGCCGCCCTGTCGGCCGCTCAGCGATCCCTGTTTCGCCCCGCGCGCCACGAGGGCCGCCGCGTCGCCACCCGAACCACTCTCACCTTTACCTTTGGCAACTAATTGTTGGCGGCGTCGGCCGTTAGTCCGGGAGGTCCTCCCAGGTGGCATCTTCAATGTCCTCTCCCCAAAACCGAGGATCGGCCTCGGATTTCTGGCGCCGGTTCCCCGACGTTCCTCCTGCCCGTTCTTGCGGCCCTGCGGCCGAGGCCCCGCCGGGCCCGGACGCCCCCGTCGATCCGGCGCCCGGACGCCGGAGGAGGTGGACCAGGTTTCGCGCCGTCATCAGAATAAAATACAGAAGGACGGCAAAAAGGAGATACTCCATGGAAGCGCGCTCCGAGACAGCGTGACGCAGACTGCGAATCGGGGGGTGTTACGAGGCCGGATGGCGGACGTGCCGCGTTCCTTCCGGCCGCGGGCCGCCAATCAGATGCGAGAGCGTCCGGAAATCTTCGGGGGACGCCACGAAGTCCAGCTCCGCTGCGTTGATCACGAGGAGCGGGGTGCGGTCGTATTGGCGGAAGTACTGGTTGTAGGCCGCGTGCAGCTGGGCGATGTAGTCGGGATCCATGTTGCGTTCGTAGGGACGGTCGCGCTTCGCAATGTTTTCCATCAGCCGCTCGGGGGACGACTGCAGGTAGACCACCAGGTCGGGGGTTGGCACAGTGGGCTCCATGAGCCGGAACAAGGACTCGTAGAGCTGGAGCTCGTCCCCCGACAGCGTTTGGCGGGCAAAAATGCGGTCCTTGTCGAACACATAGTCGCTGACCGTCAGGTTTTGAAAGAGGTCCCGTTCGGCCAGCTTCTTTTGTTGCCGGAACCGGCTCGCAAGAAACGCGAGCTGGGTTTGGAAGGCCCATCGGTCCCGGTTCTCGTAGAATCGCTCCAGGAACGGGTTCTCCTCAAACTCTTCCAGGACAAGGCCCGTGCTCCAATGATCAGCAAGAAGCGTGGCCAGGGTCGTTGTCCCGGCGCCGATGGCTCCTTCGATGGCGAGGTAGTTCAGGTCCTCCGACGGCATTGGCGTGGCGGATGCGAGAGACAAAGATCACTGGAACGCAGCGCTTCGAATCCCCGGACGACAACCACAGGCGAGTTCTCCTACGGGTCGGGAATTGACAGCGTAACCGATGCACAGGCGAGGGCGGCCGTGTCGGGGCACGCGGCCAGGAGGGCGCGAACCGAACGGTCGAACGGCGGGGGGACTCGGAGGTTCGGCGCCAGATCGGCCCAGGGGCGGAGCACGAACCGGCGCTCGGCGAGGCGGGGATGCGGGAGCGTGAGCACATCCGTATCGCGCTGTTCGGTGCCCACCATCAGAAGATCCAAGTCGAGGGGACGGGGCTCCCAGCGGCCCTCCTCGGTCCGGTTCCGACCCGCCGCACGCTCAAGGGCCTGCGTCTTCCGAAGCAGGCCCTTGGGGGACCAGGACGTCTCGACAACCACCACGGCGTTCAGGTACGAGGGCTGCGTCTCTTCAGGACGCACGGTATGGGCTTCAGATTCGTACACGGGGGACGCCGCTCCAACGTGCACCCCGGAGGTCTCACCCAACCGATCGATGGCCGTCTGAAGATGTTGGGCTCGAGGCCCCTGATTCGACCCGAGCCCCAGATACGCACTGGTCATAAGGTGATGGAGATGGCACTGTCAACGGAGCTCGTACGACAGCCGAAACGGCGTCGATGATGTAGCGCCGCAACTGTCGATCATTTTCCGGAAATGCACGATGACGAGCGATGGCATAGTCCTTGGGCTTCCAAATAACACGTTCTCGCAATACCGCCTCCTTTCTCCGGTGAACGGCCGTGCTACAATCGCTGAGGTCTCACTTGTCCCCTGCTCACGAGCAGGATCCCCAATACCGGTCAATTCTCCGTCGCATCATGCACACCGGGCTTCGCCAGTGCGGCATTATTGGGCTCGTGGCTTCTGTTTTGTACGTCGGCCTTGGGGTCTTTGGTCTCGGGTACGACCTGGCGTGGACCTACGAGGCCCTCGTTCATCGCGGCATGCCTCAACAAATCATCGTGGTTGGGATTCTCATCGGGGCCGCGCTCAGCGTGATTGGGCTCTTGCTTTCCCAGATGAAATGCTCCCTCCAAACGGGACGGCTTTTCGGGGCCGGAGCGATTCTGCTCGCCACGGCGGTGGCGACATTTGAAGGCGCGTTGCGGGACGTCTTCAGCACGGAGTATGTGATTCTCATCTACCTGCTAGTGGTGACCATTATTCCGTTTCGCCCCGGGCAGGTGGTGGGGACAGCCGGTCTGCTTGCGCTGGTGGTCTATGCTCTTGCCCCGACGGGTGTTGCCTGGACGGGCGCCCTTCGCCTGACCTCCGACATGGGCAGCCATCTCGCGTTTCTGGGAGGCGGGTCTGTCCTTGTGGCCGGCGCCGGAACGGCCCTCTACATTCGGCATCATTCCTTCGCGACCGGCCAGGCCTCTCTTCAGAAGAGTCGGGACCTTTTGTCTCGAACCCAGGAGGTCGCCCATGTGGGGGGCTGGGAGTACAATCCGAGCACAGGACGTGTGCAGGGAACAGAGGAGTTTCACAACATCCTGTCCCGGCCGTCAACGGCCCCGCGCCTCTCTCTCGACGATTGGCTCCAGTTCTATCCCGAGGACCAGCGCACCGACGTCCGAGCAGCCCTCCATCACAGCCTTGCACACGGAGATCCAGTCGACTTTGAACTTCCCCTCACGACGCAGACCGGGGAGCAACGATGGGTCCGCCTGCGCGGGGAAGCCCGGGGAGGCGAGGATGGGACGCAACGACTGATTGGCATTCTCCAGGACCGGACCGAACGCCACCTCATGGAGCAGCGCCTCCGAAAACAGAAGCACTTGCTCCGGTCCATCACGGAAAACGTGTCCGACGGCATCTACCGCCTGGTGCCCGGCGAGGGACTTGTGTACGTCAACCGGGCCTTCGTTCAGCTGTTCGGGTACAACTCCGAGGCAGCAGTGCTCTCCCTTGAGCCGGCGGCCCTGTACGCAGAGCCCAACCAACAGGACCACCTGTTGTACGTGGAGCAGGAGGATCCCGCCTCCCGAGAGGTGCTTCTGCGCCGAAAGGACGGGTCGACGTTCGTGGGGCTGCTTGGTGGCACGGTCGTCCGGGACGAGGACGGAAGCATTCAGTACGTGGATGGCGTGGTCACCGACATCACCAATCTCAAGAAGCGAGAGCGGCTATTACAGGGCGAACGCGACCGATTCGAGACCCTCTTCGAATCCCTCCTCCGCGAACACGATCACCCGGGAGCATAAGCCATCCGGCACGATTGCCCCCGCCCCAACTATACGAATCCACCCAGGCGAGACGGAAAAAACCACCCAGATCCAGTTTCGAATTCAGTTCGAACCAGGCCTAATCTCTGGGCGCGTCGCAAGCGCGTCTCCAGTCCCCGCCGAGTCGACAGTACGGCCGCCGAAGCACCCGTCATTGCCCACGACCGTGGTCGCAGCAGTGCCTCCTATGGCGGCTCGGCACGTCCTTTGCGCCGGTACTTGTTTGCGCGACGAGGGTCGTGTTCGTGTCCTGCTCACCGTATCCGTTTTGTCTGATGTACACGATCTCCGTTATTAACCAGAAGGGCGGGGTTGGGAAAACCGTGACGACCGTCAACCTCGCAGCGGCGCTCCAGGAGCAGGGCCACGATCCCGTGGTCGTTGACTACGATCCCCAGATGAATGCCACCGACTGGCTCTTGGGCCGCGAGGCAACCGAGGACGACGATACGATTTTCGACTCGCTCGCAACCCTGGACGGACAGGATGACGAGGCGTTCTCCCTGGCCCACATCGTGCAGACGTCCGAGTCCGTTGGCGTCGACTTTGTACCGTCCGACCGCCGCATGGCCGCGGCCAGTTTCGATTCGGTGGTGGGCCGGAGTCCAGTCTTCCCCCAGCAGTTTCGTCGTCGGGTGCAGGAGCTCCGCACCGCCCAGGTGTCCACCAATTCGGTGTCAACCAAGAACTACGACTATTGCCTGGTGGACTGTCCCCCCTCCCTGGGGCGCAGCATCGCCACGGCACTGGCGGGGTCCGATGGCATTATCGTTCCGATCCACGCCGATCGGTTCAGCATGCGAGGGGTGAGCCAGTTGCAGAAGACCATCAAGCAGATCCGCCAGGTGCACAACGACGGTCTCCGCATCCTGGGGCTCCTTCCGAATAACCTGGACCTGCGCTCCGGCATGGTGGCCGACATGAAAGACAAGTTCCAGGATGTCTACGAAGATATTCTCTTCGAGACGTTCATCCGATGGCGCTCCAAGATCAACGAGGCGGCCACGCACGGAAACAACATCATGGAGTACAATTCCGACGCCGCCGACTTCTACCTGGACCTGGCCGACGAGGTCAAGGAACGGGCCCGCATCGCAGCTGCTGCGTAACTGCGCACGCCTTCACGTGTCTTTCTGTCCACTCCCGAGTCATCCATGTCTACCTCAAACGGAAACCGCCAGGACCTTCCCGCCTGGATGCAGATCGTCGACGAAGATGCGTTCTACAACGCACCGGCCGCGTCGTCCCCGGAGGCAGATGCGGCATCCCCCGCCGGACCGCCGCCGACGGCCCCAGCAAGCGCTCAGGCCACAGAAGCGTCCTCGGGCGAAGCGCAGACCGCCTCGCCCCCCCAGGATGCATCCCTGCTCCAAAAACTTCGGGTGGCCCTTGGCGACTCGGCCCAGCTCCCTGCCCTTCACCCGGACCATCAACCGGTGGCCGTCGGGACTGTGCGGGCCGACCTGAACCGACAGCTGGAAAAAGCCGTGGCTGTCCTTAATACCCGGTACGCCCAGGCCGTTTCGAAACCGCTCGTCCTGGAATTCGCCGTTCGCAGAACCCTGCGTGACCTTCAGCAACACGACACAGGGAGCGCCCTGGTGCAGTGGCTTGATGCGGAACTGCCCCAGCAGTAGCGTCGGAGATCTCTGAGACGTTGGGGCGTTGTACCCCCGCCTGGACTCGAACCAGGATTTGCAGCTTAGGAGGCCGCCGTTCTATCCGGGTTGAACTACGGGGGCAGCGTTTGTCGACTTGCGGCACTGCACTTCACCTGATTTCCGCCGGAGGGTTCCGTTCAGCACACGGTCGAACGCTGGAGCGAATTGGGCGTAGAGCGCCCATCGCGTGTTTTTGTCTCTTCGACCGTCTCCCCCGTGTCGTCAACATCGTCTTCTTCCTCGTGGTCTCGCATCGCTCTGGGGACCGGGGCCGTCCTGGGGAGCGCATACGCTGGCCTTGCCGCCGCACGGTGGCGCGTGCACCGCAGCCTGCCGCCGCCCCCCTCTCTCCCCCCAGCCCTGGACTGGTCCACAGGTGTCCTCGAAAGCCCGTGGGGGCCCCTCCACTACTACGTGCGTCCCGGAAGCGGCCCGCCGATCGTGCTGCTTCATAGCTTCAACGCGGCAGCGTCGCCCTACGAAATGAAGCCCCTGGCGGAGCATTTTGCAGCAACCACGGATCGGCCCCTGTACGCCCTCGACTGGCTCGGCTTTGGTCGCTCGGGGCGCGCGGCCGTCTCATACCGGCCGGCGCTGTACCACCACCAGCTGTTCCACATGCTTACGGAGGTCGTCGACGCCCCGGCGGACCTCGTGGCGCTATCGCTCGGGGCCGAATACGCAGCGCGCGCCGGGCTGCAGGCCGCCCCACACGTTCGGCGGCTGGCTCTCCTTTCACCGACGGGGTTAGCATCGGCGCGGGGCCCCTCGCCCCTCGGGCGCCTCGGGCTGTCCCTTGCGGGGCAGACGGGCGTATTTGAACTCCTGTTTTACCGCCTGACGCGCCCGGCCTCGCTCCGCGACTACTACGAGCGCCAGGTCTTCTTGGACCCGAGCGAAGTGCCCGCAGACCTGATCGAGTATGCCTATACCACGTCTCACGCACGAGGGGCTCACCGCGCCCCGCGCCGGTTTGTGGACGGCTCCCTCTTTCTCAAGACCGTGGCCGACGCAGTGTATGCCCGGCTCTACCGGCCAACCCTCCTCCTGACCCCAGAGCAGCCCGGTCCAACGGTGCAACAATTCGACCTGTTGCCTCGCGTTCTCGATCGCGCGTCGGGGCCCCTCCGCCACGTCACCCTGCCCGGGGGCCTAATGCCCCACTGGGAAGCCCCCACCCCCTGCCTCGATGCGCTCGACGCATTTTTGGAGGCATAGGACCGGCGCGAGCGCACTACAGCACGTGCTTGGTGCGTCCGCCATCCACCGGAAAGGCCATGCCCGTCACATACCCGGCCCGCTGGCTCGCCAGAAACGCGACCGCAGCCGCAAACTCATCCGGCTCTCCGATGCGAGGAAGGGCATTCTGGTCGGCCCAGTCCGCTTCAATCTCTTCGTGCGACTGGCCCGTATCGGCCTGAATCTCATCGGCCAGGTCCTCCAGCCGATCGGTACGCGTATAGCCGGGAAGCACGGTGTTCACCGTAATGCCAGCCGCGCCGACATCCTCGGCCAGGCTCTTGGCGTAGCCCTGCACGCCGGCGCGAGCCGTATTTGAGAGCGCCAGCGTGGGAATGGGCTGCTTGGCCGATACGCTGGTCACCATCACAATGCGGGCATGATCGTCTTCGGTTGCGGCGGCGCGCAAATGCGGAAGCGCCGCCTCACAGAGCGCAATCGTGCTCACCAGGTTGAGCTCCACCGCCTCCCGGTAGTCAGTGAGCGACACATCCGTGGCCGTTCCCGAGGGCGGCCCCCCTGCGTTGGTCACAAGGACGTGGAGCCCCCCGAACGTATCGACCGTTTCGTCGATTGCAGCCTCTACCGCCGCGTCGTCCGTCACGTCGCAGACAAGCGGGAGCACTCGCTCCTGGGGCACGCCAGCGTCTGCGCTAATGGCGCGGGCGGCTGCCGTGATGCGATCCCGGTTGCGGGAGCAAATGGCGACTCGGGCCCCCTCCTGTGCGAGTTCGCAGGCGGCGGCACGCCCGAGGCCTTTGCTTGCGCCGGCCACAAAGGCCACACGATCCGTCAATCCAAGGTCCATAATGCATGTACGATTGGTAAATCAGTAGAAACGAAGGAGTGCCTGCCCCGGCTTCGCACGACCGGTCCTCAATTCGACGTGAGGAAGTCGGTTACCAGCCCGGCAAGGACATCGGGCGCGTCGGCATGCACCCAGTGGCCCGCCCCGTCGATGGTTTCGATGCGGGCGTTTGGAAAAAGGGAGTGGATATCCGATCTGTCGTCTTCCCCCACGTAGTCGGAGTCCCCGCCTCGGACAAACAGAGCAGGCCCATCATAAGAACCCCCCTGTGCCTGCACGGGCGCGAGGATGTCGTCGTAGTGCGCCCGGATGGCCTCCAGGTTCATCTGCCACGTGTACTGTGTGCCGTCGTAGTGAAGGTTCTTGAGCAGAAACTGCCGGATGGGCCACGACGGCACGTCCGTCGCCAGCTCATCATCGATGGCCTCGCGGCTGTCATACTCGGTCGGATCAATGCGGGCGAGGGCCGCCAGCACCTCCTCGTGCTGGGGCGGGTAGGCCCCCGGGGCCATGTCGACCACAATCAGACGTTCGACCCGTTCGGGATATCGGAGGGCCGTTTGCATCGCCGTCTTCCCCCCCATGGAGTGCCCCAGGAGGGCCGCAGCGCCAAGATCATGACGGGACAGAAACGACCGCACGTCGGCCGCCATGGTGGGATAATCGATCCGGTCCGTGTGCGGCGAGCGCCCGTGATTGCGTTGATCGACGGCATACACGGTGGCTACGTCCTGGAACGCCGTGCTACAGAGGGTGTGCCAGTTGCCGCGGGCCCCCAGAAGCCCGTGAAGAACGAGCAGAGGAGGACCGTCCGTCCCATATTTTTTGTAGTGTAATTTCATGTGAGGGTGCAGGTGGCAACAGACCGATGACGGGAGGAACTCGGAATGCAAGTTTGCACAGTCGTCTCACGCTCGTGGACGGCACAGGATCTAAAGACCCGACGAACTCGCCGTCCTCCCTTTTCCGGCCCTTGAGTCGTCTTTCCCGCTTCCCGCCCTTCTCGCTCATGCTGTCCAGCCACGGTTGTCTCCTGTCGGCCCGTCTGTCTCTAGCCTGGGCACTCATCATCGGCCTTCTGAGCCTCAGCGCCGGCCCGGCGGGGGCCCACAGCGTCCCGTCTGCTCCCTCCTCCTGGGACGACTCCCTCGACACGTCCACGTCCGCGCCCCCACTCCCCGCCTCGTGGAATCGGGTGAGCGTGTGGGTCGGAGGCGCATCTCTGAACGGTCGTCTCATCGGGACAGTGCCACAGAGCGCCCTTGGCATGCTCGGCGTGCGGTACCACCGGCGCCTGGCCCCCTCGCCCAACGCACGACATTCCCAGGGCCTGACGTACACCTACACGATCGATGCTCTGCCGGTGGTGGGCCTTACCATTCCGGACGGCACGATCCCGAAAACGTCGTTCAACGGGCGCACCACCTTTACAGAGGGGGTCACCACATACGGCGTTGGCCTCAGCCCCATCGGCCTCCGGCTCAACTACCGCACCGGCGCCCGCGTTGAGCCGTACGTTGCCGGCAGTACCGGGGCCGTCTATTTCTTTCAATCCCTCCCCGATGGACGGGGCAAAGCGATGAACTTCATGGTCGACGCGGGGGTGGGCCTGCAAATTGGGCTTACCTCTCAGACAATGCTTTCGGTGGGCTACCGGTACCACCATCTGTCAAACGGCTTCCGGGGAGACATCAATCCGGGCATCGATTCTCATCTCTTCCACGCCGGCCTTACGGTCGTCCCCTAACGTAGCATTCGTCCCGCTTATGGTTCTTTTGCCTTCTGCCTCTTCCCTACGCCACTGGGCCGCGGTCGGTGTTGGCCTTTTGCTCCTGGGCCTCTCTCCAGTCCAGGGCCAGTCTCCATCGGACGATCCGCCGCCCCTCCAGGCCAGCGACCTGTTCAAAATGCAGACGATTGAGGACGTGGTGATTTCGCCCAATGGGCGAAGCACAGCCTACACAGTTCGTCGTGCCGTGTCCGACGGCCAGTCGGTTCAGACCCAGCTCTATGTTGCGCCCCTGTCTGGGCGCAGTCGCCCCCGCCAGCTTACCCGTGCACCCCAGGGAGCGACGGCCCCCACTTGGGATCCCGATGGAAACCGTATCGCCTTTGTCCGTCCCGTAAACGGAACGCCCCAGCTCTTTGTCCTGTCGCTCAGCGGAGGCGAGCCCTACCAACTCACTGATACGCCCTACGGGGCCACACAACCGGCATGGGGGCCTCAGGGCAACCACATTCTTTTCCGGAGCGCAATTCCGGCGTCGGCGCTCCAGCGTCGCAGCACACGCGCCCGGGCTGCATCCCGCCCTGGGCACGGCCCACAAGCCACCACCCGATCGATCACCACTGATACCCTTCACGTGCTTCGGCACGAACGGACCCTCGACCCCGTCGACACCCTGGCCCTTGGCCCGCAGGGCCCAGCCGTTCCTGGCGACTCGGCCCGCCCCCTGCGTGCCCCCGGCGGGCCGGAGCAGCTACGCACCCTATCGTCCGATAGCCTGCGGACCCTTTCGTCCGACAGCCTGCGCTCCGTACTGGATGCCCTTCGCCTCCGCCCCGACACGACCCAGACCCCCATCCGAAGTGACACCGCAGCCGCCCCCGACGGGGACCTGCTTCAGCGACGGCGATGGCTCGAACGGTCCCGTCCCGATGCCCCGTCCGTCTACGCCGGAACTGCGTTCCCCGGCGAATCCAACCCAACCTATGACCACTACTTTGTCGTGGACGCGCCGGATGCCAGGGATCGCGGCACGCCATCCCCCTCCTCAGCCCGCCCCGTTACCCAAGGCGACCGCTCGTTCAGCGACGCCGCATGGCTGTCGAATGGATCCCAGATCGTGGTCAGTGGGCCGCTCCCTGCCAATGGAGACGACTCGGATGCCCATGCCCTGTACGTTGCGGATGTGGACAAATCCCGTCTTCAGCGCCTCTTAACGATTGATGGATTGTCCCTGCACGCCCCCCGTCCCACGAGCGACGGAACGACCATTGCGTTCCAGGCGCGGGCCACCGACGCACCCTCCTACGCACAAACGCAAATCGGGCTCTTCGCCCTCGACGGCCGTTCCGATCCCCGGGTCATTACCGAAGATGTTGACCGCGACATCCAGTCCCTCCAGTGGTCGCCCGACGGCTGGTACCTCTACGCAACCGCCCAATCGGGCACCGGGCGCCCGCTGTACCGCTTCTCCCCTTTTGCCTCTCCGGACACGTCGGCAGCGGAGGGCGACCGATCCGACGAGGCGTCGCTCGACACCGATCGGTCGGCGTCCCGCGACACCTTCACGCTCGACGCCTCAATGGTGCGCACCGCCTCGCACGAACAGATGACCGACTCAACGCGCTGGATTCGCGCCGTCGACGCGACCGATGCCGTTGCCGTGTACGCTGCCACGCAGGCGGAGTCTCCATCCGAACTGTACGCGAACACGGTGAACTTTAGCAATGAGCGGCGCCTGAGCAATCACAACGACTGGCTCGAGGACCGCACGCAGGCCCCCACCACGTCGCGCTCGGTGTCGAATGACACCCTCTCGGTTCCGGGTCGACTGACCCGCCCCCCCTCGGCTCGCGACTCCGCCCGTGCGCCTCTCGTAGTGGTTCCCCGAGGAGGACCCAGCGCGCTGGCCCGTCCCTCCCCGGCGTATGCCTGGTTCGAGCGCCAGTATCTCGCGGCCCAGGGGCTCGCCGTTGTCGAAGCCTGGCCGCGCGGGTCCACTGGCAACGGGCAGGCGTACCGACGCGCGAACAATCGAGACTGGGGGCCCGGCCCGTTTGCCGATCTTCAGGCAATGGCCGACTCCGCGTCCAATCGGTCCTGGGTTGATGGCGGCGAACGCGCCCTGGTGGGCCATGGATACGGCGCCTCCCTGGCCCTCTGGGGCCTTGGCCATCACGACATGTATCGCGCCGCAGTTGCCCAAAGTGGCGTGTACACCCTCCCCTCTCTCCTCAACCATCGCGCAACGGCGGCCCTTCTTCCCGACCAGTTTGGCGGCGGCCCATGGGACGGCCCCTCTCCCAGCGCCCTGGCCCGCGACTCGGTGCTGCCAGACACCGCGACCGTGCCCAGCGACACGACGCTCTCGCCCCGTACAGCCCTCTACCGCAGTGCCCCGCTGTCCCGCGTGGAGGAGATCCGAACGCCGCTGCTCCTGACGCAAGGAGCCGCCTCTGCGCCCGTGCCCGGCGCGTCGGCCGCCACGGCCTACAGTCGCCTGCGGGCCCTGGAGCGTCCTGTCGAGTATGCGCAATATCCCGGCCCTGGCACCCCCCTCCAGCAGCGAGATCGGCTGGTCCGGCTCCACGAGTTCTTGGCCCGCTTCCTCCCTGATTCCCCCGCCCCCGCGGACGCATCAGAGGAGTAGCCCTCACGAATCGGGTGCCGAGGGCACGGACGACTCCTCTTCCGAGAGAACCGGCGGCACGGGGACGTTCAGCGCCATCGCCACGGCCCGAAGCAAATCGGCCTCGCCGGCCGTGACTGTGTTGTCGGCCTGGACGCACCGCGTGCACGCCTGCAGAATGTCCCGCTTCAAGGACGGGGTGGTTTCGGCCAATTGGTCAAGGGCTGCATCCAGCGTCTCGGGCGCAACCTTTTCGATCGAAACTGATCTCGCCGGGTCGTAGCCGTCCAGTCCGCGTACGGCAGCGGCGACGGCGCGGCGGGCGGCGGCCTCCGTTTGGTGCCCTACATGGGCCAGCACCGAGAGCAGCGCCTCGACCTCCTCGACCACGTCCCGGAGGCGTCGGTGAGCCCCCCGCCTCTGGGATGGAGCCGCTGCGTGGTCGAGCCGGTGTCGCACCAGGGCTTGAAGCGCATACTCGAAGACCGTCTCGGTCTCGTCTGACTCGGCCAAGGCCCGGAGCGTGTCGCGGAAGCGGGCGCGCTGTTCGTCCGACAGGTCGCGCAGGGCCGGCGCCGCCAGGCCGGCCAGGGGCAGCCGGTCGGAGCGCTCCACCTCGCGCACGACGGGCCAGAGGTGCTCCGTCTCCGACACAACCGGGGCGGGTTCCTGCTGGCGAAGCAGGTCCCACTGCTGCTCCCGAACCTCTTCCCGTGGGGACAACACGAGACCATACAACAACGCCACGGCCCCCAATGGATCGTGGGCGGCGTGGCGGAGCGGGGCCGGAAGCTGTCTGTGGAGCCGCTCCGCGTAGGCAATGTGCTCGGAGTTGAGGGTCCCGGCCTGCTCCGCCGGATCGGACGCAGCGTCCGAGGACGTTGTGCGAGACGCGGGGGCTCCTCCACCATGCACCCCCTTTGCCCCCTCTCCCGGGGAGGCAGAGGCTCCATCGGACGCCGATACGCTGGGAAACGACCCGTCGAACGCCGGATCGATCCGCTGAATGCGCTCCGTCAATGGCGGGTGCGTCGACAGCCACCCACTCCCAAGAAACTGGCTCTCCAGTGCGTTTCCGAAAAAGAGATGGCTGCTCGCCTCTGCCCCCGATGCCTCAACCTCGGCCCCGTTCACGTGTCCGCCAATTTTTTTGAGGGCACCGGCGAGCCCATCGGGATTCCGTGTAAACTGCACGGCCGCTGCATCGGCCAGAAACTCCCGCTGGCGCGACACCGCGGCCTTGATGAGCGTCCCAAAGAAGTACCCCGCGAACCCGATCACCACCAGCGCTACGCCAAACAAGAGGAAAGCGATCTTCCCTTTGTTGTCCCGGTTTCGTCCCCCGCCCGTGTAGAATGCGGTGTGAAGCACCAACCGACCGGCAAGGCTGATGAGCAAAATCCCGTGGAGCAGGCCCATCAAGCGCAGGTTGATGCGCATGTCCTCGTTCAGGACATGGCTAAACTCGTGAGCAATGACGCCCTGGAGCTCGTCGCGGTCAAGCAGTTCGATACAGCCACGCGTCACACCGATCACAGCATCGTCCGTCGTAAAGCCCGCGGCAAACGCGTTGATGCCTTCTTCCTCGAGCACGTACACCGACGGGACCGGCACTCCGGCCGCGATCGCCATTTCCTCCACCACGTTCAGCAGGCGCCGCTCGGCGAGCGAGTCGGGCTCCCCCGTCAGTTTGTTGCCCCCAAGCGACTCGGCCACGACGTGGCCGCCCTGCCGGAGGGACAGGGTCTTGACGCCGCTCCCCACGCCGACCACAGCCACGGTTCCCACCGCCACGACGAGGGCCAGGCCCGGCTGCACGAGGTCGATCTGTCCGCCGCCCCAGGACAGAAAGGCGACCGCCGCCCCGTAGATCCCAATGATCATCGCCACAACAGCAGCGATGAAAAGGGCCGCGAGCCGAACGGTGTTGCGCCGCGCTTCGTCCTGTCGTTCAAAGAAGTCACGCATAGGCTCAGAACAAGATCATGACAGGAATGCCCGATACGCCGACGCACGCGTCAGGAAAAGGAGACATCGGGGGCCTGGCGTTCCTCCGCGGTGTCGATCTCGAAAAGCTCCGCCTCGTTGTAGTTAAAGGCGTTCGCAATCAGGTTTGTCGGAAATGACTCCCGCGCCGTATTGTAGCGGGTGACGGCGTCGTTAAAGGACTGTCGTGCAAACGAAACCTTATTCTCGGTTGATCGCAGCTCCTCCATCAGCTGTCCAACCGACTCGTTGGCTTTCAGCTCTGGATAGTCTTCGGCCACGACCATCAGGCGCCCCAGGGAGCTGGTGAGCATCGACTCGGCCGCGTTCAGCTGCTCCATGGCCTCTGGATTGCCGGGCTGCGCGGAGGCCTTTTCATTGGCCTGCATGGCCTGGTTGCGAGCCTGCGTTACCGCCTCCAGGGTTTCCCGCTCGTGATCAAGGTATCCTTTGACGGTCTCCACGAGGTTCGGGATCAGGTCGTACCGCCGCTTCAACTGCACGTCGATCTGCGAGTAGGCGTTTTCGTACCGGTTTTCGTACTGGACAAGGGCGTTGTATCGACTGATGGCGTACCCTCCTACGAGTAGAACAGGGAGTAGGAGGACGCCCAGAACAATGAGTAGGGTCCACATGACAGAGATGGAGGGGTGTGGAAGATGGATACGTGGGGACGCTCCCGGGCACGACACATCCCGGACAACGTCGCAATGCTTGGTTCTAATGTACAACACGGGCGCGAACCATCAAACCCGACCCGGCGCTGAACCTCCCGCGCCGCATCCGTACAACGAGGCAGTTTCTTCCTCACAGGTGCCGCCTCCCGATGTACGCCCGCCTTCGCGACGAATGGACCCGTCTGCGCACTGCCTACAACACCCTCGACGCACAGGCGGTGTTCGTGCTCACATTTGCGGCGGGAATGGTGATCCTGCAATTCTCCCTGGGCAGGCGCTCGTTCTTTCACGAGCACGTGGCGGAGGCACTACCGGCCGTCTGGCACGGCCTGGGCGCCTGGGGATGGTGGTTTGGCATGCAGGGCCTCTTCGGCTTCGTGCTACCGGCCGCTGCCCTCACCCTGATGTTCAAGACCTCCGCTTCGGACATGGGCCTGGGGCTCGGCGAGTGGCGACTGGCATCGGTCATTGCGGTCCTTTACCTCCCCCTGGTTACCGTCGGCACGTGGGTGCTGTCCGACGGGACCGCCTTCCAGGAGCAATACCCTCACCATGCCCCCGCGGCGGAGCAGTGGGGCCTCTTCTTCCTCTACGAGGCCTTGTTTTTGTTTTACTGGATCGGGTGGGAGTACCTGTGGCGGGGATTCGTGCTCTTCGGTACAGCACCCGCCCTGGGCCTCTATGCCATCTTTGTGCAGGCCCTGCCCTTTGCGGCCCTGCACGTCACCAAGCCGTGGCCCGAGGCGCTGCTTTCCATCGTGGGCGGCATAGCACTTGGGGCCCTGGTGTGGCGCTGCCGGTCGTTCTGGATTGCCGTGCCCATCCACGCCGCCCAGATGATGCTGCTCGACTTCTGGTGCACCCTCCGCATCCGAACGGGCGCATCGGGCTGGGGACTGGAGGCGCTCGGGCAGGCCCTCACTGCCCTGGGATGAGGACGCGCCGGCCCGGTTAGAGAAAGAGTTCCAGGGTTCCGAGGTGCATCAGGGTTCGGACGTACGGCTCCAGGGCGGCCCCGTAGCTCAACCGGACGTCGAGCGCGCCAACCTCCTCCCGCACCCCAAAGCCTGCGCTGGGGCGCACTCCGGCGCCTCCCCCCACGCCGACGCGGCCCAACCCCCCCCGTAACGTAAGAATATCGACGGGCCGGTAGCTGGCCCCCAGCCGCGCCCGCAGCCCGTGCAGCAGCACGCTCTCGGTTCGGGAGCGCTCCTGTGGTCCCACCGTCGTAGGCACCACACGGCCCGGCCGCTGCCGGTCGCGGCCCACGAGCCGGGACTCGACTTCGCCCATCAACTGCAGGCGCCCGTCCTGCAGCGTGTAGGAGCCGCCCAGCCGAAGGCGCACCGGAAAGCGATCGACGGTCCCTCGCCCCCCCACCGACGACGTATTCCATTCATACTTTGCCAGCAGGTCCGACACGGCCAGGGCCACGTGGATCCGCTCGGTGACGTGTGAGGCCAGTCCCACATCCACGCCAATGCTACGGGCCGGTCCCACCTCCGGAGCAATCTCACTCTGATACAGCGTAAAGGCTGCCCCGACCGACAGCCAGTCCGCAAATGAGTTGCCGAACGACAGGGACAGGGCAAACTCATCGGTCGATAGGGTTTCCGTGTGCGCGCCGTCAGAATTGCGCCCATCGATGTCCGTCACGCCGGCGTGCAGAAGGCTAAGGCCGGCCCCCGCCGTGGGGCCGAGCGGCGTCGTAAACTCCAGGGACTGGAGCTGGCGGTCGTACGCCAGCGCCGCGGCGGACGCGGCGACGCGCTGACCGGACGCCTCAGCCAGCAGGGCGGGATTGTAGTACGGGGCCACGTCGGCGGAGGGATCGGCCACCTGAGCGTTGCCGAGCGCCAGGCCCCGCGCATCGAATCCCATTCGCGCAAATGCGCCGGCCCCCACCTCCTGCCCGGCGACCGGGACTCCAGCGCCCAGCCAGGCCGCCATCACAACGAGAAGCACCCCTCCGACCCGCTTCCGCAAAGCAGTCGCGGCCCCGCGCAGCACGTGCAAGTCCCTCGGCACAAAAAACGTCACGGGCTCCAGTTAATTGGTGAGGAGAATCTTGCCCTGGACGGTCTGATCGCTCAGCTCTACCCGATAGAAGTACGTGCCCGTCGGCACGCGCAGGCCCCGATCGTCCGTGCCGTCCCAGGTCGTTTCCTGCTGCCCGGCCGGCTGGCGCTCGGTCGTGGACCACACCTTGTTCATCCCAAAGTCGTAAATCGTGACCGTGACCGACCCGGCCGACTCCAGTTCGTAGGCGATGCGGAGGAGCTGGTCGCGTTCGGGGACGTACGGGTTCGGATAGGCGTAGGTCTCAACATCGGGCACCTGCTCGCTCGTCTGCTCGGAACTGGGGTTGACGGGGACCTGCGCCCGGAGGAGGGTCCATCGGGGCGGAGCGTCGTCTGCGGCGTCGGGCAGCAGGCGTGGCTCCTGCGTCCGGTCGAGGCGAAGGAGGCCTTCGGTCGTCCCCACCCAGAGCGCAGAGGGAGTGACGGCCACCGAGCGGATCGAAACGTCCGGGGGGAGTGTCTTCGCCTCGCCCTTCAACTGAAAGTCTTCGATGGATCGCCAGGTTTGCCCCTCATCGCCCGAGACGAACAGGCCCTGCTCCCCCGCGGCAAACACCCGGGTTTCGCGTGCCGCCAGGTCGAAAATGCGCTCTCCCACCAGGGCCTTCCGGAAGGTGTCGCCCCCATCACGGGTTACCGTGACCCCAAAGCGCTGTCCGTCTTGGGCCTCCGTTCCCGCCCAGCTTGCCATCCAGATGGGGTTTCGTCCTCCGGCCCGGGGCTGTTCGGCAAGAGCCACCACCGTGTTGCCTGTTAGCCGGTCGGCCGCCGGTCCTGCTTCGAACCGTTGCCAGGCCCGATCGCCGTCCGCCCCCCGGTCCTGGGGACGGGAGCGGTTGACCCCCGCGCCCGTGCCGGCCCACAGGGTGCCGGTCGCGTCCACAAGCGTACTAAAGACGAGGTGATTCTGCCAGCCCGTCCCGTCGTCCTGCGGCGGCCCCACCCGAAAGGCATACGACGAATCCGGGGTGATGGACTGCAACGTATCGGGCGGCAGCACCACGCGCGACCAGCTCTGGCCCTGGTCCACCGAGCGCCGGAGACCGCTCTGATTTCCGGCCACCCATACCGTATCCCCGCCCGCAGCCACCGCAAGGTCCTGCGGGGCACTGTTGGCCTCCTGCACAATGGCCTCCGCGGGCAGTGTAGCTGTTCCGTAGGACACCGTCGTGTCCTCCGGCCCATCCAGGTGATCGGGCCGCCGGGTAAACGACTCGCCCCCGTCCGTAGACACCAGGAAGCCGCCGGCCCCCGCCGTGTTTTGCCCGGCGCTAAACGCGAGACCGGCCCACACCCGGGAGGCTCCCCCCGACTCCTGTTGCGCATTGAGCGCAAAGACCACGTTGTCCTCCTCGGTAAGGGCCGGAACCTGGGCGGTCAAGAGGCTATCCTCGGGATGCGGCCGATCCTCGGGTTCGAGGTATAGCGTCAGGAGCGGTCCACTCCAGAGCGAGTCGCCCGCGGCAGCAAGGGTCTGCACCTGGTTGCTCGCCAGCCCCTCCGTGGGCGCCAGGCGCTGCGCCTCCACCGAACAAGGCCCTCCCACCAACAGGAGCGCGACGATCGCGACCGACAATCGCTTCATGAGAGCAAATTCAACGAGTGGGGGATGCGACATAACCGTTATTCCGACGCCGGCACGAACCGAAATTGTCCCGTCACCTGGTTGCTTGCCAGACTGTCCGAATCAACTGCGAAAACGCGGAGGGAGTACACTTCATCGCGGGTGGCGGGGACAGTCACAGAAAATTCCCGGCCATATCGCCCATCTTCTGTGGGCTGCAACTCCCCAAAGGCCGCTCCGGCCGGGACCGATGCAGGCTCGAATGTAAACACCACGCGTTCGATGGTCCCGTCAGGGTCCGACGCTGCGGCCGACACCTCCAGAGGCACCTGGGCCACCGAGTCCGAGACAAGGTCCGGCGGCAGCGCAGCCGCGTTGACGCTGTCGGGGGTGACGTTCAGATCCGCCACCGTAGGCGGCGCCCGGTCCGGCGGAGCCGATACCTGATCGCAGCCCAGGAGAAGCCCTCCCACCAGGAGAATTGGCCCGACAAGTGTCCAGCACAGAGAGGTGCGCATTCGGATCAGTAGTGGGTCTCGTAGAGGCGGCCGCGCCAACTTAAAGCACCGTGAGCGGCCGAATGCTAAAGCAGAGCAGAAAGATCGCAATGGCAAGATACCCAAGCACCCGCCGCCCAGGCGTCAGTCGATTGCGCTGAACCACCGGCGGATGTTCTACGCGAATGAGAAAAATGATCAGGAGCGTCCACACGAGCCAGCCGGTGTATCCGTACTGCGTGAGCATCGGCCCCACGAGCCGGGCGGCGGCCACCCCCAGGAGGAGCCCCGCCGTGCCGGCAACAATTTGTTTATGGCGACGCCTGAGGGGCCGATACAGATACGCATAGAACAGGGCTGCCAGAATCGGCCAGCTCAGTGCCCCCCATCCGGCCCCCATGTCCGCCAGGGCCGGATGCACCTCTTCCATGAATCCGATTCCCCCCGACAGGAGAAGCAGGAACACAAATGCTTGTGCAAAGCGGCGGTGCCAGGTATGGCCAAAGAGGGCATAAAGCACGTGCCCGCCGTCCAGTTGCCCCACCGGGAGCAGGTTGAGGGCCGTGAAGAAGAGCCCAAGCCACCCGGCGAAGAGGACAGGGTAATGATACATTTCGTACATAGGCGGCACATTTGCAAACCCCTGGGAAAGCAGCCAGTAGAGCGGGGTCTGCCCCACCACCAGGACGAACGTTCCCTCCTCCGGCTTCGGGGGCGTGTCCGGGAAGGTGCCGTGTTGCCGGATATGCTCCTTGAGCGCCTCGTGCGCCGGGAGATCGAGGAGGTACTCCGGAGGAGGAAGGGTACTAAACCCATACAGCAGGGCGCCCAGGGCCACCACAAACCCGGCCAGCGGCCCCGCGACCCCAATGTCGAACAGCGTGCGGGTGCTCGGGATGGCCTCCCGGATGCGAATCACCGCCCCGAAGTTGCCGATGCCATTGAACGGGAACGGAATGTAGTACGGGAGCGAGGTGTTGACGCGGTGATAGCGCGCCGCAAAGTAATGTCCAAACTCGTGGACCGTGAGGAAGCCCAGCAGGGGAATCGCGTACCGAAGCCCGTCGATCAGCCACCCCTCCGGCACGGACAGAAACAACAGCGAGATGGATTCGCCCTGCGCTTCATAGTAGAGGGTGCGATTGACCCACTGCGCCCCCGCATAGACCGTAGATCCCAGGGCAAGCACAAACAGAACGAGATGCAGCCACGGGCGATCGGTGAACGTGCGCGAGCGCGACGAAGGGGCTGAGGACGGAGAACCGGACGACTGGCTGGGCGCCGGCGGGCGAGACGACGAGGTCGGATCCACTGGGGAAGGCATTCGTGCGCGAGGTCGGCCGAGCGGACTGCAGCGATTATCGGAGCGCGTGGAGCCCTTCCTCAATCCGATCCAGCCCCGTCATGAGTTCCTCCATTGAGGAGGCGTACGACAGGCGAAGCCCTTCGGGGGCCCCGAAAGCTGTGCCTGCCACAAGGGCCACGTGAAACTCCTCCAGAAGGTAAAAACAGAGATCGTCGCTGCTTTTGATCGCGCGCCCGTCCGGGCTCTGCGTTCCAAAAAACGAGGACACTTCCGGATAGACGTAAAATGCTCCTTCCGGCGTGGGACAGGTGACGCCGTCAATCGCCTGGAGCCGCTCCACCACGACGTCACGACGGCGGCGGAACGCCGCGACCATCTCGTCCACCGGCTCGGGATCCATTTCCAGAGCGGCCACCCCGGCTTTTTGCGAGATGCTGGATGGGGCCGAGGTAAACTGCCCCTGAATCTTGGCGGCCGCTTCGGCCACCGGCGTTGGGGCTGCGAGATAGCCAAGGCGCCAGCCGGTCATCGCGTACGCCTTCGAAAACCCATTCACCGTGATGGTTCGCTCCTTCATGCCCGGAACGGAGGCAAACGCACGGTGCTCGGCGTCGAACCGGACGTGCTCGTAGATTTCGTCGGAGACGACAAACACGTCCTCGTAGTCGCGCAGCACATCCGCCAACGCCTCCAGCTCTGCGGGCGAGTACATCGAGCCCGTTGGGTTCGACGGGGTGCAGAGGATAAACACCCGGGTGTTCTCCGTGAGGGCCGCCTCGAGAGCGTCGGGCGTGAGTCGATACTGGTCCTCCACTCCCGTGGGCACGACCACCGGCTCTGCCCCCGCAAACCGGGCCATCTCAGGGTAGCTCACCCAGTGCGGCGCCGGAATCAGCACCTCGTCTCCCGCATCGCAGAGCGCGTGGATGGCGAGGGCGAGCGACTGCTTTGCCCCATTCGAGCACACCACGTGGTCCGGCGTGTACGACAGCGCATTGTCACGCTCCAGCTTCCTGCAAATGGCCTCGCGTAGCTCCAGGGTGCCCGGATTTTCGGTGTAGTGCGTAAACCCATCCTGAATGGCCTGCACCCCGGCCGCGGCAATGGGCTCGGGCGTGTCAAAATCCGGCTCCCCGGCACTGAGGGTCACAACCGGGTGGCCCTGGCGCTGCATTTCGGTGGCGCGGGCCTTCATGGCCAGGGTGGCCGACGGCTGCATCGATGCCACGCGCTCGTTTAACGTGATGGATTCGGTAGAAGAAGGCATGGATAAAGCCGTTGGCGAATAAAATTAGAAAAGGAGGGTTGCGTGTCACCCGTCTTGTTCTTCCACGACTGATTGCTTCTTTCGCTGCAGGGCCTCGACAACTGGCGGCGGGACAAACTTGGACACGTCCCCGTCCCACCGATGCGCATCCCGCACCATCGAAGAACTAATCAGCGCATATTCCTCAGAGGTCATGAAGAAGACCGTTTCCAGCTCCGGAGCCAGCTTTCGGTTGGCAAACGCCATTCGAAACTCCGCGTCAAAATCGCTCACCTGCCGGAGTCCCCGTACCAGTGCAACCGCCCCAATGTTACGGGCTCGGTCAACGATTAGGCCCTCGTGGACCGCAACGCTCACCCCATCCAGGTCTTCGGTGCACTGCTCAATGAGAATCGTCCGTTCCTCGGTCGAAAAGAGGGTGTCCTTCTCCAGGTTCACCCCGACGGTCACTTCCACGTGCCCGAAGACCCGAAGTGCCCGCTTGAGCACGTCGTGGTGACCATACGTGAACGGATCGAACGTTCCGGGATAAAGCGCGAGCTGGCTCTCCATGGCGGCGGCGAGCGGTGCAAACAGAAGGGCGAACGCCGAGACCCATAATCGGGCGCAGGGATTCCTTGGGCCGGTCCCCGAATCGATTCCACGACGCGTCAGGCGGATGGGGACGCCGAAGAGCGACTCTCAGGGGCCGCGTCAGACGCCTCCGCCTCCTCCGGGGGCGGGAGGGGCGGCCGAAACAGACTCACGATGGTCCGGCCATAGGGCCGACTCGTAATCAGGTGCGGGTGATCGTCAAACCAGTCGTGCGAGCTGTGCTCTAGCGTGAAGACGCCGTCGCGCTGCAGGAGCGGAACGGCAAGGTCGGGCAGGTCCCGGAGCGCATCGAGCTTGTACGGCGGGTCCGCCATGATCAGGTCGAGCTCGGGCCCGTTGTGTTGCCGGAGAAACTCGACAGCATCGCCCTGGATGAAGATGCAGCGGTCCTCCACGCCCAGTTTTTCCGCGTTTTCGCGGGCATACTCGAGAACCTGCCCATCCTGCTCTATAAACGTCACGAGGGCCGCACCGCGGCTCAGTGCCTCGAGGCCCAGGGCCCCGGTCCCGGCAAAGAGATCAAGAACTTCGGCCCCCTCCAGGTAGATGCGGGCATCGACAAGGCTAAACAGGGATTCCCGGACCCGAGCGGTGGACGGCCGTGTCTCGTGTCCCGGAGGGGATTTCAGGCCGTGTCCTCCAAATTCGCCGGCGATAATGTTCATACAGCAATGTGGGTTGGTCGAATCCGACCGGTCGGGGCCGGCCGAGAGCAGCAAGGGTCTCCTTCATGTAAGGGAATCAGCGGGCAAGAGATCCGTCCCCCGGCGGTGCTCAGCCCGACGCGAGTTCCTTTAGGGCGGCCCCGACGCACGGCGCGAACGCCGGCCGCCGGTCCCCATCCAGGGCCACCTCCCCTTCCAGTTCCGCAAAGGGGTCGATCACGTGAAGGGCCAGCCCGGTGTCGGCCTCAACGGCAGTGCGAAGCGTCGGATCAATCGAATCCCCGTACGCCCAAACCGCCCGAACATCCTTTGGCGTCAGGCCGAGCCGGTTCAGAAACGCCCGGGCGAAGTACAGAACATCCTCGGGCGACGCAGCAGCGTCCGTGAACTGGGCATGATGCCACTCCCCCGCTTGTACGAGTGAGAATTCGGCATGCCCGGCGTACGCCCCAATAAGCAGCCCGGAGGGCTCGGCCTCGGACGGCGGAGCCAGACGGCCGTGCGCCGCCCCTTCCGAACTCACCATCCAGGCCCACCCGTCCGGCACCTCTGCCCCCAGGATGGATTGCACCCGCGAGGCCGCTGCCTCCGGAAGGGCGAGGAGATGTAGCCACTCGTAGGGGGTCCCTCGCTGATCGGGGGCCGGGCGCACCGCCGAGGCGAGCACGTCGTGGTCGGTTGCCGCCTCCGGTCCTGCCACGAGGGCGACTTGCTGAAGCACTTGTTGCCGTCGCTCAGCGGGCGTCGCGTCGGCGGGGAGCGGTACGAAGAAGCTGTAGACCTGGGTCGGATGCACCACGACCCGCCCCTGTTTTCGTCGGAGAAGGTCTCCGATGTCCGCGAGGGGGAGGTCCACGTCCTGCCGATCTCCCGGCGCGGCCTCGGGGCCCAGGAGGCGGGAGGCGATGTCAACGTCAAACGTATACCGGCCGACCGTCGCGACGGAGGGGGCAGCGTCGGTACGCTCAACCTCCACGTATCGCAAAACATTCCCCTGTACGTGTAGGGCCGCTGCCGCCGATGTGCTCATGGTGCCCCGGGGTCGACTCGTGCACTCGCTCAACTCATGCCAGTTCAAGCCCCAGCAGGGCTACTCCCAACTCGCTGCGTTGGTCTGCGTCGGATCTCCCGATAAGGTTCCAATCTTATCGTCCGAGTCGGGATCTTCCAGGAGGTACGTTTCTACCTGCCCCGTATCGCTCACACTGTACTGGTAACGATCCCCAGACCGAGGCGAAAAGAACAGGGAATCCAGATTAATCGACCCGCCATACACGCTATCCTGCGCGTTCGACAGGACCGAATCGTTGCGGATGTGCTGAAGAAGCACGCTCAAACTGTCTGGGAACGACCCGCTGTCGCGCTCAAAATCGATGAGAGACGTGCGGATGTTCGACATCCGTTCCCGGTTCATTTCCTGGAGCTGCTGCTGCCGCTCAATTTGCTCGTAGGGATCGGTGATCGAGTAGTAAAGAAAATACGCCAGGCCGATAATCAAAATGCCCAGCAAGACCTGTACGCCCGTTCGGAGGTTACTACGCGTCGCCATATGTTCGATCTGGTGGGTGATGACAGATGCCTTTTGGGATTGCCGCCTCCCTGTCTTTACAAGATCGTGCAACGAGAGAACACGGCGTCAGCAGCCGAAAATAGAGGGCGCCCCATCGAAATGCAATCAGACCGCTGGGTTGCTCTGATCTTTTTTCACAGGCCGGTCCTTTTGGTAAGCGTGAACGCCTCCGATTCTCACAAACATACCTCCCCCCACGGAGTTGCAATCTACTCCGGGTTTTGCTCCTATTGTCTGTGTCTGGCCTGCGCGCAATGACCAATCTGCTCATCAACATCGACCACGTTGCAACGCTTCGAAATGCCCGGGAGGAGACGTTTCCCGATCCGGTCCACGCGGCGGCTCGGTGTGAGCACGCCGGGGCCGACGGCATCGTGTTCCACCTCCGGGAGGATCGCCGGCACATTACCGAGCGGGACGTGCACCAGCTTGCAGCCACGGTGCAGGGCAAGCTCGACTTTGAGCTGTCGACGGAGGAGGACGTTGTCGCGATTTGTTGCGACGTGGCCCCCGACCTTGCCACCCTGGTGCCCGAGCGACGGGAAGAGGTCACAACAGAGGGCGGACTGGACGTGGTGGCCCATGCGGATCGGCTCCAGGCAACGATCCAACAGCTCTATGATGCCGGCGTGGAGCAGGTGAGCCTGTTCGTAGATCCCATCCCCGAACAGATTGAGGCCGCCGCGCGCGTGGGGGCGAACGCCATCGAGCTTCACACGGGCGATTTTGCCAACGCCTCCACCGAGGCGGCGCAGCGGACTGAGGCGAAGCGCATTGCAACCGGGGCCGAGGTAGCGCACGATGGCGGCCTGCGCGTCCACGCCGGCCACGGCCTACACTACCGCAATCTCTCCCTCTTTCGCGAAACTGTTCCTCATATCCAAGAGGTGTCGATCGGGTTTGCGGTCATCGCCCGGGCGGTCTTTGTTGGCCTTGATCAGGCCGTTCGCGACATTCGGTCGGCCCTCACCCACCCGTAACCCTCGTCCCTACCCCCTTTCCCCGCCCCCCTGTTTCCATGGAGGAGCCCAATCCTTTTTTCGACGACGTCCCCGACGACCACGTTAGCGGCTACGTTGCCATCGTCGGGAAGCCCAATGTGGGCAAGAGCACCCTCATGAACGCCCTCCTGGGCCAAAAGCTATCGATCGTGACGCGCAAGCCGCAAACCACCCGGCACCGCGTCATCGGCATTCACTCCCGTCCGGAGCATCAGGTTATCTTTCTGGACACCCCCGGCATCATTGAACCGCGCTACGGCCTTCACGAAGCGATGATGGGACAGGTGAAGGGCGCCATCCGCGACGCCGACCTCCTCCTGTTCCTGCACGAGGCGACCCAGGAACAGCCCGACACCGAAAGTCTGCAGCAGATCGGTGAGACCCCGGCCTTCCTGGTTCTCACAAAGATGGACCTCGTGCCCCAGGACCGGACGCTGCCCCTGGTGGAGTCGTACACGGAGCTGCGCGCGTTCGACGAGGTGGTGCCCACGTCGGCCAAGGACGGGACCAACCTCGACCCCCTGGTCGACTTGGTGGTGGAGGCGCTCCCGCAGGGCCCGCCGTTCTACCCGAAGGAGATGATCAGCGAGCACCCTGAGCGCTTTTTCGTCGCCGAGATTGTCCGGGAAAAGGTCTACCAGCACTATCACCAGGAAATTCCGTACTCCGTCCAGGTCAACATCGTGACCTACGAGGAGCGGTCCGACGGCCAGAAGGACTACATCGACGCGGAAATCGTGGTGATGGAAGACAGCCACAAGGGCATTCTCATCGGGGAGGGCGGATCGGCACTCAAGCGCGTGGGCACGGCCGCCCGGACGGACATTGAGGCCTTCGTACAGAGCCCCGTCTACCTGAACCTCCACGTGAAGGTGCGCAAGGACTGGCGCGATCGGGAGCAACTCCTTCGGTCCTACGGATACCGGTCATAGCATCACGGGTCCGTCAGTTGCATCCGGAGGCCGTCCGCCACGGCGCCCTGGAGCGCCCGGGGCGTAGCTGCCTTCGGGACGCTGTACCGCTGAAACTCACGCCGACGCGGGTACGTCTTCCGCAGGTGTCGAAATCCTGCGGCTCGCTCTTCGGCCGGACGATCGGGCAGGGAGCGGAAGCGGGCATCATCCTCGGTCACGTCGTACGCCTGACGAGCCAGTCGGTGAAGGGCCTCGGAGCGGGTGAGTTGGGGATCGGGTGGCGTGCAACGGAGCACACTCGGATCGGCGGGTGTGAGCATGGCGTGGGGATCCCACGTCGGCTCCACACCAAGGTGCCGGCAGAGTGCCTCGTAGAGCATAGACGTACCGCGCACCTTTCCGTCGTAGGCATACCCGGCGATGTGTGGCGTTGCGATGTCTGCGGCCCGGACGAGGGCCGGAGCAGGCGTCGGCTCCTCCGGCCAGACATCCAGCACAAGTCCGCCAAGGCGCCCGCTGTTCGCGGCGGTACGAAGCGCCTCGGGGTTGACCACCGGACCGCGGGACGTGTTCAGCAGCCACGCTCCCTTCTGCATGTGGCTCACCTCCTTTTCCCCGATGAGATGATGCGTCGGATGTGCGCCGTCGCGGGTGAGGGGCACGTGTAGTGTAAGAATGTCCGCGTTCCGAAGAACCGTACGCAAAGAGACGAATTCGGGCGGCGGGGTCTCTGTCTCCGCCCGGGGCGGGTCATTCTGGAGCACCTCCAGGCCCAGCGCCGAAAGCCGCCTCGCCAGTCGCCCCCCAATATTCCCACACCCAACGATGCCAACGGTGCGGCCCTCCAGGGAGACGCGCTGCCTCCGTGCCAGTGTCAGCAGGGCCGCGACCACGTAGTCGCCCACCGAGTCGGCATTGGACCCCGGTGCGTGCGCAAATTCGATTCCCGCAGCCGCGAGATGCTTTCGGTCCACGTGATCTGTGCCAATCGTGGCCGACCCCACGAAGCGCACCCCGCTTCCGGCCACCAGGTTCGGCGTGACGGGGGTCACGCTCCGAACCAGGAGCACATCGGCGCTCCGAACCACCGGACGTTTGATCTGATGCCCAGGCATTGTCTTAACGGTTCCGAAGCGCCCAAAGGCCTCTTGGACGCATGGAATGTTCTCGTCTGCAACGATGGTAAGAGGGTCCGGCATCGGGGAATGTGAACGTTTTGAACGCGCTTCGATATTCTTATCTCAACACAATCGACCGCAAATTCTACTGTCGATCTCTTATTCACAAATGTGCATAACGAAAAAACTCGCCTCTAAGGATACGTGAAAGGACCTGAACTTCGTCTAAATTGCTCATCTTTCCCATCGCATTCCCCCTTATTTCCGGAAACCTCGGAGCGGAGGTATAGTACATCGATGCGAAATTTGACGACTCGACAAAACGGTGTCGTCTTTATCCGTCCTCTTTTGGGCCTTTCTTCATTTCTGCCCATTTCGCTGCCCTACGAATAATAGCGCGCTTTCATGAATCGGCGTCCGTTCTTCCTTTGGGGATGTCTCGGTCTCTTCCTGGTGGTCGCTGCGGGAGGCGTCGCCATAAATCCCTTTGCCGAGGATCAGCCGGTCCGCTTTTCAACGGATGCCGATTCGGAATCGCCCACGCAGGGGCAGCAAGACCTGTTGAACGCCGCGTATGGAGCCCCCAATGCCGATGCCACGGGCCCGGCTCGGGTCCCATCCGACGTGGACGAGTCGACGCTCTGGTTGGCACGCGCCATCTATTCAGAAACGAAACTTCCCCACGAGCAAGAACTGGTGGCCTGGGTGATCCGCAACCGCGTCGAAACCCAGTACCGTAGCAATCGGACCTACAGGGAAGTCGTCCTGGATCCGTACCAGTTCAGCGCCTTCAACCCCAACTCGCCCAAGCGGTCCTTCTATCGTAGCTTGGACCCGGAGTTGCCCCTCTCGATGTGGCAGCAGGCCCTCTGGATCGCGTACTACGTTCGTCACGCCGATCCGGCCTACCGGCCCTTTTCCGTAGAGACGCGCCACTTCTTCAGTGAGCGGTCAATGCGCGGTCGTCGCATGCCGATGTGGGCCAATCAACACCAGTATGTTTCCCCCGACTGGACCTACCGGGTGGATCAGCGTCGCTTCCGCTTCTACGAAGAAATCTCGTAGTTGCCTTCAGGGGCTTCTCGCTCCCCCGACGCCGCCCCCCGGTCGATCCTCCGAGCGCTAAAAGAGCACGTTGAGCCGGAGCCCAAACGCGCTAAATCGAGGCGCATCCTGAGGGTTAAACTCGACCCCGCCCGCCTCGAAATCATCCTTGATAAATTTCGTGGCGCCAAACTCGTACCGCAGTTCCGGCTGGAGCTTCAGAGACGTGACGGGCAACGAGATGTTGGCCCCAACCCCAACATTCAGGGAGTACGAAACCTCTTCTGTCGCATCCTCAAACGTGTCGTCCCCGCGCGGCAGGGTCACCATCGGCCCAGCCAGGACATACGGGCTTACAAGTGGCGTGGGCAGAACGGTAAATCGCAGATCGACCGGGATTTGCCACGCCGCGACATCAAAACTTTGATCATCGGACTGGAAGTCCTGCGGAACGTCTTCGAATTGGAAGGTCCCCACTCGGCGGTAGAAGAATCCTGGGCGGAGGGTTGCCGGGCCCAGTCCCAGTTCATACACCACGCCAATGTGGTACCCGGTGGCATTCTCGAACCTGCCGTTACTATTGTTTGATGTCTCGATGTCCCCCGCAGACTCAAAATTCAGTCCGCCTGCGACCCCGAACTGGGCCTGGGCCGGACCGGCGATTCCTGCCGTGACGACGACGGCGAGGAGGAGCGTGCAGGTGTTTCGGAGGAGAGCAGATGTCATGACGGAGCTGGAATCGATGGACATAACGGTCGAACGTGACAACAATTTCCCCTCCCGATACGCTTGTGAGGGCGCACCCCCGAGCCTGAAAGTAACAACGCGTCTCGCCAATGTCTTGAGCAGCGTTTGCAACCAGACGCGGCGGGGGGCCGGCCGCAAGGTGCCGAAACATTTACACCGCGAGAGCTGGATGCATGCAAAAGGTCCGTTCAAACCCACAGAAGCGTGCAACCTCCAATCAGCGGGTGAGTTGGCCCACCGAACGAACATGGTTCGCGGCTTCTACGGCTTCCTGGACACACGCTTTGCCCCCCAATGAAAATCGGCATCACTTGTTACCCCACCTACGGCGGCAGCGGAGTCGTCGCCACCGAGCTCGGCAAGGCTCTCGCCGAACGCGGTCACGAAACACATTTTGTGTCGTCCTCCCTCCCCTTCCGGCTCTCGCACGTGGCCGGAAATATTTTCTTTCACGAGGTCAACGTGCAGACCTACCCTCTCTTTGAATCCCCGCCGTACACGCTGTCGCTCACGAGCAAGATGGTCGACCTGGCCAAGCACGCCGGGCTCGACGTTTTGCACGTCCACTACGCCATCCCCCACGCGACGAGCGCGGTGATGGCCCGGCAGATTTTGGCGAACGACGGGATCGATCTTCCCGTGATCACCACGCTTCACGGCACCGACATTACCCTCATCGGGCAGGATCCCTCGTTTACCCCAGTGGTCGAGTGGTCCATTGAAGAGTCCGACGGCGTCACCGCCGTGTCGAAGTATCTGCGCCAGGAAACGTATGAACACTTCGACGTGGGGGGCGACATTGAGGTCATTCCCAATTTTATTGACACCGACCGCTTTCACCGGCAGGACAAGGCGCACTTCAAGCAGGCCCTGTGCCCCAACGGCGAGAAAGTGATTGTTCACGTCTCCAACTTCCGCCCCGTCAAGAATGCCCCACAGGTGGTTGAGATTTTCCATCGCCTGCAGCAGGACATTCCTTCCGTAAAGCTTCTGTTGGTGGGCGACGGGCCCGACCGCGTCCCCGCCGAGCGGAAGGCACGCGACTTGGGGGTCTACGACGACGTGCGCTTCCTTGGCAAGCAGGACCCCATTGAGGAAATCCTCTCGATTGCCGATGTCCTTTTGATGCCCAGTGGCTCGGAGACCTTTGGGCTGGCGGCCCTGGAGGCGATGGCCTGCCGTGTGCCAACGGTGGTGAGCGACGTGGGTGGCCTCCCCGAGCTCGTCAATGACGGAGAAACCGGCTTTCTCTGTCCGCTCGACGACCTTGACGCCTTCACGGCCCGGACGCGTCAGTTGCTCACCAACGAGGAGCTGCACGAGACGATGGCCGCGGCCGCTCGTGAGCGGGCCGTCGAGACCTTCGATCTTGACCGGGTGGTGCCGCTCTACGAAGACTATTACCGGCGCGTACGAAAGCAGGCCGCCGTTGTCGAAGGGTAGGGCCCTACGTTTGGTTCACCGCCTCACGTACGAACGGATTCTGTCGGCGCTCGCGTCCGATTGTGGTCGCGGGTCCATGCCCGGGATAAATGGTGTACTCGTCCCCGAGCGGCAGCAGCTTTTCCGTAATGGAGCGGAGCAGTTGCTCGCGGGAGGTCTGTGGAAGTCCCTGTGTGCGCCCAATCGAGTTTTGAAAAAGCACATCCCCCGTCAGGGCCTGCTGGCTCTCCCGGTCGACGAAGCTGATGGAGTCGGGCGAGTGGCCGGGGGTATGAAGCACCTCCAGCGTGGTCGTGCCAAACGATACAGTGTCGCCCTCCTCGAGCCACGTGGTTGGCCGGGCCGGCGGTGTCACCTGGACCCCAAAGGCGGCGGCCTGTTCCTCCGCCCGATCAATGAAGGGACGGGCGGCCTCGTGCGCTTCAAACCGGGCATCGAACTGGTCCTCAAAGAAGTGGCACCCGAAGATGTGGTCCACGTGGGCGTGGGTGAGAAGAAGGTGCCGTACCTCCAGATTCAATTCGTCGATCAGCGCCAGCACCTGCTGTTGCTCCTCCGTTGTCTCGCAGCTGGCGTCCACGAGCACCGCCTCCCCGGCGTCGTGACACAGGTAGCAATTGGTCATAAAGGAACTGAAGGCAAACGACTCAACCTGCATCGGCGGGCGGGAGAAGCTCGAAAGACGACGTGTGATTCGTCTCAATTGTCGCCGGTCCCGAAAGATCCAGGGCCCGTAGGACGAACATGCCAATTCGACGTGGCGTTTGCAACAGAGATCGCATTGTTCAGCGCACCGCCATACTGCATGCTTCAGCGGCTCCACTGGCTCATTCTGCGCCGGCTCCCCGGGCCCTTCTTCGGATGGCTGGGCACGCTCATGTTTCTGCTGCTGATGCAGTTTCTGATCCGGTGGCTTCCTGAGATCACCGGAAAGGGCATCCCCGTCTCCGTCATCATTGAATTGATCGTCTACAACCTGGCCTACATGGTGGTGCTGGCAGTGCCGATGTCGGTGTTGCTGGCGTCGATGATGGCGTTTGGGGATCTCGCCGAGTCGCAGTACTACACGGTCATTAAGAGCACGGGCATCTCCTTTGGGCAGATCGTGTGGCCGTCCCTGGTCGTGTCCTTCGTGGTGGCCGGCGGGATGCTCTACTTTAACAACGTGATGCTCCCCGAGGCCAATCATCGCGCCCGCCAACTGTGGAGTGACATTCGAAGCAAGCGCCCCGGCTTTGAGCTTCAGCCGGGGGTGTTTTACGACGGGGTTGAGGACTACAGCATGCTGGTGCGCGAACGGCCCGAGGGCACCAATCAGCTGATCGATGTCACGATTTACGACTACACGCAGGGGCGTGATCGGCAGGCGGTTATTAAGGCCGAGCGGGGGCGCATCCAATCCCAGGCAGACGGTTCGCAACTGGTTCTCCGTCTTCGAGACGGGGAGATGCACCGTCCCCGCCCCGCGGAGGGCCGGCGCGACAGCTCGCGGTATGAGACGCTCTCATTCGACCGTCACAGGATCCGGTTTCGTCTGTCCGATGTAGTTTTTCAACGATCGGACACCGATGACGCCGGACGATCCACCCGCACGATGCGAAGCCCCCAACTCATCCGCCGGGTTGATCTCCGCCGGTGATGCGGACTATCCCGGACCGGGAACCCATGAGTTCAGGCTGAGGGTCGATTACGGAACATGTAGTGCTATTTACGGAAATACGGTATCAGTTGTCATCGATCCTGTGACCGTCGGTGGTGCTGTAGCTTCAGACAGAGCGGTATGCCAGGGCAGTACATCCGGATTGCTCACTTTATCAGGACATGTAGGTGATGTGCAGAAATGGCAGGTCAGTTTCAACGGAGGGGCCTGGAGCGATATAGCAAACACCGCCACTACTTATACCAGCGGGCTGTTGAATACAGCGGGAAGTTACCGGTACCGGGCGGTGGTCAGGAGTGGTGAATGTAACCAGCAATTCAGTGATTTTGCCACCGTCACGGTGGATCCTCCTTCTGTGGGAGGGGCGGTTACTCCTGACAACGATGTTTGCCAGGGAAGCACCTCAGGATTAATGACACTCGGAGGTCATACCGGAGATGTGGTGGAGTGGGAAGTGAGCAGCAATGGCGGTGGTTCATGGGCATCGATCGCGAATACCTCAACAACTTATACCAGCAGTACGCTGGATACTCCGGATGATTACTGGTACCGGGCGGTGGTACAGAATGGTGTCTGTCCCCCTGCCAACAGTGCCTATGCTGTCATCAGCGTGGAGGAGGCTCTTGATCCGGG
>JAWOAQ010000136.1:0-4342 GCA_046498495.1 Salinibacter sp. | reverse complement strand
GGTCGCACATCGCCTTCTCGGCGCACGTGACGGAAGACGAGCCCCAGCTCGTGTCGCCCCCCGACAAGCCCGAGGGCGCCGACTGGGCCGAGGCGCCCCGCGTAGAGACGCGCCTCAACCATGAGTCCGACGGCGTGGGCCGACTGGAGTACGGGTACGACCACCTGTTCGTGGTGCCGGCCGACGGGGGCCCGGCCCGCCAGGTGGTCGTACCCGTACTCCAGTCGGCCCACGCCGTCGGACTCATGGTTGAGGCGCGTCTCCACGCGGGGCGCCTCGGCCCAGTCGGCGCCCTCGGGCTTGTCGGGCGGCGACACGAGCTGGGGCTCGTCTTCCGTCACGTGCGCCGAGAAGGCGATGTGCGACCCATCGGGCGACCACGACAGCCCGCCCGGGGCGTTCTCCATCTGCGTCACGCGGATCGTCGTGCCGCTTTCAACCCCGTGCACGTAGATCTCTGACCCGTGCGGGTCGTCGCTACTCGTGAACGCGATCCGGGAGCCGTCGGGGGACCAGCGGGGGCTCGACTCGCCCGCGCTCCGGTTGGTGAGCTTCGCGTGGTCGGAGCCATCCACGTCCATGATCCAGAGGGCCGAGGTGCGACGGTCTTCCATCACGTCCATCCCCTTGCGCTCGTATACCACGTGCTCGCCGTCGGGCGACAGCCTCGGATTCTCGGCCCAGGCGAGTTCGAACACGTCCATGCGAGAGAACGGCGTGTCCTGCCCGAGGGCCAGGCCCGGCAGGACCAGAAGAACGACAAGAAAAGGAGTCGCGCGGCGGAGCATAAGCGAGAGGCGGGTGTGGTTGCAGGATCGAGGCCCAACGGCCCAGCGGCACGCCCGCAACCTACAATGACCGACCCACTCGGTCAATGCCCCACTCCCGGAGCGTCCTGACCATCGGTGCTCCCTCTCAAAACGCAGCGCGCCACGCACAGTGCGGCCCATGGGCTCTCTTTAAAATGACCGCCCACCTGTTTCTCCTTCTCCATCGCGTGATGTGCTTCGTTTGCGCCGAGAGCACACGGTCTCAGGGCCCTTCTGCGCCCCGTCCGTAGGACGGTCGTGCTCCCGCCCGGAGGTGCATCCTCGTCCCCCAGGTGCAACAGAGCAGGGGGAGACGAAAGGCGCACTCGCCAAACTTCCGGTGCCGTTGGGTATTTAACGTGGGACCTTGGCAGTCTCTTTCCCCGACCCCTTCCCCCTGCGCACACCATGGAGCCAATTGACAACCGTGTGGCCGACAGCGAGATTCAGGTCTTCAACCTGGCCGACCTCTGGGATGACCGTCCGGTGACAGAGATCGACATCAGCCAGTTTCTCGTGGAGGGCCTGATGCTGAAGGAAAAGGCCTTCCGTGACGACGTGAAGACGCACGACTGGACGCAGTACGAGGACGAGCACGTGGCCCTGTACTGCTCGACCGACGCGATCGTACCCACCTGGGGCTACATGCTGATTGCCTCAAAGCTGCGCGACGTGGCCCACACCACTACGCTGGGCCGGGCCGACGACGCGCGGCGCGAGTATTACGCCCGTGGTCTCGAAAACGTGGACTGGTCGCGGTACGAGGACCGACCGGTCGTCATCAAAGGATGCGGTAGCGATATGGTGCCCGAGATGGCGTACGTTCGGGCCACGCAGAAGCTACAAGGGGTGGCCCGCAAGCTGATGTACGGCGAGCCCTGCTCGTCCGTCCCCCTCTGGCGCCGCCCGAAGGAGGAATCTGAAGATGAAAAGCCGGACGCAAAGGCCGTCGGCGTAAGTGCAGACCTTCCGTCCCCAAATGCCTAATCCACCGGCGCGCTCGCCCCTCCGTTCCGTTGCCCTAAGGGCTGTATGCCGACCGAGCCTGCCGACTCAGGCCGCCCATCCTCGGATGCGGCCCCTTCTTTCTTCGAGGCGCACATAACGTGGCTGGACGCCAGCCCGCGCTACCGGCTGGCGCGTTGGTGGTACGTGCGACACGAGGAACTGAGCGGCTCGCTCTTTTTTCTTGGCGGCGTCACGTGGGACGCCCTCACCCTTCAGCGCATCGATGCCCTCTTTGACAACCTCATTCTGGGCGTCTACCTGGTGCTGCTGACGGGCTTTGTGACGCTGGCGGCTCTGGCCCGAACCAACCGCCCGCTCTCGGACTCCCTCCGCAGGCTGAGCGCGTGGAGCACCGGGGCCATTCAGTTTTTGGCCGGCAGTCTATTTAGCGCGTACATCATCTACTATACGCGAAGCGCCTCTCTGTCGGCAGCCTCTCTCTTCCTGCTTGTTCTGGTGGCCCTGTTGGTTGCCAACGAGCTGATCTGGCGTCGGAAGCAAAGCATCTTCCTGCTGATCGGGATCTACTTCCTGGCGGTCTTCTGCTACTTTACGTTTTTGCTGCCCGTGGCTCTGGGACAGATGGGCTTTGAGGTCTTCCTCGCCAGTGGGTTTGTGAGCGCGGGCCTCGTCATCAGCCTCCTCCTGTACCTCGATGTCCGCCAGGTCTTCGCCACCCCCCGGGCCTTTCTGGGCACCGTGGGCCTCGTGCTGGGCCTTTTCGGGGCCGTGACCATCTTCTACGTCAACCACTGGATTCCGCCCGTCCCCCTGGCCCTGCAGGACGGCGGGGTCTTTCACGATGCCCACCGCGAGGGCGATGCCTTCGTGCTCCGCTACGAGAAGCCCCCCTGGCACCGCCCATGGCAAACCGACGACGATCCGTTTCACTACGTGCCGGGCGACACGGTGTACTGCTTCGCCGCCGTCTTTGCACCTACTACCCTCCAGACGCGGGTGTACCACCACTGGCAGTACTACCACCCCGAGCGCGAGGCCTGGGTGGATACCGACCGCATTGGGTATCGCGTCGTGGGCGGCCGCCGGCGCGGCTATCGCGGGGTCACCTTTAAGCAGAACATCTGGCCCGGCGCGTGGCGCGTCACCGTCGAGACGGCCGCCCGCCGTCCCATCGGGCGCATTCGATTCGACGTCGTAGAGGCCGACTCCACCCGCCCCACCGAGTACGTTACTCGCCGCTACCAGTAATAACCCGGGGTCTTTTTATACCTCGTTTCCCTATGCAGATTGATCTTACCGACCAGATCATCCTCGTCACCGGTGCCAGCCGAGGCATTGGTGCCGCCGCGGCCCGGAGCCTCGCCAATGCCGGCGCTACCGTGGCGGTGCACTACGACCACAGCACCGACGCGGCCCGAGCCGTCGCCGCCGACTGCGGTCCCGAGGCCCAGCCGTTCCAGGCCGATCTTACGGACCTTGCGACTACGGATCGCCTCATCGACGACGTGCTCGACGCCTACGGCCGCCTCCACACTCTCGTCTTGAATGCCGGCGTGGCCCGCTCCATGCCCCTCAAGGCCGACACGAACGACTGGGCCGCTGACTGGAACGACACAATGCACATCAACCTGCGCGCCCCGGAGCTCCTGTGTCGCCATGCCCTGCCCCACTTCCGATCTCGGGGCGACGGACGCATCATCAGCGTCGCCTCCCGGGCCGCCTTTCGCGGCGACACGCCCGATTACATGAGCTACGCCGCCTCCAAAGCCGGGCTCGTGGCTCTCACCCGCTCCATTGCCCGCGGATTCGGCGATGATGGCGTGAAAGCCTTTACGCTTGCCCCCGGCTTTACGCGAACGGACATGGCACAGGACTTCATCGACACGTACGGCGAAGAACACGCCACGAGCGACCTGTCGCTCAATCAGCTCACAGAGCCGGAGGACATCGCCCCGTTCGTGGCCTTCTTGGCCAGCGGGCAGGCCGACCACGCCACCGGCACGACGATCGACGTCAACGCAGGTAGCTACGTGCACTGACGACGGCGGCCGCCGCGCGAAGCCGTCGCCGGTTTGGGTGTTCACGCCCCCGTGGGCTATCTTCCAGTCCCTTCCCACGCGTTCCCTTCTCTCAGTCGGTGGCCCCATGTCTCTTCTCGGCCTTCTTCTTCTCCTCCTCATCGCCGCCATTGCGGGGGGACTCGGGCAGGCCCTCTCGGGCTATTCCCTGGGCGGCTGCCTGATGTCGATTGTCGTTGGCTTCATCGGGGCCCTGCTGGGCCTCTGGCTGGCGCGCCAGCTCGGCATGCCGGAGCCGTTTCCCATCACCATCGGCGGGGAAACCTTCCCCCTGCTCTGGGCCATTATCGGATCGGCGCTCTTCTCCGGCCTACTCGGTCTCCTGAGTCGCGGCCGATCCCCCCGATGACATCTCCTCCGTGACCGGCCGGACGCCCTCCGACACGTCGGTCTTCTCAGCGTCCGAACCGTCCACACGACGCAAGAAGTCGTCTACCAGGGCGTTAAACGCGTCCGGCTTCTCCACCGGGAGAGCGTGATGAGCAC
>JAWOAQ010000132.1:0-3691 GCA_046498495.1 Salinibacter sp. | reverse complement strand
GAGGTGTGCACCACGTTGTAGGCCGCCGCCCCGACCCGCGGGTCCCAGGCATACCCGACCATACTGATGTCCGGGGCCAGCAGGAGTGCCGCGAAGAGCCCCCACGAGGCCCCGAGCACAGCGTAGTGCCGTGTCAACCGTGATTCTTGCACAGAAAAATCGCCCCCTGTCATCCCGGGCGGAGCGAGCGTGCGAGCGGAGATCCGGGATCTATACAGCGGTAGAAGAGAGCACTCCGGGTTCCGCTCTGCCCCCCACAGGGCCATTCCTACTCAGTCGAGCCCCATTGAGTTGGCTGGATCGATCCCGGCTCGGCGCCCCGAAAGCCCTCGGGGCTTGGCCGGGATGACAAACACAACATTGAGGTTTGACACAACAGTAGGCTCATACGGCGGCCACGAGGACCACCCCCTTCGAGGCGAAGAATGAACCGATGCGATGAAGACATTACCGAACAGAACGAGGGCGTGAAGAAATCAAAGCACGGAAGACGCCCCGGGCGCATCCACGGTTTCCCATCCTGAAAAATATTCGGGAGTTCCATTGTCGCCCCCGAACACGGCCCGTTTCCACCCGTGTTCGACAGGCATCCCAGATGCGCCCAACATCCGCCTCGCTGCCCCAAACAAATTCCCTTCCGCCCATGGACCCTCGCGTCGAAGAACACGCCCAGATTCTCGCCGACTGGTCAACCGGTATTCAGCGCGACGACAACGTCGTCGTCTCCGCCGGCCCCGACGCCCACGAGCTGCTTGTGGCCCTGGAGCGTGAGATCGGCACGCGGGGCGCCAACCCGATCACGCTGTACACGTCGGGCGAGGCGTCGCGGGCGTACCTGAAGGCCCACGACGGCGACTTCTCGCTGCCCGAGCACACGCTGGCGCTTTACGAGGCAAGCGACGCGGTCATCCACATTCGGTCGAGCACCAACCTGGCGGCACTCAGCGACGTGCCCGGAGCGACGATGGCCGCCCGGTCCCGCGTCACGAAGCCGATCATTGAGGAGCGGCTCTCGAAACGGTGGTGCCTCACCCAGCACCCGACCCACGCCCATGCCCAGAAGGCGGATCTGCCGCTCGCAGCGTACCGCGACTTCGTCTACGGTGCCATCCTGCGCGACTGGGCGGCCGTCGAGGAACGGCAGGAGGAGCTCCGGCAGCGCCTGGAGGAGGCGCGCACGGTCCGCGTCGTGGCGGGCGAAACCGACGTCCAGATGAGCGTGGACGGCATGCACGCCATCAACTCGTCGGGCCGCCACAACATGCCGAGCGGCGAGGTCTTCACCGCCCCGATCCCCGACAGCGTGACCGGCACCGTCCACTTCGACAAGCCGCTCATCCATCAGGGGCGCGAGATGGAGGGTGTGCGCCTCCGGTTCGAGGACGGGGTGGTGGTCGAGTCGGCCGCCGAACGGAACGAGGAGGCGCTCGACGACCTGCTCGACACCGACGAGGGCGCCCGCCGCCTCGGCGAACTCGGCATCGGCACGAACCGCGAGATCGACCGGTTCACCAAGAATATGCTCTTCGACGAGAAGATGGGCGAGACCGTCCACCTGGCCCTGGGCCGCGCCTACGACGCCAACGTGGGCGAGGACCGCACGGGCAATGACAGCGCCGTCCACGTCGACATGATTCTCGACACCTCGGACGGTCGCATTGAGTTCGACGGCGAGGCGGTGCAGGAGGGCGGCCGGTTCGTATGGGAGTAGCTCGCACCGGCGGATCTACCGCGCGGCGACGCCCGCCGCGTCCAGCTTCGGAATGAGGTCGCGGCCGAGGCGCTGCACCTCCTCCAGCATGGGGCTGCACTGCAGGAGCACGAGGTCGAGCCCCACGTCGGCGTAGGCGCGTAGCTTCTCCGTGATTTGCTCCGGCGTGCCCACGAAGTCGGGCCGCAGGCCACGGTTCGAGACGGAGTAGTCCTTGAGGTCGACCTCCGAGTCGAGCTCCGAGTGCTCCACGAACTCCTCGTAGCTGTCGAAGCCCTCGGCCTCGGGGTCGACGGTGGTGATGCGGTCGAGCTCGGCCTGCGCCTCCTCCTCGGTGTCGCGGCAGATGACGTACGCGGCCATGCCGAACTCCATCGCGTCGGGGTCGCCGCCGGCTGCGGCCCGCCGCTCGCGCATGTCCTCGATGTCGCCGGCGATCTTGTCCACCGAGCCGCCGTGCATCAGGTAGTGGTCGCAGTGATTGGCGATCATATTGCGGCCTTCCTCCGAGCCGCCCCCGGCATAGACCGGAATGCTGCCCTGCACCGGCTTCGGCTCCAGCACAGTGCCCTCAACGGTGTAGAAGTCGCCGTCGAACGAGAAGGTGTCGTTCTGCCAGACGCCCTTCATGATCTGCACGAACTCGCGGGAGCGGTCGTACCGCGTGTCGTGGTCGAGCCAGTGGCCGGCGTACATCTTCATCTCCTCCTCCCACCAGGCCGAGACGAGGTTGAGCTCAAAGCGGCCCCCGCTCATGCGATCGATGTTGGCCGCCATCTTGGCCGTCACGGCCGGCTGCCGGAAGCCCGGGCGGATGGCCGACATAAGGCGAATATCGTCGGTGACGGGCGCAAGGCCCGCCGTGGTGGTCCAGCACTCCAGGCTGGGCGCGGTGGGCCCTTCAATGTCATTCAGATTGAGCTCCGGAATCAGGATGGTCGAAAAACCCGCGTCGTCGGCCGCCTGCGCCACGCGCTTGTTGTACTCGAACGTGGGCGCCATGCCCTCGTCCTGCACGTTGCGGAGCCAGCCACCGAAGATGGGAAGCCAGATGCCAAGGTCAATCACGGTTGTGGGTTGAAGGTTGGGAGGTTGAAGGTTAGAAGGGTGAAGGTGAGAGCGTTGGGTCGAGAAGTCAGGAGGGGACGTACTCGCCGGACGCCGCGGCCCGAAGCTCGCGCTGCAGGAGATCGGCGACCGCGGCCATGCCGTCGAGGTCGTGTTTTTCCTCGACCTCTGGGGAATAGTTGGTGGTGCCGTTCACGTCGTAGGTCCAGTGTCGGCCCTGCTCGTCCTCAATGAACTCGATGCCGGCCACGTCGATGGTTTCGCGGTCGAGAAATGTCTGGTAGCGCTCTACCAGCTCGGTCGGCACGTCCTCGCGCAGCGAGAAGAGCGAGTCGTCGCCGTCGATCGCGCAGGTTTCGTCGGTGCGGCAGGCGTCGGCGGGGCACAGCTCAAAGCCCTCGCTGGTGTCGGACCGGATGGCGTAGAGCAGCTCGCCGTCCACAAACTCGCAGCGGGTGATGCTTTCGTCGGCGGACTCGACGTACTGCTGCAGGAGGGTGACGTGGGCGGGCGGTGTCTCGAAGTCGTCGGACCGAACATAGTCGGCAAACGCCTCGCGGGTGCGGAAGAGCTGCACGCCCAGGCCCTTGCCGCCGCGGTTGTGCTTGGTGACGAAGGGTGTGGGGACGTCCTGTGCGGCCCGGAGGAGCGCCTCCGGCCCGCCGGCGACGGCCCGGGTGGCGGGCGTGCGGAGGCCCACCTGCTCCAGCGCCAGATGCTGCTTGACCTTGCTCACCTCCAGCTCGAAGGCGTTGCGCCCGTTGATAACGCGGCGGCCGTGCCGCTCCAGCCACGCCAGCAGCTGGCGCGTATGCTCCACGCCCGCCGTGTGGCCGCGGGTGTGGGAGGAGGCACTCATACGATTCAGAAAAACCCCCTCTGGGGGCGCCCCCTGCACGTCGAAGTGGCCCT
>JAWOAQ010000120.1:0-3143 GCA_046498495.1 Salinibacter sp. | reverse complement strand
GACGGCGTCCCCTTCGTCGTCGAGATACACCTCCTGCGTGGCGCCGGAGGGGGCATCTTCGCGGTGGTCGATCGTGGTGACCTCTCCGTCCGGCTGCCGGATCACCATAAAGCCGCCCCCGCCGATGTTGCCGGCATAGGGATGCACCACGGCCAGCGCAAAGCCGGTGGCCACGGCCGCATCGACGGCGTTCCCCCCCTGCTCCAGCATCGCCGCGCCCGCCGCCGAGGCCCGGCGCTTCGCGGAGACGACCATCCCGTTTTCGGCGTACTCGGGCGTCGGCGCCGTGGCGGCTGGAGGGGCGGCAGAAGGGGCAGTTGACGATGCAGGCATCTCGGCACCGGTGAGGATGCCCCCCAGGACGAGGAGGAGAGCGAGACACGAAACGCGAGCGTGAGGCGTAAGCATTCGCGGAATGGACGGGTTGAAGAAACGTCGACGCCTGGACAATTTATCCCCAGTTGGCTCGAATGGCAATCGCCCCGCCCGGGCGTCCGGATTCTGAAATGGCGGCGTCTCCCGAACATGCGTCCGGGTCGGGCAGTACGCGCCTGCTCATTCATTGCCCTTGTCTCCACTCTCCACCGTGTCCCGCCCAGGTTCCCCACCCGCCCGCCGCCGTGAGCCGGTTCCCGGCTGGTGCCCATGCTGGGCCCCGGTGCTTCTCCTCGTGCTGTGGCCCGCCGCTGCCCTTGGCCAGCACTCCGAGACGTGGCGCGCACACCCGCCCACAGCGCATGGCTTCGACTCCGTGGCACTGGCCGACGCGGTGGCCCGCGCCGAGGCCCTCGCCCCGCCCCTCACCAGCCTCCTCGTGGCGCGGGGCGACACGACGGTGGCCGAGGTGTATTTCGGCGGCATGACGCCCGCACAGGGCGCCAACCTCAAGTCGGCCAGCAAAAGTGTACTGAGCGCCCTCACGGGCATCGCGATTGCGGAGGGGCATCTCGACGGCGTTCGCCAGCCGATCGGTCCCTTCTTCCCGGACCTCCTGGCCGACGCCCCTCGCAAGCAGACCATCACGATTCGGAACCTGCTCACGCAGCAGACCGGCCTTGAATCCACCAGCTTTGGCAACTACGGCGCCTGGGTAAGCAGCCCCAACTGGGTGGCCGATGCCCTCCGGCGTCCGATGGTGGACCGCCCCGGCGGCGACATGATCTACAGCACCGGCAACACGCACCTCCTGGGCGTCGTGCTCGCCAAGGCCACCGGGCAGTCCCTCCGGGCCTTCGCACAGGAGCAGCTCTTCGACCCACTCGGCACCACAATCCGCAGCTGGCAGCAGGACCCGCAGGGCTACTACTTTGGGGGCAACAACATGGCCCTTCCGCCGCGCGGGCTGCTCCGCTTTGGCCAGCTCTACCTGAACCGCGGCACACTCAACGGCACGCGCGTGCTGCCGGCCGACTGGGTCACCCGCTCCTGGCGGACCTACGTCCGCTCCACCTACCGCGACCACCAGTACGGCTACCTCTGGTTCACCCGCACGATGGGCGAGGAGCGCGTGGCGTTTGCGTGGGGGTACGGCGGCCAGTACGTCTTCGTGGTGCCCCGGCTCGACCTGGTCGTGGCTGTCACCTCGTCGATTGGCTCCCGCCCGACCGGCTCCAACCACAACGGGCAGGTTCTTCGCCTCCTGCGCGACCACATCCTGCCGGCCGCTCGGGGCCCTGCCCTCGGCCCCCCGGGGCGCCCCTCCGCGCCCGTGTCGTGGGGATGGGCACCGCCCCCTGCCCTCGAATGATGACCTGGGCCTGCGCCGGACACGACGGGGCGGACGACTGAAAAGCGCACGCCAGACGCCGCAAAGGTCCACCGGCGACGCGCCGGACCGCGCGCAGCGGCCCAAGGAAACGGTGTATCTTTTCTTGTCCCTCCCGTCTTCCGATGCGAGGGGTCTGCCCTCCCCCTTTGCCCTCGATCTTCCCATGACCTTGCGACTGTCCCAAATACCTTGGGCGCGATCCCCCGTCGTGTCCGGCAGCCTTCTTGTGCTATGGACCCTGCTTCTGGCGCCCGCCGGCCATGCCCAGGAGCCCGTGGCCCCCACCCTCTCCGGCACCGAGATTGAAATCCGACGCGGCGCCGACATCGTGCAGCCGGCCACCGTGTCCTACAAGCACGTCCGTCAAGGACAATCCGTGGAGGACGCCCCCGACGAACCGCTCGGCGTGCTTCGCATTCCGCGTCCCGCCGACCTCGACGCGATCCAGTACACCGACCGCAGCCTCGGGGTTGCCGTCAACCTGCAGCACGCCATGATCGTGGCCGATGGCCAGCTCGTGGACGTGCAGGTGAGCGACCGGGCGGTGCGGGGCGCCGCCTCGTCCTCCGCGGTCGAACACGAGCTGCTCATTATCCGCCCCCCCACCGCGGATGCCTTCGACGTGGCCGTGCCCGACGGGCTGGAGTGCGCCCGCCTGGACCCCGGCTCCGACGACGACCGGCAGTCGCGCGGTCGGCTCTTCGACGAACGGCCCTGCAAGCAGGTGCGCGGCGTCGAAACCGTCGTCGACGTGGCCTCGTGGTTCGACGTGTCGATGACAAACGCCTACTCCGGCATCCGCACCGCGTCCGACGCCTCCCATAACGCGCGCGAACTGCGCGGGTGGCTCCGCAGCCTCGCCCCCGGCGGTGAACAGATTCGGTTTGTGATCGTGGCCACGACGCCGGCGCCCGAGCGGCCCACCGCCGTCGCCACGCGGCTCGACACCACCGTCCTCAATCCAGCCCTCGCCCCCATCGACGGCCGGTTTCGCGTCAACACGGTTTCGTCCTCCGGGTTTGAGTGGATTACGACAGCCGCCGCCCTGGGCGGCCCGAATCGAAGCGACCTGCCCGGCCGCGCCGGGCCCCGCTACGAGGCCACCCGGCTCAAAGGCGACCTGACGACAACCGTCCGGTGGAACGCGACCCCAGATCAACGCTACGACCTGAGCCTGTTCGGCAGCACCCAGCCCACGTTCTCGGACCAGGCCGTGGGCGATCACCACGACGTGCCGTACGGCGCTCACCTCGCCGCCCGGTTCGGCCCGCCTCAGCATATGGGCGTCGAGTTGCGAATCGAGGGCAGCTACGAGGACGACCCCTTCCAGCGCAATACCCGGGCGAGCGGCGACCAGCGGGCGCGCGTGCTGTTC
>JAWOAQ010000190.1:0-4493 GCA_046498495.1 Salinibacter sp. | reverse complement strand
ATGCGGTTTGCTGACGGCCCGCCGGGCGGTCTTCTGGACGGAGTACCATGTTCTGCGCCGTCGGCTGCTCGAAGACGGCGCAGAACATGGTACTCCGTCCAGAAGACGGCCCGGCGGGCCTTCAGCAAACCGCATTTCCGTACCCGGATGGGGAGGCTTCTTCGCTTGCGCCCCCGCCCCACTACGGCGAGCACACGGCCTCCCTCCTTCGTACCCGCCTCGATCGCACCGACGAGGACATCCGTGCGTTGTCCCAGCAAGAGGTCATTCATCTCTGATTGGGCGCGTCCCTGCCCCTTCCCCCTCGAAAACGCGGACTCTGGGTCGTCCGCTCTCTTTGCAGAACCACAGCCCGATCTGTAGCCGGCGGCGTGGGCTGCGGACGAACCCAAGGGCTGCGCCCGGTTCAGGTGGCTTTGAATCGGGCAGCGCGCCCCCCGATGTCCGACATTACGCGTCGACGCGTTCTACGGGCGGAAGGCTCGCGGACTCCTCGTCAGAGAACAACCGCGAGCGCACTACGAAGCGAACCCCCAGTGGAATCTCCAGCGAGAAGCTCGCCCCCCGCCCCTCCTTCACGTCAATGGTCAGCTGCATGTGCTTCCAGTACTCGAACTGGTCGTGGGCCATGTAGAACGGACAGTCGTGGATGTCGCCCAGGTACACGTCGCTCGTGCCGAGACGAAAGTCGCCGTCCTCGAAGCACATCGGCGAGGAGCCGTCGCAGCATCCCCCACTCTGGTGAAACATCAGCGCACCGTAGCGCTCACGGAGCTTATCGATTACAGCTTTCGCGTCTTCCGTGGCAACGACGCGGGGCGGAGAAGAAGACATAACAGTAGCAGAGGCGAGTCGGGGACGGAAATCGGATGCGTGGCGCCGCCATTTCGACGCGACTGTTGAGGGAGGACTCGACGAGCAGAGAATTGGCCCGACGCTGCCCCCGTTGAGCCGTGCTGATGCGATTCTCCGGTCCAGAACGGAGAAATGAAAGGAGGACAGGCGGCCACTGAGGCCGGCCCGTCCCCCTTCCACACTCATCGAGGCGGTATCTCTCAAGGTCTAGAAAAAGCCCATTGGCTCCTTGTCGTAGCTGACGAGCATGTTCTTCGTTTGGCGGTAGTGGCTGAGCATCATCTTGTGGTTTTCCCGACCGAATCCGCTCTTCTTGTAGCCGCCGAACGCTGCGTGCGCCGGGTACAGGTGGTAGCAATTCACCCATACGCGGCCCGCCTTGATGGCGCGGGGCACGCGGTAGAGCTGATGCGCATCCCGGGTCCAGACGCCCGCACCGAGGCCGTACAGCGTCTCGTTGGAGATCTCGATGGCGTCCTCTTCGTCCTTGAAGGTGGTGAGGCTCGTCACCGGGCCGAAGATCTCCTCCTGGAAGACGCGCATCTGGTTGTGGCCCCGGAAGATGGTGGGCTCGATGTAGTAGCCCTTGTTGGCGGGCTCGCCGTCCCCCCCGGCCGCCACCGCCACGCCGCGCGGCTTCGCCACCTTGCCGCCCACCAGCACCTCTGCGCCCTCTTCGCGCCCGACCTCGAAGTAGTTCTGGATCTTCTCGTACTGATCGTTCGAGGCCTGCGCACCGACCTGCGTCTCAGTATCGAGCGGGTTCCCGACGCGGATGTTCTTGACGCGTTCCACAACGGCCTCGGTAAACTCGTCGGCAATCGACTCCTGAACGAGAATGCGAGACGGGCAGGTACACACCTCGCCCTGGTTGAGGGCAAACATGGCGGCCCCTTCTAATGCCTTGTCCAGGTATGCGTCGTCCGCGTCCATGACGCTCTCGAAGAAGACGTTCGGGCTCTTGCCGCCCAGCTCCATCGTCACGGGAATGAGGTTTTCGGAGGCGTACTGCATGACGAGACGGCCGGTCGTCGTTTCGCCCGTGAAGGCCACCTTCGCGATCCGGTCCGACTGCGCAAGCGGCTTTCCGGCCTCCGGCCCGTAGCCCTGCACCACGTTGAGGACGCCGGGCGGAAGGAGATCCGCCTCATCGATCAGCTTCAGCCACTCGATAATGGAAACAGGCGTCTGCTCGGCAGGCTTTACAACGGTGCAGTTGCCCGCCGCGAGGGCCGGAGCAATCTTCCAGGTCGCCATCAGGAGCGGAAAGTTCCACGGAATGATCTGCCCGACGACCCCCAACGGTTCGGGGACGTGTAGCGCGACGGTGTCCTTGTCGAGCTCGGACATGGAGCCTTCTTCGGCCCGAATGACGCCAGCAAAGTATCGGTAGTGGTCCACGACGAGCGGCAGATCTGCGTTCAGCGTCTCCCGAATGGGTTTTCCGTTGTCTACCGTGTCAACCAGCGCGAGGAATTCGAGGTTTTCTTCCGTAAGGTCGGCAATTTTATTGAGAATGTTGGCCCGCTCGGCGGCAGGCATCTGCCCCCAGGCTTCAGCGGCGTCGTGGGCAGCGTCCACGGCCCGGTCAACATCCTTCTTGTTGGAGCGAGCAACCCGACAGTACGTCTCCCCGTCAATGGGAGAAGCGTTGTCAAAGTATTCGCCGTCGACGGGGGGCACGAAGCGCCCACCGATGTAATTGTCGTAGGTGTCCTGAAGAAGGGGACGATCGTGGATCATGGCGTCATGGGGCCTGTGGAGAAACTTTGACGATTGGATGAAGTAATTTAAAAAGCGCTTCCAAATTTTGCTCTCGTCTTCGTGCCAGACGATGCCGTGATCGTCTCAATTTGAGGGCCGGGCGCGACGCTTCCGTCGGCTTCCTTCTCTTTTCTTCCGCCGCATGTCCGACTGCTCCTCTCTTGGCAACGCCCCGTCCCTACACGTTCTCGTCGAACACCGAACGAGCATGGGGGGCATGACCCTTCCGTTTTCGGCGTACGTCATGTCCCGGCCCGCTCGGGCCGTCCCCCTACATGCTCCAACCCTTCTGTATTGCGGGATGATTTCCGGACGCGGTCGGGTTCACTCTGGGAAAGGGGAGCCGCTCGACTTTTTGCCGGGGGAGTCCCTCGTCGTACCACCGGGGGAAGGCCTCTGCATCGACGTGCGCGAGGCGGCGACGGAAGCGCCTGCGACTTTCATCACCGTGGAGATGAATCCGGATACGGTACAGCAGGTGGTGGACTGCGTGGACGAGTCCGTTTTCAGTGCGCTTGATGCCGTCTCCCGGCCCCCTCCGGACGAGTACGTTCATTTCAAACACACGCCGGCCATCGAGCAATCACTCCGCACGCTCGCGTCCCTCTGCTCCGATCCCTCCCCATACCGTGACGTGCTCATCGATCTGAATGCGACCGCGCTCGTCGTCCGGATGCTGGAGACGGAGGCCCGGGCTCTCTTGCTCGCCCGGCCGGACGAAACGGCGCCTTCGAACGGACTGGGCGCAGCGGTGCAGCACGTTCACGACCACCTCGATCGACACGTTTCCGTCGACGAACTGGCCGAGGTGGCCTGCATGAGTCGGTCCACGTTCTACCGCTACTTCCGCGACACACTTGGCGTCACGCCGCTGCAGTACGTGACCCTACAGCGGATGGAGCGGGCTCAACGTCTGCTCCGGGATCCCAACCAGACGATCACGAATGTGAGTTACGACCTCGGCTTCAGCAGCGTGAGCCACTTCATCACAACGTTTAAAAGCCATGTGGGGGTCACGCCGAAGACGTATCAGGAGGCCGATGTTGTGGACGGCCCGCCGGCCAGCGAGCGGGGGCTCGTCGGGGACGGGCGTCACGGAACCAACCCGTCTCGTGGAGAGCCGCTTGCCTCACTCCCCCCTTTTCTCCGCAGCCAAAATAGGCCAGCGGCCGCACAGCCGGGGGCCAACGCCTGAGGTGCCCCCGCCAGACGGAGACATCCGCGAGGCCCCGCGGATCCGCGCTCCGTACCGCTCTATCCTTCACTCTCTACCTGTCCGCCTCCCAGTTCTTCGTGTGGTCGAAGATGTAGGTGGCGAGCTGGTCGATGGCCACGCGGTCCTGCTCCATCGTGTCGCGGTCGCGGACGGTCACGGTCTGGTCGTCGAGCGTGTCGAAGTCGACGGTGATGCAGAACGGCGTGCCCGCCTCGTCCTGCCGGCGGTACCGCTTGCCCATCGAGCCTCGATCGTCGTAGCGGACGTTGAAGTGCTGGTTGAGGTCGTCCTCGATGTCGCGGGCAATGTCGGGCAGGCCCTCCTTGTCCATGAGCGGGAAGATGGCCGCGCGGATCGGCGCCACCTTCGGGTGAAACTGGAGGACCGAGCGCGTGTCGCCCTTCACCTCTTCCTCGTAGTACGCATCGCAGAGGAGCATGAAGAGCGTGCGGTCGAGGCCGGTGGACGTCTCCACGACGTACGGCGTGTAGCGCTCCTCCTCCCACGGGTCGTAGTACGACATCTTCTTGCCCGAGTACTCCTCGTGCCGGCTCAGGTCGTAGTCGGTCCGCCGCAACGCGTCCGCCCATAAGCACAATGATCTGATCAATCATCTCCTGGTAGGTTTGGGTGTATCGATCCGTCTCCGGGAGATTCA
>JAWOAQ010000162.1:0-7415 GCA_046498495.1 Salinibacter sp. | reverse complement strand
GAGTAAATCTCGTTACAATACGAAACATAGTGATTCTTGTAATTATAATTCTTTTTCAATTTACCAATAATAAATATCAAGATATAATTTAAATATAACGAAGCTGGAGGGCGGAGGGCGCACACTCTCTGCAGAGCCGATCAACCTGCCCGCGGAGGTCCGGCCTATCGTTGGCGACCTCCAGTCCGCGGCCGACGAGAAAGGCATTGCGCTGCATGTCGAGATGGGCGAGACGCCGGTATGGGCCCGGGCCGACGCCGGGGGCGTGGAGCTCGTTGCGCGCAACCTGATCCAAAACGCCATCAAATACACCGAGGGCGGAGGCGAAGTCGCGGTTCGGATGCGGTCCGATGTCGACGCCGCGATTCTTGAGGTTGAAGACACGGGCATTGGCATCGGCACGGCGGCGCTTCCGCACATTTTTGAGCCGTTCCGGCAGGAGTCCGAGGGCCTCGGGCGGGAGTACGAGGGCGTCGGATTGGGGCTGGCGATCGTAAAGCAGGCCACCGAACGAATGAACGGTCGCATCGAAATCGACACCGAGAAAGGTCGAGGGACCCGGTTCACAGTCCGGCTTCCCTGTGCGAGGGAGGATGCGTAGCGGCTCAACTCTCGCTAGCACGGAAGTTGCGTTCGGTCATGCTGGCCGTCTTCGAGGGCAACCACTCGGCCCGACGGGGACGTTCGTCTCGTGTCCCTCCACGCGCTGGAGGGGCGATGGGACGACCCCACTGACCCTGACGGCCTGATGACAGATGGGCTTGTCGGGCGGAGGTTGAGGAGCCTGACGAGGCGCCTCGTTCTGACGATGAGAAACCTGCGTGAGGGAAGGAAGCGCGGGGGCGTGGACCTTAGGACGCATCTCGACGCGGAACCTGAAGTTGAGAGAGAAGGGTGGACCTTCGACGCTGGTTTGTCCGACCCCACTCGTCAGGTCACTCCATCCAGGTCACTCCATCCAGGTCACTCCATCCAGGTCACTCCATCTCAGCTCATTGTCATCTCGTGTCCTCTCCGGATTGATCGTGGGTGGGGTCCGGGTGGTTCGTTCGCGCCGAACGATCCCCAACAGAAAACGCCCGCCGTGCTCTGGCACGACGGGCGCTCGTGACGCCATGGGGCTGAGCCCTGGTTCGCCAAACGGGTTCCTATGCCTGTGATGCTGGGCAGAGCAGAAGAAGAGGGCCCGTTGGACGTTCGGCCTAAGCCGGAGAGTGTCAAACCGACTTAGTATCCGCCCTCGGGGTCGCTCCCGCCGTCGTCTTCCGCGCTTGCCCCCACGTCGCCCTGGGAGACAATCACATCGAGGTTGGCGATGCTTTCGTGAATGTTGACGTAGCCCTCAAATTCGGTGAGGGTGTCGTAGGAGGCGTTTACGAGCTTGCCACTGACGGCCGACTCGTCCGTCCCGTCAATCGGACTCAGGAAGTACTCAATCTCCCCGTCGGACGAGGCGTGGATGTGGGCCGGGTGCGACACGTTCGCGCCGGTCGCGCCATTCGTGTCCAGGGCCAAGGCAACGAAGGTCAGGTCGTCGGTAAGCTCCTGAAACGACACCTGAGCCGGAATGCCGTCCGGCGCCACCTCACCGTCGTTTGTCTCGGCTGCCAGGTCGTACGTGACCGAGCGCGGATTCGCGGTCAGTTCCAGGCCTTCGTCCTCTTCACCTTCGGCGTTGGACCCAATGTCGCCCTGCGACACGATGGTGCCGAGGTTCTCGACACTCTCGTGGATGTTGACGTGACCGTTGAAGTCGGCGAGATCATCGATCGACTGGTTCACAACGCGTGCGCTGGTGCCAGCGCCGCCGCTGCCGTCAATCGGGGTCAGGTAGATGGAAATATCCCCACCCTCCGAGGCGCTGTTTTCATGGATGTGGGCCGGGTGGGCCACATCCGTCCCCGTGCCTCCCTCGCCCTCGTCCAGTTCAAGCGTAACGACGGTCTGGCCGGCACTGATCTCCCAAAAGGTCACGGTGCCACCGACCCCTTCCGGAAGGGCGCCGTCGTTGGACTGGGACGTAAGTTCGTAGCTGATCTTTCGAAGTTCTTCTGTCTCCTCTTCCATGTCAGACCCGCCACTGTCGCAGCCGGTCCAAAACAGAACGCCCATCGCCAGCATGGCGATGGAGAGAAGCCGAAGGGGGAAAGGCGTGGAGGCGGATCGTGGGGACGCGTGCATAGCAAAAGCTGAGGGTAAGGAAGCAAATTTCGAACGTGCCAACACACCGTCCCCGCCGAGGCCACTCCATTGGGGAAACAGAATGTCAGTTGACGTACCCCAGGCCGTGGGGAAGGGGTCCATGCACGCGTAATCCCCACGTAACGCCCCGTAACGTCCCGGTGACGTTCACAATCTGCACGGTCCCTCGCTTTTGGCCCCGTCGGCTGACTGCAGCGGGCGGTCCCAATCACCCACCGTGGTCCGAAGCGGGACGCGACGACGGCCGGCCGCGTTCACACCGCTTAGACCATCCTCTCGCTCCTGCTGCGCCGTTTGGGCTGTATCGTTTGGGACGCCCAGCGGAATCAGGGGGAAGGCCCTTCAGGCGAAGGTCAGGCCTCGGAGCCCGCACCGCGAGCGTCCGCTGCACGATCAATAATCTCACGCAGGTGAGCAATGTGTGCGGGGCCGACCTCGCAGCAGCCGCCCACGATCTGCGCGCCGGATGCGATCCACTCCTGCGCGTGTGCCCCATACGCCTCAGGGCCGAGGTCCTCTCGGCGGTCGGGGGTGGCGTCCGTCTTTTCGTTCCACCCCTCGGGAATGCCCGTGAACGCATTCGCGTAGCCGCCAATCGGCCGCTCCGTGGCGTCGCGAAGAAATGGCATCGCCGCCGTGATGCGTTCGGGAATCGAACAGTTCAGGAGAACGCCCTCGGCCCGGTGGTCCGCCAGGGCCTGCACGGCCTCGCTGAGCGGTTCCCCGCTTCGGAGGGACGGCTCCTCTGCGTTGCCGGCCGGTGTGTCCGGGATCGTGTAGGAGACCAGCACGGGCAACTCCGTCGCTTCGGCTCCTGCGAGGGCAGCCTGGGCCTCCCGCACCCGCGACATGGTCTCACAGAGAAAAAGGTCGACGTAGGGCGCAAGAAGCTGGGCCTGCTCGCGGTACTGGGGCTCCAGTTCGTCTCTGTCTCCAACCCAATCTGGCCGGTAGCTTCCTCGGATGGGCGGAAGCGACCCTGCGATGAGGGCGTCGTTTCCCGTCTCCTGGCGGGCCTGCTCGGCCAGTTGACCGGCCCGGCGGTTGATCGCCTCGACCTGCCCGGTGAGTCCCACCTCCTCCAATCGGTCCCTCGGGGTTGAGTACGTGCTGGTCGTGATGATGTCTGCCCCGGCCCGGAGATAGTCCTCGTGGACCGACTGGACGAGGGTCGGATCCGTCAGAAGAGCATTTGCGGGCCCGATGGAGGGATGCCGCTCCTCATATCCACGCCGGGAAATTTCCGTGCCGACGCCCCCATCCAGGAGCACGGGACCTTTTGGAAGAACCTCAGAACGTTTGGGGGTCATGATGAGGAGGCGTATTGGGATACTTAAGACGGACCGCTCTCCTGGTGAATGGAGAGCAGGCGCTCCGCCTACGAGCTCGGCATCGCCCCGGAACGAATAGTGTTCATGTTCTTCTTCATGGAAGGACGAAGCTTCGCCCTTGAGTAATTCTTAACATTGGGTCAATACAAAGTCCAAAAAAACGCCTCAGGCTCTCTTCGGCGGGTCAGGGGCTTCTTGATAGGTGCCCAAAGGGCAGAGGCGCCATTTTGATCGACAACTTCGCCCCACGACGATGGACTCTCCTCCCACCGGGTCCCCGAACTCTGGCGTGGTGCTCTTCGAGGGTAGCCATATTGGCATTCGCAACGTTATTGGCTGGGGAGCTCGCCTTACGGTTCCTCGCGGTAGGCCCGGATCCAATCCACTTCAAGCCGGAACGGGCCGTCGGTCCCGTCGATGATATAGATCCCGATCGACTTCACGGCCGAGAGGTCAAGGGGGGCGACGTTCACGGGTTCTCCGTGGGCGCTCTCCTCCAGCGCAGCGAACGGGACGCGGACCGTCTCCCATGATTCGCCTGTCGGGACCGGCCCGCGCCGGCTCACCTCACGCCCTCGGCTTCGGGTCCCGTCGCTCACATCCAGCTCAAACGTGCGCCCCCCGCCGCGGACGCGGAGCTCGATCCCGTCGTAGTCCGAAAGGTCAGCCTCGGATGCCGCCCGAACTGACGTGAATCCGCCCCCTTCGGTGACAACCTCTCCGGTGAACACAAGCGTGCTCTCGGCGACCTCAACGAAACCCTTCGAGCGCCCGCCCATCACGCCGTCGTTCTCAACACGCCACTGGGCCTCGCCCGTGTTCTCGAAGTTGAAAAGCATCATCGGTTCAGAACGCGTCATGGGACCGGAGCGGATCATCGGCGCAAAAGAAGAGACGAGACTCCCAGGGCCGCTCGTTTCTGCCGGGGGACCGGCCGGAGCGCCTGTTGCCGGGGCCGAGGCCGCTGTGCCTTTGGCATCCGCGGCGAGATTGGCATGCGCAGCCAGGGGGACGGCCGAAGCGAGGAGGACGGCCGCAACGGTGGCGGGCGCGAGAAGCCAAGACGCAGATGACGAAAGGTTGCTCAAGAGATTGCTCAAGAACGCCGGGACACGCGTGGACATGCAGGGCCTCGAATATGCGGAGTCAGGTCTGTGGGGTTTTCTCCTAAATCGATGAAGCGCGCTCACTGTTGCGCATGCCGCCGGGGGGCCGACCGCCTAAGGTGACGGGGTCGTGATATGTTGCCGCCCGTGTCCACGTCGCGTTTGCCATCTTTTCTGGGGCCCATTGGGACGGAGGCGTGACAGAAGAGGAAGGCTTTGTTGCGTCCTGGCTCGATTGGGCCGGAAGGCAGGGACACCCCCCGGTCAGTCCCCTCCCCGGTATCGTAGTCGCATACAGCTTCTCGTTGCTCCCCAGCGCGCTTGCCACGCGGTTCTTCGTCGTGGGCTTTCATCTCCTCGGCTTGCCTGGCGAGCACCTGCCAGCGCTCCTCTACAGGACGCTCCATAGGTGGCCGCCGCTGGGGGCGGTCGCTTTCCTCCACCCGGGCCCGGAATGGGAAGATCGTCATGCTCAGGTCGGCCCGATAGGCCGCCCCCCCGCCACAAAAGAAAACCCCGGGAGTGGTGTCAATTCTTGTCACCACGTAGTGACAATAGTAGTGGCAATACATGGGCTGCTCTCTTTCCTCGAAGCCACTTCGATGACGTCCCCCCAGGAAAAGACGCTTCCGGCCCTCCCGCCCACGCACGACATCATGCGGTCCGTGCCCCACCGCCGCGAGGACCGGGGCGGGGAGGAGCACGACGCCCGGCAGTCACGGCAGGCGCTCCATACGCTCCGCGAGGTGGTCGTCATCCGAGGCGCCGCGAGACAAAAGGGCCAAAAACAGGGGGAGGGACCGTCCTAAAGACGACACGGATTCTATCCGTTCGATCCTATTTAAATGTGCGGTGACCCACGAGCAGCCCCCAAGGGAACCACCGCTGAGATTCCCTCCAGGCCGCACACGCGGGTTCATGAGGTATGCAGCGGAATGAGATGTGCAAGGCGGGGTGAGGTATGCAGGGCGGAAGGGCTCAGCATAACACGAGCCCGGCGACCCCGGCCCCGACTTGTGGATCCCCCGCTCGTGGAGACGCGCGTGGAGCTGAACGAGTGGGCATATATTCACTCCTCATGGCATAGTCCCGAAATCTCTGCTGGACGACCCGAACGGGACGTTCCCGTATTTTCGACCAACGAGCATTAGCTTTTTTCTTCCCCTTCAGTTTGACTCCCACCACCCATGCGTAGCGTCACGTTCGTTGCACTCTTCTCAGTAGGCCTTCTCACACTGCTACCAGCCGCCCCCGTTCACGCTCAACGGACGAACTGGGTCGGTCAGCAGTATGCCGATAACTATACGCAACCCCTCACCGATGCCCTCGGGGCAAACCTGAACGCCGGTCTTTTCCGCACCGCAGAGGTCAAGGGAGGAGAGGGCCTCATTCCTGGGATCGACCTGTACGTTGGCGTAACGGGCATGGGCGCGCTCACAACCGGATCTGAGGCCGCTTTTCAACTGGGCCAGGACCAGGTGAGGACAGACGACGGGCAAACGCTCACCATTATCTACCCCGATGAGGAGCTGCCCACTGTATTTGGGGACGAGACCTCCCCTGGCAAAGCAATCATCTCAGACGGAAACCCCGCCACACCCGACGAGGAATTGGACCTGCCGCCCGGACTGTGGAGCACCTCTGTTGCCCCCTTTGCCGTTCTGCAAGTCGGTGCCGGGACGGTCGTCGGGACCGATGCCCAGTTCCGCTTTCTCCCCAACACGAGCGTCCGAGAGTACGGATCGTTCTCTCTCTTCGGGGTGTCCCTGCGTCACAGCCTGAGCCAGTACATTTCTGCCTCTCCCGTCAACCTTGCCGTACAGGGCACGTGGCAGACGCTCTCCTTTACTGGGGGCGAGGAAGGTCCAGGGCTGGAGGAGAATGTGACCGCAGGCGGATGGGCCTTGAACGGCCAGATCAGCAAAAGCGTGCCGGTCGTCCCCATCACGCTCTACGGCGGACTGCAGTACGAGCAGTTCGGGGTCGACGCACGCTATACGTTCGAGACGATTAGCGGAACGTCCACCGTATCGCTCGAACAGGACGCGTCGAACCGTGTCCGGGCCCTGGCCGGCGTGTCCGCAACCCTCGCCCTCGTTCAGGTAAATGTGGATTACGCCCTCGGCGCCAGCAACACCGTTTCCGCCGGTCTGGGAATCATCCTGTAGGAGCGCTCAGGAAGCAGACGCCCGGCTTCCGTCCTGACTGCCCTGCGAATGGCCCGTCGGACGCCCTGCACCTGGGCATTTGTCGGATGTCAGAAATGGCATCGCTCGCAAACGAATTCCAGGCCCCCCCCTGGATTCCCGGCACCCCTTGGATTCCGGGATCGAGAGGGCCCCGATCTGAGATCGCGCAGGTTGCCCTCGAACAGGTCAACCTCTCGTCCGGTCCGACGATGCTGGTGGTCTGCGCGCGGGCGGTGACAAGGCCCCCGCGGTCAACTCCGCGGATCAACAGACTCCTCCTGCGGCATTGTCGTCGGGGAGGCCGGGGAGCACAACCACCCCTAGAGGATTCGCAGCACAGGGTTTGCAGTGTCGTCGCCCGCCTTGGCTTCGGCCCAGGCGGGCGTTTCTCTTTGGGCAAACCCAAAACCGAACCAGCGCTATGGGAATGGGCGGTTTCTGCGTCTGGCGTTTGATCTCCGCTTGTCGGTGCGGACGACTACCTGATAAAACCGTTCGCCTTCTCCGAGTTGTTGGCGAGGGTAAGAACCCTGCTTCGACGTGGGCGGGGCGAGCCGGAGCCCACGACCCTCAGAGTGGCCGACCTG
>JAWOAQ010000147.1:0-3409 GCA_046498495.1 Salinibacter sp. | reverse complement strand
GCACCACAGGGGTAGGCACGCACAGCAAGCGGCACGGTGAAAGAGGTATTCGTCTGGAAAGCGCAGACAAAGGAGTGAGACGATGAATACGCAAGTCCTGTTTCAACCGTTGACTATAGGGGACCTAACGGTGCCGAATCGTGTGCTGATGACAACGATCAAGCTCGGCTATGGCACCGAGAGGGGAGAAGTGACGGATCGCCACGTCGCCTTCTACCTCCGGCGCGCAGAGGGGAACGTGGGGCTTATCACCACAGAGCCGCTGTACATCCACCGCGACGGGCGAGAGATCCCCACTCAGATGGGGATCCACGATGACGCCCTCATCCCCGGGCTACGGCGTCTGACCGACGCGGTCCACGACGCCGGCGGGCTTATGATGGCGCATATCAACCACGCTGGTCGAGTTGCCAACCCGAAGCTCGTGCCGGAGGGCGACTGCGCCTCCGCCTCTGCCGTATTCTGCCCGGCGAACGAGGTGCTTCCTCGTGCGCTGACCCTGGAGGAGATCCCCACGTATGTCCGCACGTTCGGCGAGGCAGCTGGCCGCGCCCGAGAGGCGGGATTCGACGCCGTCGAAATCCCCTTCAGCCACGGCTACCTGATCCACCAGTTCCTCTCTCCACACACCAACCGGCGCGACGACGCCTACGGCGGCGATTTTGAGAATCGCCTTCGTTTCGGACGAGAGGTTATCGCCGCTGTACGGGAGGCAGTGGGGGAGGGTTTTCCGATCGTCGTGCGGATGAACGCCGAGGACCACGTGCAGGGAGGCCTGACGATCGAAGACGCCGAGGCGCTTGCTACACGCCTGGAAGAGATGGGCGTGGATGCGCTCAGCGTCACCTCCGGGACGATGTGCGAGTCCGCGGCCTATTGTCTCTATCCCATCGGAACCCCGAAGGCTAACCTGCTGCCGGCAGCCGCCCGCGTCCGCAGCCGCGTTTCGATTCCGGTGGCAGTGGCCGGTCGTATCCGCACCCCCGACGTCGCCCGCGAGGCGTTGCATCTGGGGCAGACCGACTGGATCGGGTTGGGGCGCCCCTTCCTGGCCGACCCCGACTGGGTAAGCAAGACAGAGGCGGGCGACGAAGTGGCCATCCTGCGCTGCGCGGCCTGCCATCAAGGGTGTCTGGCCGAGCTACGCAAAGGGCATGGCACATCGTGCCTCTTCAACCCGCTCACAGGGCGCGAGTCCGAGGTCGAGATCACGCCGGCCGAACAACCGCGCGACGTGCTGGTGGCGGGGGGTGGGCCGGCGGGGATGGAGACGGCGATTATCGCTGCCCGACGCGGTCACCGGGTCAGCCTGTACGAAAAAGATGACCGGCTCGGTGGACGTTTCCGCGAGGCTGCGCAGGTCCCGTACAAGGAGGAGTTCGTCGATCTGATCCGCTACCAGGAGGTGCAGCTACAGCGCACCGGCGTCGAGGTGCACATGCGCACTGCGGTCACCCCGGAGATGATCGCGGCCAAGGAGCCAGATGCTGTGGTGGTAGCGACCGGCGCCAGGCCGATCGTGCCCCCCTTCCCGGGGCTGGAAGAGACTCGCTGGATGACGGCCTACGACCTGCTCGACGGTCGAGACGAAGTCTCCACGCCGACGGCTTTCATCGTGGGCGCGGGGACGGCGGGGATGGAGACAGCCGAGTATCTGGCCAAGTGTGGGATCCGGTGCACGGTGGTCAAACGCCGACCTGAGGTGGGTGGCAAGCTGGATCCGTTGGCGCGGGCTCTCCTCCTGCGGCGGCTGGAATCCCTCGGCGTGGACGTGCGCACCGGGGTGGAGGTGGTTCGCTTCGAGACAAAAGAGCGGGCGAGCTGGTTCAGCCCGGGACAGGACGCGACCGTCGTCGCCAGGCCCTGGCCCCACCAGGAGGACGCCCCCGAGCTGCGGTTCCCGGCTGAGACGGTGATCATCGCCATGGGGTTGCGGGCCGACCACTCCCTGGCCGATGCCCTGAAGGCCCACGATGGCCCCGACGTCACCGTCGTCGGCGACTGTCTGGAACCCCGCGACGCACTGGCGGCGGTGTTTGAGGGCTTTGAGGCGGGTAGGTTATTGTAGGAGGAGGCTTGCTGACGCATGTCATTTGAGGATTCGTTCGACGACCGTTCCGTCTCCAAGGTAGAGGTCACGGGCGCTGAGGCTCGCCACTATGACCTGGTGATGAACGTGGTTACGGCCGGCACATACCCATTCTTCATCCGGCGGGTCATACGAGATATGAGCATTCGTCCCGGTGACGCGATATTGGATCTGGGAGCGGGCACCGGACGAAATGCCTGCCTGATGGCCGGGTATCTTGGCGACAAGGGTCGGATTGTGGGGCTAGACATCGGGCCGGAGATGTTGGAGCAGGCCCGGCGCCGCTGCCAGCAACTCCCTAACGTCACGTTTGAGAACGGACGGGTGGAGGAGCCGCTTCCCTACGAGGAGACATTCGACAGAGCTTTTATCTCGTTCGTGCTGCACGGTTTTGTCCAGGAGGATCGGTTACGTATCGTAAGTAACGTCTATCGGGCGCTCCGCCCGGGCGGAAAGTTCCTGATCTTGGACTATAACGAGTTTGAGCCGGAGGAGTCGTTCTGGCCCGTGCGGTTTGCCTTTCGTCACATAGAATGCCCCCTGGCGACCGACTTTGTGCGGCGGGACTGGAGGGCGGTGTTGCGGGAAGAGGGGTTTGGCAATTTCCAGGTTCACCGCTATTACCTTGGCTATGTACGTCTGCTGGGGGCGGAGAAGACAGAAGGACAACCTCCGTTGGAGGCGGAAGCAAGCGATGTCCGACGGCGGGATGAATTGGAAGAAGAGCCGGAGAAGGGAATAGGGGAAGCAAGAGAAGATCATGCCAAAGCGGATGGCCGTGGTGGATTACGGGAGATGTAGACCCGAGAAGTGCGACGGGGGCATCTGTGTTGCCGTGTCTGCATGTCCCAACAAGATCCTGAAGCAGGCAGCGCCGGGTGAGATGCCCAATCCCAGCCCGGCCATGTGCGTTGGCTGTGGCGTATGTGTTCAGGCCTGCCCGTTGAAAGCTATCCGAATGATGTAGACCCGGTAGATCCGAAATGGTCGCAGGGGATTGTCAAATCCCCCGTGGAGCTCGCTCCCCTCGGGCCGGATCTGGTGATCCGGCCCGAGCAAAATCGGGTCATGATGTAGAAGAATAGGACAGAAGAGACTATTGGAGGTTTGAATGAAGAAGATTGCCGTGGGCGGAAAGGGTGGCAGTGGGAAGAGCTCTATGGTCGCCCTTCTGGCCAGTGGAATGCGCGAGAGAGGGTATCGAGTGTTGGTTGTCGACTCGGATGAGTCAAATCCAGGGCTGTATCGACTGCTTGGCCTAGAGGGCCGGCCTGCGCCCCTTCTGGAGCTCGTCGGTGGGAAGAACCAGGTGTTCGAGGC
>JAWOAQ010000146.1:0-2715 GCA_046498495.1 Salinibacter sp. | reverse complement strand
ATAGAGTGGTACCGCCCCGGTCCAGAGTCCGAAATCTAAAATCCAAAATCTAAAATCGTTATCCGCCCTGTTGTGCCTGAATAACCTCGACGGTATCCTCGTCCGCGAGGGTGACATCGTCCCAGTCTTGCCGCCGAACCACGCCCTCGTTGATTGCAACCGCCACCCCGGTGGCCTCCGCCGGGTCGATTTCCAGATCCGTCAGCACCTCCGTCAGCGGATATCCGTCCGGAACCGTGCGTTCCTCCCCGTTCACGGTCACCGTAATGCCGGCATCGGTGGGTGCACTCATGAGGATCGTGTCGGAGCTTTGGCGTCAGAAAAACGGAGAGGCGAAAACGGCTCCAGCCACTCTGAGGTTTCTCCCGTGCGGACCAGACGCGCGATTTCTTCGGCCGTCACGGGCGTGAGCAGAATGCCGTGGCGGTAGTGGCCCGTGGCCATCACGATGCCGGGCGCGGCGGAGGCCCCAAGGAGGGGTGCATGGTCGCGGCTCGCCGGTCGAAGCCCCGCCCACGTTTCGTCCACCGGCAGGTCGCGGATGCCCGGCACCACCTCCCAGGCGCCCTCCAGCAGATCGTAGAGCCCGCCGGCGGTCACCGTCGTGTCAAACCCCATTTCCTCGCTCGTAGCCCCCACAACAAGCCGTCCGTTCGACTTCGGCGCCAGGTACGCCTCCGGCCCCCGTACAACGTGCTGAAGGTCGAAGGGACGTTTGCGGCGGAGCTGGATCATTTGACCCTTGACCGGGCGGACCGGGGGGCGCGCCTCTGGCGTCAACCCCTCAAGGTCGTGCGACCCCACACCGGCCGCCACAATGATCTGGTCGGCCTGGACCCGCCGTCCCTCCTCTGTCCGGACCGCCGGGCGCTGCACATCGGGGACCACGGCCTCAATCGGCGTGTTCTCGTGGAGCGTGCCGCCCTCCGACACAAAGGCGGCCCGTAGGGCCTCCATAAGGCGGCGGTTGTCGACCTGGTGATCGCCCGGTGAGTACACCGCAGCCGAAAGGTCCGGGGCCAGAAAGGGCTCAATCTCACGCGCCTCCTCTCCCGTCATCCACTCGACCTCCAGGCCCTGCTCCCGTTGAAACTCGTACCGGCGCCGCAGGGCCTCCGCACTGTCGCGGTCATCGGCCACGATGAGCGTCCCCTCGGTGCGGTAGTCCACGTCCATTCCACTGGCCGTTTCAACCCGATCCACAAATTCGGCCCACCGCCGCCGGCTTTCCCGATTCAGCGCATGAAGCTCAAGCTCCTCGAACCCAATCTCCGTGTCCGGCGCGAGCATGCCAGCCGCCTGCCACGAGGTGCCACGCCCGGCCTGTCCTCTCTCAAAGAGGGTGACGGACGTTCCCTGCCGCGCCAACTCAAAGCCCGTGGCCAGCCCGATGGTGCCGCCGCCCACAATCAAAACGGTCTGTCCCATGCGGTGTCGTGCTGCAAATGAACTGTCGGTTCGGGTATTGTGTAAACGAGTCGGCGGCAACAGGTCCCCGACACGCCCGACGCCTCCCCGAAATTGGCCGTGCGCTCGTCTTGAAACGACAATTTTTCAAATGTCTCACGAGACTGACATTCTGATTGTCGGGGCGGGACTGGCCGGGGCGTGCGCCGCGTTCGTGCTAAGCCACGACCACAACGTTCGGGTGCTGGAGGCCAAGCAGCCCGGTGCCGGGGCGTCGGGGGCCGCAGCGGGCCTCGTGAACCCGTTCATGGGACGCCGGGCCCGCCCCGTCTGGCGTTTGCGCGAGGCGCTCGATGCGATCTCGACACTTCTGGTGCGGGCCGACGCTGCCCCCTTGTTCCCGCAGCGGGGGGTGCTCCGCCCCGTCGTGGAGGCGGATCAAGAGGCCCCATTCCGGGCGGCCGCCGCGGAGCACTCCGATCTCGCGACGTGGCTTTCACCTGACGAGGTAACCGAGCAGTTTCCGGATGTGGGAATTGACCGGGGCGCCTTGTGGATTCCAGAGGGCGGGGCCATCGACGTTCGCATGATGGTGGAGGCCCTGCTGGAGGCCGCACAGGCAAACGGCGCGGTCGTGGAGACGCAGGCCCCGGTGATCTACTGGCGGGAGACGCCGTCTACGGCGGTCGTGGAGGTGGACCGCGGAGACGAGACGGAGGAACTGCGGGCCGAGCGCGTGCTACTGGCCCTTGGGCAAGGGTACCCGTGCTTTCCCGAGCTCCGGCGCCTGGGCCTCAACGGCGTCAAGGGCCAGACCGTGCGCGTCCGTCGTCCCCCCTCGCTGGACGCGTCGCTCCCTCCTCTCTCGGGCCGGGGCTACGTGGTCCCTGAGGGCGACACGCTCGTTCTGGGCAGCAACTACGACAATGACTTCGACGACCTGACCCCCGACCCCGACGCGACCGCCTACATCCAGGAAAAAACCGCCCGAATGATCCCTGATCTCGCCAGCGCTCCGGTCGTGGACGAAGTTGCGGGTGTTCGGGTGAAGCGGCAGGAGTCTAACCATCCCCTGCTCGGCCCTCTCCCGCGTCGCACTCGAATCTGGACGTTCACCGCCCTTGGGTCCAAAGGACTCCTCACGGCCCACCTTCTGGCCCGCGACCTTCCAACGTATCTGGAGGATCCAACGTCTATTCCGGATCCGGTTTCTCTTCTCGGACGCTGATCCCGTCGGAGTCCCCTTTGCACAGTCTCTCCCACACAGCATCATTCGTCCTTTGTCCGACGTCCCGTATCCATCCGTCG
>JAWOAQ010000113.1:0-9260 GCA_046498495.1 Salinibacter sp. | reverse complement strand
CGTGGGTGTGGTACGTCACGATCCCGCCGAAGGGCGACGCCACCCTGCACGTGGCCCACGCGGAGGCGGACCGCCGCCACAAACTGGACCGCGGCACGATCCCGCAGTTTACGGCCGACGCTCAATTCGTCGCGTTTCTGATCGAGCCGCCGTACGACTCGACCCGTCAGGCGAAGCTCGACGATGTGCCCCCGCCCGAACGCCCGAAAGACGCCCTCGGCCTCCTCAACCTGTCCTCGGGCGACACGACGCGCGTGGACCGCGTGCAGTCGTACCGGCTCCCGGAGGACGACAGCCGCTGGATCGCCTACCACCACGAGCCGCCCCGCCCCGACAGCGCCGAAGCAGAGGAGAACTCGGAGGACGAGGAGGCGGAGACGGACGGCGCGCCCCTCACGATCCGCCACCTGGAGACCGGGGAGACGTGGCGCTACGAGGACGTGACGGACTACACGATGGCGGACACCGGCGCGCTGCTGGCGTACACGCAGGAAGACAGCACGGGCAGCCGCGTCCACGCCGTGCGGCTCGACGACGATTCGCCGCAGCCCACACTGCTTCACGAAAGTGAGGACGCGCATCCCCAGCTGGCCCTTGACGACGAGGGCACGCAGGTGGCCTTCCTCGCCGGGCCCGACAGCGCCGAGGTGCCGCACCACGACAATACGCTGTATCGCTGGCAAACCGGCACCGCCGAGCCGGAGGCCGTGGTACAGTCTGGGGCCGCCGCCCTGCCGAACGACTGGCTCGTCAGCGAACAGGCCGATCTTTCGTTCTCGGAGGACGGCTCGCGTCTCTTCTTCGGCACGGCCCCCACGCCGCCCGCCCCCGTCGAAAAGGACAGTCTGCTGGAGGAGGAGCAGGTGGAGGTGGACGTGTGGCACTGGGAGGACCCGTACCTGCAGCCCATGCAGAAAGAGCAGGCGGACGACCGAAAGGAGCAGACGTACCGGGCGGCCTATTTTGTCGAGGACGACCGCACGCTCCAGCTTGCAACCGAGAACGTGCCCGCCGTGACCGTCGCGGATGAGGGCAACGGCGACGTGGCCCTCGGCGTCACCAACCGCCCGTACCGACAGGACCTCTCGTGGGACTGGCCCGCGGCGTACGACGCACACCTGATCGACCTGCAGACGGGCGAGCGCGAGCAGGTGCTGGAGCGGGTGCAGGCCACGCCGCAGCTCTCCCCGGAAGGGGACTACGTTGCCTGGTGGGATCGCGAGGCCCGCGATTGGAACGCCCTCTCCACCGACACACAGGAGCGGACGACGCTTTCGACGGATATTCCCCACCCCGTCCACAACCAGCGGCACGACCGCCCCTACCCCGCCGGGCCCTACGGCCTCGCCGGCTGGACGGAGGGCGACGACCAGGTGCTCCTTTACGACAAGTACGACGTGTGGGCCGTCGATCCCAGCCAGCCGGACGCCGCTCGATCCATCACCGAAGAAACCGGCCGCGCGGACACCCTGCGCTTCCGCTACGTGGATCTGGAGTCGGACCGCGACCCGGCCGCGTGGGGCGCGGGGCTCAACGCCGTGGACCCGCCCACCGTGGTGCCGGACGATCCGATGCTTCTCTCAGCCTTTCATCGCCACACGAAGGCCGCCGGGTTTTTCCGCGACCGCGTGAACGGGTCCGATGAGCCGGAAGAGTTGACCCTGCGCGACCGGTCGTTCTCCACGCCCGAGGCGGCCGACGACGCGGATCGGCTGCTCTACACCCGCGAGAGCGTGCAGGAATTCCCGGACCTGCGCGTCACGGACCGGTCCTTCGACACGTCCACCCGCATCAGCGATGTCAACCCACAGCAGAGTGAATACCGATGGGCCACCGTCGAGCGTGTGGAGTGGACCTCCACCAACGGCGAGCGCCTACAGGGCCTGCTCTACAAGCCGGAGGACTTCGATCCGTCGAAGGAGTACCCGATGATGACGTACTTCTACGAGCGCAGCTCGAACACCTTGCATCAGCACCACGCCCCGGCGGCTCACCGCTCGGTCATCAACCGCACATTTTACGCCAGCCGCGGCTACCTCGTGTTCGTGCCCGACATTGTGTACAAGGAGGGCTTCCCGGGCGAGAGCGCGATGCAGTCCGTGATGCCGGGCGTGACGATGCTCGCCGATCAGGACTACGTGGACGACGACCGCATCGCCGTGCAGGGGCACAGCTGGGGCGGCTACCAGATCGCCCACATGGTCACGAAAACGGATCTGTTTGCGGCCGCCGGGGCGGGGGCACCGGTGGCCAACATGGTCAGCGCGTACGGCGGCATCCGGTGGGGCAGTGGCATGAGCCGCATGTTCCAGTACGAGGAGACCCAGAGCCGCATCGGGGGCACCCTGTGGGAGAAGCCGCTCCACTACATCGACAACTCGCCCATCTTTCAGGCCAACCGCATCGAGACCCCGCTCCTCATGATGCACAACGACGAGGATACAGCCGTGCCCTGGGAGCAGGGCATCGAGCTGTTCGTGGCGATGCGGCGGCTCGGCAAGCCCGCGTGGCTCGTCAACTACAACGACGCGCCCCACTGGCCCACGACCCTGGCCGAGATGCGCGACTGGACCACGCGCATGCAGCAATTTTTCGATCACTATCTGAAGGACGCTCCCGCGCCGACGTGGCTGGAGGAAGGCGTGCCGGCTGAGGAGAAGGGGCGGACCCTCGGGTTGGAGCCCGCGACGGGGGAATCGGAGTAACCGGGGGCTTCGCCTCTGCCCGTCGGTCCATCAGGACGATTCGGCCATCCCTGCCGGGTCGGTCCGGGACAGCAGGGCCGGGGGCGCTGCGTCGAGGAAGGGGGAGGGACGCCGGGTGTAGCCGCGCTCCTGTTGCGGATAGGTGAGCACGAGGGAGCGCTCCGCGCGTGTCATGCCCACATAGAGAAGGCGGCGACTCTCGCGCCGCCCCTTCGGATCGCGGGCAAAAAAGGGCGGAAAGGCATTGTCGTGCATGTCCATGCACACCACGCGCTCAAACTCCAGCCCCTTGGCGCTGTGATAGGTGGAGAGCGTGACGACGTCCTCGCCCTGCGGGGCGGTATCCTCGCCCCAGAGCGCGAGGTGGGTCAGGAGATCGTCGAGAGCATCGCTGTGGAGCCGGGCGTCGGCGTAGGGGGCAAAGAGGGCATCCAGGCGGCGGGCAAGCCCGGGCTGCAGGCCAGCGGTGGCGGTTAGGAGGGCCTCCTCATCGATCAGGGTGTACAGCTCGTGTTGCCGCAGGCGGTCCGGGAGGGCGCGGGGCAGGAGGGAGCGGAGGTCGTCGCCGGCAGGGGAGGCGTCGCGCAGGGCCCACGTGTGGCCCACCTGCAGGACGACCTGCGCGTCGCGGGAGAGGGCAGCGGGCTCGGGCGATTCGTAGGTGAGGGCGGCGACGAGGAGGGGAAGCAGCGGCTCGTGGGCAAAGATGCGGTCCTGCCGGGCGCGCTCGGCCTGCAGGTGCTCCAGGATGCGTTGCTGGCCTTTGCAATCGGCCAGGGCACGGTGGGCCGTTTCCGTGTCGTCGTCCAGGAGGTGCTCGCGGAGGGCGGCGGCACTGTACCGGCGCAGGTCGGGAAACAGCTCGTGCGCGGCGGGAAGGAGATCGTACGTGGTGGCCCATTCGGCCTCGGCCTCGTGGGTTCGGGCCAGGCGGCGCAGCACGCGGAAGTCGTAGCGCTGGCCGTTGTGCGCCACGAGCGGGGCGGGGCCCACGAAGTCGCAAAAGTCGGCCCACACCTCCGCCTCCGGGCGTGCCTCGTCGAAGTCCGTAGCCGGATCCAGGTTACACACCTCGCGAAGCGTCTCGCGCTCGTCGTCGGTCAGGTCGTCGGGAAGGTCGACGAGCGCCTCAAACGTGTCCGTCACGGAGCCGTCCTGCACCTTGAGGGCGCCGATTTCGGCGACCCGGCAGTGCCGGGGGTTCAGGCTGGTGGCCTCAATGTCGACCATCACGTACTCGGGAAAGAGGGGCTCAGGGGCTGAGGGGCCGGTGGCCTGTTGCAGCAGCTTGAGAAGGCGCACCGACGGGCTTTGGAAGGCCTCCTCGGGATCGACCGCGTGCACGCGGTCCGGGTTGAGGCCCATCAACCGTTGCCGATCGGGGGAAACGGCCGGGGCGCGATCCAGCAGGAGGATCTGGGGCGGGTCCACGCCATCGGGGAGGGCGCCGGTGCGTTCCGCCCAGTCGCAGAAGGCCTCCAGGTCGGTGGTGAGCACCACGTCGTCGGGGCCGAGCGGGGGGATGCCGCCCTCGGCGGGACGGACGAACAGGGCCTCCTGGGCCTCGGGCAGCGGGGCGGGGGGATCCGTTTCGATGCCGAGCGCCCGGCGCACGAACTGGCGCCACAGGCGCGTAATTTGAGGCGTACGGTGGTGCAGGAGGAGACGTGGAGCGTTGCCCTCCGCGGACGAGCGGTTCCATTGTGCGAGGAGGGTGCCGGCCGACCGGAATGACGCATGGAGGGTGGGGTCGCGGAGGGCATCCGCGTGGCGGGTGAGCAACTGGAGGGGATCGCCGAGCTGACGAAACGCCTCCTGGACAAAGGGGCCGATTCGGAGGTCGTCCTCGCGGGCGGTTTGAAGCAGGTTGGTAATCGTGGCGTAGGTATGGTCGAGCCGGTCGGCCGCAGCAGTGAGTTGGGCGTTCTGTCGGGCCCTTGGGGTGGAGACGAGGGTTTGGAAGGCGGCCCATGCGCTGCGGTCCGCCATGTGGCGCTGCCGGAAGTCCCGCAGCCGCGCCATCACGTCGTCTGGAAGCATGCGGTCGAGCAGGTCGGCCATCGGCCCGTTGAGGGACCGGCCGCGGCGGCGGGCATCTACCACGCGGAGGAGGGCGTGGAGCTTGCGGGCCGGGGGCGTATCTAGCAGATCCTCGCTGCTGCTCGTCTCGCAGGCGATGCCGGCGCCCAGAAAGTCGCGCTCCAGCGCCGCCAGCCGGTCGTTTTGCCGGGCCAGAACCGCCATCTCGCGCCGGGGCACGCCGTCGTCGATCCATGCCTCGATCTGGGTGCGGGCCACCCGACGCTCGGCCTCCGCGTCGGGGCACGCCACCAGCCGCACGGGGTCTACGCTGTCGTTTTCCGTGCGGATGTCGCCGCGTTGTTTCAGTCGGTCGTCGGAGTCGAGCACGGACTCGGCGACTGCAAAGATGGCCCGGTTGGATCGGTAATTGGTGGTGAGGACGTGCCGGGTGCCCTTCGCCTCCGTGCAGCCAAACGTCTCGATGTATCGGTGAATGTTTTCGGGGCGGGCGCCGCGGAAGCGGTAGACGGACTGGTCGTCATCGGCTACGCAGAAGAGGTGCACGCCCTCCGCGCCGAGGCGGCGGAGGATGTCGAACTGGACCGGGTCGGTATCCTGAAATTCATCGACGAGTACAGCATCGATGGCGCCGGCCACGGTGTCCCGCACGCGGGCATCGCTGCGGAGCAGGTCGCGGGTCTTGACGAGCAGGTCGTCAAAGTCGAGGGCCCCGCGGTTGGCGAGCATGGTGCTGTAGGCGCGCAGGCCCTCGGTGAGCCGCCCGGACACCGTGTCGATGCCCAGTTTAATGCGACTGACGTGGGTCTTGACCTGCCGGTAGCTGTGAAGGTCGTGCTCGGTGCACCAGGCCGTGTGGGTCTCGTACCATTCCTGCCAGAACGCGTCGGCCGCCGCGTCATCGACCACGATGAAATCGTCGGGCACGTCGGCCCGGTCGGCGTGATCACGCAGGAGGTCGTAGCAGAAGTGGTGGAGCGTGCCGGCGCGGACGTGCTGGGCCTCGGGGCCCACGAGGGCGACGAGGCGGTCGGTGAGCTGCCGGGCGGCCCGCCGGGTGAAGGTGACGAGGACGAGGCGCGAGGGCACGACGTCGTGCCTGGCAAGAAGGTAGGCGGCCCGGCAGATGAGCACGCGCGTCTTGCCGGTGCCGGGCCCGGCCACCACGAGCTGCGGGTCCATCGACGCGGCGACGGCGGCCCGCTGGGCGTCGTTGAGATCCGGCCAATCTGGGGAGAAAGACATGGGGGCGGAGGGTAACGGGCAGAAGCGAAGACGACCCGAAAGTCGCCGAGAGAGGACCGATGTTGCGGGAACCGCAGGGTGCGAGATCGACCCCTGTCGCGTTTTGTTCCGGTGACGGACGGAGGGTTTCCTACAAGGGGCCTGCGTCAATGGCGCACGGCCGACAGGAGCCCGCGCAGTATGATGTTTTCTACGTTGTGTATCGTTCTGTCTTCCCACCGCGGCCGTTCTCCGGAGCGGCCCGGCGGTCCGATGGCGATTCGGGGTCGGGTGCAGCGCGACCGTCACGCTTTCGGGGCCCAACGTGGGGCATGAATCCACTTCCCCTTTATTTGGCCCGCACGCGTCTCTCCCCATCTTTTATGAGCCGTATCCGTTCTGCTTCTTCTGCACGTTCCTCCCGCGCCCCGTGGGCTCGGATTGTAGCGTTCGTCTTTTTGCCACTGGTGCTCGTCTTAACGAGCGCGGGCCTCTTCGCAGCCGGTCGGGGCATTCCCGTCAGCACGCTCTTCCGAGACACGACGGCTGTCCTCAATGCTCCGCTGTACGTAGGGGCCCTGTCGGTTCTCGGGCTGTTTTTGTGGGCCGCCACAGCCGCGGTCTGCTTCTTCACAGCGGCCCTCCTCTGGCGGCATCCGGTCCGGTCCGCCGAGCGTACGTTTTTCCTCGGGGCGGGCCTGCTTACGTCGGTGCTTCTGTTTGATGATGCGTTCTTGTTTCACGAATCCATCGCGCCCGACGACCTGGGGATCCCGGCCGATGTCGTGTTTGGGGCCTACGGCGTCGCCGTCATTGGGTTGTTCTGGATCCACCGACACGCCGTGTGGGACAGTGCCTACTCGATTCTTGGGGTGGGGCTGGCCTTCCTGGCCGCCGGGGTGGGGGTTGATTGGATGAACGATTACGAATTCATTCTTCCGGCCCTCACGGCTGAGGCCCCGGGACTGAAGTACTACCTGGAGGACGGGGCCAAATTGTTGGGGATTGCGGGATGGGGCGCGTATTTTGTCCGGACCGGATACGAGCGTCTCACAGACGACGTCCGGACCGTCTCCACGGCCCACGCGGACCGTGGGCACGAGCCGCAGGACCACACGTCGGCCTCGATTCCCACCTCCCCCAACGGGCACCCCACCTGGTCCCGTCCGGACCCGTCGTAGCGCTGGGAACGACACGTTTCGAGGGTTTCACTTCATATTGGCACGGGGGGATTGTAGAAAACAGCGGGCACGCATAGTCTCTAGCGTGTCAGGTGCAACTGTAAAGCCCATCCTCATTGCGATAGGGAGTAGGGAACAGGCCCGATGATCCCCTGGCAACCGTCCCGGCTGCGCCCGGGAAACTGGTGCCCCATCCTGCCCCGCCCAGCGGGGATCGATGAGCGGAGGGCGCATCCAGAACGCGGGATGCCTCTTCTGCTCAGTGCGGAAGGGGCTTTTCACTGCGCCGTCGAGTGCGCGACATTCCCGCCTGGTTCTGGAAACGGCTGATGCGTTCGGTTCAATCGTGGTCTGTGCAGTCCCCTTCGCGGGGCGCCTGCGTTGTGTCGTCTCACCGCCCCGCAGGTCCGAGGTCACGCCCCGGGCCGCCCGAGGCCCCGATGCGCCCTCTGCGTCCCCCTGTTGTCTCACGGGCGGCGCGGCGGCTCCCGGGAGGTTCCCGCTGCCGTCGGCGAGGCCGCATCCGTGTCGCTTGTTCGCTGGGTCCAGGGCCCCACGGCCCGGACGCCGCTGGGCCCGCTGAGGCCGCCGGGGCTCAACTAACCAGGCGCGGGCGGGTGCGGGCTCGCCGTCTCGCGATAATTCTTCGTTTCGCCAACCACCCATGTTTTCTCGTTCTCACCTTATGAACACGCGTTTGTCTCGTCTGCCGCAGGTGTTGTCTCCGTCGTTTGCGCCGGAATCCATGTGCCGGGGGCCGGCGATGCGGCTCGTCCTGTTCTCGGTTCTGGCGATCGTGCTGTGGATGATGGGGCCCTCGTGGGCCGTTGCCCAGGCGACCGGCACGATTGAGGGGCAGGTTGTGAACGCCGACACCGGCGATCCGCTCGCGGGCGCCAATCTACGGGTGGAGGGGAGCGAGCGCGGCGCCGCCACGGATGCGGACGGGCGCTACCAGCTCCGCGTGCCGGCCGGCACGGTGACGCTCCAGGCCAGCTACGTGGGCTTTACGGCCCGTGAGCAGGAGGTAACGGTGGAGGCCGGAGACACCTACACGGTAAACTTTGAACTCCCGCCCGGATCGACGCTCGATGACGTAGTGGTCGTCGGCAGTCGGGGCGAGAGCCGGTCGGCCCTTCGCTCGGCCGACCCGGTCGATGCCCTGCCGGTGGACGAGCTGACGGCCCAGTCGGCGCAGACGGACCTCAACCAGCTGCTCACGTACACGGCGCCGTCGTTCCAGGCGAACCGCCAGTCGGCCGCCGACGCGACCGAATTTATCGACCCGGCCTCGCTGCGCGGCCTTCCGCCCGACCAGGTGCTCGTGCTGGTTAACGGCAAGCGGCGTCACAAGAGCTCCCTCATCAACACGCTGCAGACGGCGGGGAACGGCGCGGCGGGGACGGACCTGAACGCCCTTCCGGCCGCGGCTGTCGAGCAGATTGAGGTGCTTCGCAACGGCGCGGCGGCCCAGTACGGCTCCGACGCCATTGCGGGCGTCCTCAACGTGCAGCTGAAGGAGGACACCGATCAGCTCACGGCCAACGTGACGACTGGGGTCCACCGGGAGGGGGACGGTGAGCTCCTGGAGGCCGACGCCAGCTACGGGTTTGGGTTGGGCGAGGACGGCTTTGTGAACGTGACGGGGACCTACCGAAACCGGGGCCGCACGAACCGGGCCGACGGGCACAATCTCGTGCTCTTTGACCAGTCGCGCTACAACGTTCCGAATCCGGAGGCGGGTGTGTTTGCCTATCCGCTGACCAGCAATCCCGAGCAGGCGCGCCAGAACGACCAGGCCATCCTGGATCAGGTGGGCCTAGAGCGGGAGGACTTCCACTTTCGCGTGGGCCAGTCGGCCCTTGAGCAGGGCGCGGTGTTTCTGAACTCGGAGGTGGGGCTCAACGACGACGCCACGCTCTACGCGTTTGGCGGCCTCTCGTACAAGAATGGGATTGGGGCGCCCTTCCGTCGCCTGCCCTTCGAGACGGCGAACATGCCCTACCAGCCCGACGCCTCCAACCCGGCCTTTGAGTTTGGGTACCAGCCCGAGATGAACTCCGACGTGATCGATCGGTCGATCACGCTGGGCGTGGAGGGAACGATTGGG
>JAWOAQ010000225.1:0-8111 GCA_046498495.1 Salinibacter sp. | reverse complement strand
AAGGAGAAGATTCCAACCCTGAAATAGTAAACAGCTCCTCCGACCTTGCTTATATAATGTACACCATCTGGGCGGTGAGGCCTTCCGCCGGGTGCAGAACCACGACATTAGCAAGGGCGATGTCCTTACGACGGCCCAGATTGCGGGCATCATGGGCGCCAAGGAAACCAGCAGCCTGATCCCGCTCTGCCACGACGCCACAATCAACGGCGTGGAGGTCGATTTTACCTTCCACGAGGAGGAAAAGGCCATTAACATTCGCGCCTTCACCAAGTCCTTCGGCGTCACGGGTGTGGAGATGGAGGCCCTGACAGCGGTGTCCATCGCCGCCCTCACAATTTACGACATGTGCAAGTCGGTCACGAAAGACATCCGGATCGGCGACGTGCACTTGCGGGCCAAGACCGGCGGGCAGAGTGGCAACTGGAAGAGCGAAGTGTCTGTCGATGAGCCGTCCAAGAACTGACGTCTCTCGCCGCGCCCCCTCGGTCCGAATGCCGGGGGTGGGCCCCTTTCGCCCCCAGCCCTGCGGCGCCCGGATCACGCATCAGGATCCCCTCTTGTATGCCTCCTCCCAACGACGCTACCTCCGACTCGCTCGACCGGGTGGCCGGCTTCGTGGCGTTTGCCACGGGGGGAACGCTCGGGCTTGTGCAGGACCTGACCCACGCGGTGCTTGAGAGCATTGGCGATATGGAAGGGGCCGACCCGGAGGTCGTGGCGGAGGAATCTCTCTGCCTAGTGGCGGTGGCTACGGCCCGCGCGGCAGAGGTGGGGCTGGCGGACGAACCCGACCGCCGCCCCTCCATTGTGCGCACGCTCCTCGACCTGCCCTTCACGTATCGCGACTACCTGTTGGGCAAGGCGATGATCGAGGACGATCGTCCCGAGCTTTCGGAGATGGCCGACGAGGTACGTGAACGCCTGCGGCGGAAGCGCGAGTTTTACACGACCCACCTGCCGGAGGGTCAGTTTCCGGGTCCGCACGCTCTAGGGGACAAGATGGAGCTGTGGATGGGCCGCGTAAGCCCTCCAAAGCTGCCCGAAACCCCGCAGGAACGACTCGAATCGCTCGGCCTCGTGGCCCCAACGGTCGCCCATCTCAAGCTCATTCTGGCCTATGGGCAGCGCGGCGCCCCTCCTCTCGGGCACAACGGGGGAATAGAGTAGCTACTCCTGGACCCGCGACCGCTCGGACGTTCCCCCCTCTTCCTCGGAGACGGCCTCGTCTTCGGACGGCAGGTCCAGCGCCCCATCTAGATTGCTGTCCACCGCCTCCTCCAGTTCGGCGTCCAGTTCCTCCAGATCCTCGTCGATGTAGTCCGAGGGGGAGCTGAACACATCCTCGATCTCGCGGATGGAGCTCTGCGTGGCCTCCACTTCCTCCAGCAGCGCATCAAGCTGCATGGACACCTCCTGTGGATCCTGTAGCGTCCACGACTGCTCGTGGATGTATTTCACTACGTCCTCGATGGTGCCCAGCTGCGCACCGATAATTTCAAGGTTCTCGTGGGCCTTATGAAAGCGCGCGAGCCGCTGCTCCAGCACCTTCAACCGCCGCTGTTTCACTGCCCGTACCCGCTCCGAGTCGTCACTCATGTCCTTCTTGAGCGCCTCGATGGACTTCAGGATGCTGTTTTCTGTGGCGCTGTCGGTGAAGTCGCGATACCGCTCACGCTGGTGAAGCAGGTCGAGGTACGACGCCAGCAGCCCATCAATCTTTTTCAAGTGGTTATCGAGCAGGCCCTGCGAGGCGGTGCTCAGGCGCTGGTAGTTCTCACGGATCTGGTCCTTCAGCTTGCGAAGCTTGGCGTAGCGGCGCTGGCTCCGATTCCGCAACTGGCTAAAAATCTCGCGCTGCGAGGGCGCCCGGGTGCGCTCGGCCATCTTCTGGGAGCGCACGTGCCGCTGAAAGCGCTGGCTGCGCGGCACCGTGCCCAAGTACAATAGCTCGATCCCCAGCCCCAGCACCACCGCAAGATTCAGCATCCATCCCGGAACGCCCCCTGCAACGCCCAGTCCCACGATCGTCACGGCGGCCGCCAGCAAAAACACCAGATTCCAGGTGTTCAGAAAGGCTTCCTTGGTGTAGTTGATGTCGTCAGTCATGTGCCACTGGGACGTTGTGGACATCTCGCGCGGCGAACCGCTGCGGGATGCTCAGGTGTCGGGAGTGTCGGCGCGCTTGTGCATGCGCCCAATGGTTTTCTCTGGCATCGAGTCGCCGGCATCACCCGGGGGGGACTCCTCTTTGCCTGGGTTGTCTTCTTCGCGTGGGGCGGTGCTCTCAGAGCGCGGCGGATGCCCTCCTGCGGTGGCCCTCTTGTATTGACGCACGAGCTCGGCGGCGCGCGCCGTGCGATGATCCTTCTCCACTTCGGCCCACTCGTCCGCCGTCCCGTCCGCCCCAGGGTCCAGGACGGCCTCCAGCCGGGCGGCCTGTCGGGCCGTCCAGGTTCGCAGACCCTCCACGAGCCCCTCGTTTTCGCGGAGGAGGCGATTCGCGGCCGTCTGCATCCGGCGTACCGTCGACTGTACCTTGTTCTGTTTTTTCAGGGCCTCCAACGTGTCTTGAAGCCGCCGCTTGGTCCGCAGCCGCTTCTTTTCTTCCGCTTTGATCCGCTCGAAGTCGTTGTCGGTCATGGTCGTGGCACGCTTTGCATTCCCGTCGATGGCGTCAGGCAACCGCTCCCCTTCAACTGTCGCCGGACGACAGGGCTTACTCGGATTTGGTGCGCTGCTTGCCAATGGTTTTCGACGGCCCCTCGCGCTCCTGTTCCTCAGGAATCTCGATCTGCTCTTCTTCGGCGGCCGCATCGGAGGCCCCGTCCGATACTCCCATTTCGGACTTGAACTGGTTCACGACCTCTTCCGCACGCAGCTCTTCGGCGTCTTCCTCGATCTGCAGTGCCTCGGTGTCCACCGAGTCGAGGGCCAGTTCCATGCGCGCCTCATTCTTGGCCGACTCCTCGTTGAGGCGGTTGACCATCTCGTCGTGGGTCTGGTCCAAACCTCCCACCTCAAACTGCTCCATGGTATCCGCAATCTCGGATTGCCACTGCGCCCGCTCGTGCTGGCGAAGGGCGTTTTTGGCCTCCTGAATCTTGTGCTCCTTCTCGCGCATGAAGGCCTTTTTGACCTTCAGGGCCTTCTCGTAGGCCCGCTCGGCGTGCTTGAGTTGCTCCTGCGTGCGCTCTAGGCTCTCCTTTTCGTCCTCCAGCCGCATGGCGTATTTCTTGGCGATGTCGTCGCGGTCGGACTGGATGGCCGTGCGGATGCGGTTGGAGAGCTGTTCCACCCGGTCCTGCGACTTATCCGCTTCCTTCTGGAGCATGATCATGTTCGCCTTTACTGTGGCGATGTTTTCGTTCATCTCCGGGACCTGGTCATTGAGCTCCCGAATGTTTTGCTCCAGGATTCTCCGCGGATCCTCCATTGCAGAGACGGCCCCTCCAAAGAGGGACTTTAGGGCACGGGTGAATCGAGACCAGATAGACATGGCAGGAGGTGCGTTGCGGCTCGGCTTGTGAACGTGAGTTTAATATACTCCGAACCGCTAGAGATTGTTACAGGTCCCGCCGGGGGGCGCTGTCCGACGTTTCCGTCTCCTCCCCGGCTTCCCATCCCTCGGCTGTGTAGCGCGCCAGGATGGCGGGGGCGGGCTCGGGGGGAGTCTCGCCGAACGTGTAGGCGTTGCGCACGGCGGCCCGGACGGCGTCGAGGTCGGGGGCGCCGCTGGCGTGCAGCCGGGCCAGCACGTCTCCGGGAGCCACGGCGTCGCCCGGTTTTTTGAGGGCAGAGAGCCCGGCGACGGGGTCCACGTCGTCCTCCTTCGTGCGGCGGCCCGCCCCCAGTTCTACGGCGGCCTCTCCGATGGCGAGCGCGTCGAGGTCGGTCACGTAGTCCTCAGCGTGGGCCGGCGCGTGGACCGCGGCCACCGGCTCGCTGTCCGGTCGGGCAGATGGGTCGTCGACAATGGCGGGGTCCCCTCCCTGCGCCTCCACGAACTGCCGGAACCGATCGAGGGCCGCGCCGCTGTCCAGCGCCTCCTGAGCCCGAGCCCGTCCCTCGGCGGGGGTTTCGGCGACACCGGAAAGAGCAATCATTTCCCCGGCGAGATGACGCACCACCGTCATCAGCACGGTGTCGTCGTGCTCGCCCCGAAGGCAGGCAAGGCTCTCGGCGATCTCGGGCCAGTTTCCAACGGCGCGGCCCAGCGGGACGTCCATGTTCGTCATGAGCGCCACGACGGGGGTGTCGTGCTTCCCCCCGATGCCCACCATGGCCTCGGCGAGCGCACGCCCTTCCTCTTCCGTCTTCATGAACGCGCCCCGCCCACACTTCACGTCGAGGACGAGGGCCCCCAGCCCCTCCGCCAGCTTCTTGCTCATGATGGAAGCCGCGATGAGGGGGGTCGAGTCAACCGTAGCCGTCACGTCGCGCAGGGCGTAGAGCTTGCCATCGGCCGGGGCAACATCACCGGTCTGCCCCGAGAGCACGAGGCCGATCGCCTTTACCTGTTGCCGGTAGTCCTCAATCGACAGGTCGGTGCGAAAGCCGGGGATGGACTCCAGTTTATCGATCGTGCCCCCCGTGTGGCCGAGGCCGCGTCCGCTCAGCTTGGCCACGGGCACGCCGCAGCTCGCGACCGTGGGGACCAGGATGGGCGACACTTTATCCCCCACGCCGCCGGTGGAGTGCTTGCCCACCGGGAGGCCAGGGATGTCCGACAAGTCAATGCGCGTGCCGGAGTGCAGCATCGCGTTGGTGAGCGCAGCCGCCTCCGCGTCGGTCAGTCCGTTAAGATAGGCCGCCATCAGAAAGGCGCTCATTTGATAGTCGGGTACCGCCCCATCGGTGTACGCGTCCACCAGGGCCGTGACGTCCGACCGGGACAACTCGCCGCCGTCCCGTTTCGTCGCGATAAGGCGAACAGGGTTCAGGTCGCTCATGGTGTCGGGATGCCGATGGAGAAAGCAGTGGGGCCGTTGCGACCGGCCGTTCGTGGCACGCACCATCTATCGCCGTGGGCCACGCAGGAGTCGCCGTAAACAGAAAAAGGCCACCTGCTTGCACAGGTGACCTGTTTGTCGGGACGTGGGCGACAACCGCTACGCTTCGCCGTTGTCGTCCTCGTCGTCCTGATTGAGGCCGTAGCGACGGTTAAACTTCTCGACCCGGCCCGCGGTGTCGACGAACTGGCGCCGACCGGTGTAGAACGGGTGGTTCGTGGAGTCGACCTCGGGTTCGTGCGTCTCCGCGTCAAGCGTCGAGCGCGTCGTAAACTCCGTTCCGTCCGCCAGCTTAATCGTGATTTCGTTGTAGTCGGGATGCAGGTCGTTCTTCATGGTAGGACCGAGGAATTCAGTCGTACAATCGGGGCTGCGGGCATTTCGATCCGGGTACACGCCAGGAGCTTTCGATAGTTTCAGCCCTGCGCGGCTCCTGGGTGAAGAACCGGCGAGGGCTGTCTCGCAGATCAAAACTGATCGGGCCGTCCAATGCCACGCACCACAATCCGGTGGGCCTGTCGAATGTCTTCACGGAATTGCACCGTGAGCCGACCCTCCCCGTCGTCGTATTTCCACTCCGTGGGGGAAAGGGCCTCTCCGTTTAGCGTAACCTGGTCGGGACGCTGGGTCACGCGGTGCACTCGCACCTGGACGGTGCGCTCCCCGGGTTGATCCGTGTACTGCCCCACCGTTTCTCCGACGACCACCGACAGGTCCGCCGTACGGTCCGACCGGGCGTGTAGTTGCTGCGAGAGCTCGGTCTGGGCGTACGCGCCCTCTTGATACGCGAGGGTGGTCCCATCGTCTTCGTACAGTGAAACAGACGTTGAGCGTTCTGCATCGGGGTACACGGCCAGGGCAAGCGTATCCTGGGGCTGGGCCCCCACGTGCGGCGCCACCGGCCGCATGGGCACCAGGGCCCCGCCTCGGACGAAGAGGGGAATCTGGTCGAGCGGCGCGTCGACCGTGACCGTGCGCCCGCCCTCAATTGCCTCGTCGGTCCAGTAGTTCACCCACGTGCCCTCGGGCAGCCGGACGGACCGGGTGCGGGCACTGTCGCGGAGAACGGGGGCTACGAGGAGCGATTCGCCGAGCAGGTAGCTGTCCTGCACGTCGTGCAACCGGCGGTCGGAGGGATCAGCAAAGAACAGCGGGCGCACCATCGGCATCCCCGTGCGGTGGCTCTCCCACGCGAGGGTGTAGAGGTACGGCATCAGACGGTACCGAAGCCGCACCATTTCCCGCGTGATCGTTTCTGCCTGCGTCCCGAACCGCCAGGGTTCGGTGGGGGCATCCGACCCGTGGGGCCGCATCGTAGGCGAGAGGGCGCCGTGCTGCATCCAGCGCGTGTAGAGCTCCGGGGTGGGTCCCTCGCCGGTAAAGCCGCCGAGGTCCGATCCATACAGGCTAAACCCCGCCAGTCCCATGTTCAGCAGAAAGGGAATCTGGGGGCGAAAGGCCTCGAAGCTGCGGGCGACGTCCCCGCTCCAAAGCGTGGGATTGTACCGCTGTGTGCCGGCAAAAGCCGAGCGCGTCAGGTTGTAGACGCGCTGGTTGGGCCGTTCCTCGCGCCAGTGGCGAAAGAGCAACTGCGCCCAGAGGTGGTTGTACACGTTGTGCACGTTGTCGCGCGGCCCCTGGTGGTGCTGCATGTCGGCGGGATGGCGCTCCGGCTCGCCCAGGTCCGTCCAGAAGCCCGCCATGTCGTCGCCCATGAACGACGTGTGCTGGCGTGCCCACCAGTCGCGGGCAGCAGGCTCGGTCACATCCAGCAGGGCCACCTGACAACTGTCGCACGACCACCAGTCGTCCATCACGTAGGGCGTCCCGTCGGCCCGCGTACCAACAAAGCCGCTGTCGAGCGCCGGTTCGTAGAGGCGAGACGGGCTCGTGAGGTATGTTTCGGTGATAGCAACGGTCTGCACCCCCCGATCCTCCAGGTCGCGCATCATGTCGAAGGGCTCCGGAAAGGCTGCCCGGTTCCATCGCAGGTCCCCCATGTGCTCAAACCAGTCGAGGTCAAGGATAACTGCGTCCACGGGAATGTCCTTGCGCCGGAGGGTGTCGACCACGCCGCGGGCCTGCGCCTCGTTCTCGTACCCGAACTTCGACTGGATGTAGCCAAGCGACCACTTGGGCGGCATCGGCTGCCGGCCGGTGAGCCACGTGTAGTGCCGAAGCTGCTCCGGGATGCGCGAGGCGGCGATCACATAATACGAAAGCTCGCCGCCCGGGGTGGTGTAGCGGATCTGGGTCGAGTCGGCCGCGCCAAGATCGAATTCGGCCGGGTGCGTGTTGTCCACAAAAAGGCCGTAGCCGCCCGTCGTCGTGAGGAACGGGACATTGATCTTCATCGGCATGGGCGGGTCGGCATAGCCGTAGTGCGCCTGGTTGTCCATGCGGAGGGTGTCGCCGCGGAGGCCAAAGGGCACCCGCTCGCCGGTGCCGTAAAGACGCGTCTCGGGCTTTAGTGAAAACTGCAGGGCGCGCGTGGTGTCGCGGGCAACGAAGCCGGAATCGACCTCGGAGACGAGACGGCGTCCTGTTTCGTCCGCGAACCGGAGTCGCAGCGGATCTTTCTGGATAGCGACCGTCGCCTCTCGGGACCGGATCCAGAGCGTGCGCGGCCCTTCCCGCACGGTCGGCGTCGCGTTGTCCTCGGGAGAGCGAACGACGGAAAACGAACTGTCGGGCGCCGCGCCGGGCGGCAGCCAGTCGACACGCACAACGGCGGGGCGGTAGAACGTGATCTGTGCGGAGGCCCCCTCGCCCTCAACGGTCACCGTCGGCCCGTCGGCCCGGTGCTCGACGTACGAGCCGGGCGTGAGAACATCCACGTCCGCCGGCTGGGACCGTCCCGGGAGGGCAACCAGCAAACCAAGGAGGAACCAGGCAAGGTGCTTCATGAGGGTTGAAACAGAGAGACGCTAAAAATCAGACGCGTGCGGACCCCCAGTGTACTCAACAGCCTGTAGATTACGAACCCACTGCGCGGGCCGGGGATGGGAGGTCGCAAATTCAGACAGACACTGACAGGGCCCCACGCCGGGGTGCGGATCGTGTGGTTGGGCCCAACCCCTTCACCACGCAGCACTCGCT
>JAWOAQ010000215.1:0-12322 GCA_046498495.1 Salinibacter sp. | reverse complement strand
GTCCCCGCGCTGGAGCGCTACGACCCGGACCACCCGCGGGCCGCGCAGTCGTTCAAGCTCACCGATCGCGACAGCGGCCTGCTGGCGCTCCGCCCTCATCGGGGCAGGCATCACGCCGGTGGCCGTGGCACTGTTCAGTGCCATGGTGGGGGCCTGGGCCTACGGACACCTGAAGCCGTACTTGCCACATTAGATGCGTATTTCGTATTGCGTATTTCGTCAATCTCGACGTTTGATACTACGAAATACGCAACACGCAATACGTAGTGTAAAACTCCACCGCAATCCGAAGGGCAACTTAATTCGGGGAGCGACCCTCATGTTTTACTGACACCAACCTGTTACTACCATGCTATTCCGACAAATTTTCGACGAGAAGCTCGCCCAGTACGCCTACCTCGTGGGGTGTCAGCAGACGGGCGAGGCGCTCCTGGTCGATCCGGAGCGTGACATCGATCAGTACCTCGAACTCGCCGAAGAGGAGGGTGTGGAGATTACAGCCGTGACCGAAACTCACATCCACGCCGACTTCCTCTCCGGCGCGCGGGAGTTTGCCGAGCGCTTCGACGTATCCCTTTATCTCTCGGACGAAGGCGATGAGAACTGGAAATACGAGTGGGCGCAGAAGCCGAAAACGGATGGTGGCGAATACGACGTGACGTGGCTCTACGACGACGACACGTTTACGATCGGCAACATCGAGATCACGGCCCTCCACACCCCCGGCCACACGCCCGAGCACCTCTCCTTCCTCGTGACGGATACGGGCGGAGGTGCAGACGACGCCATGGGGCTCATTACCGGCGACTTTGTGTTCGTTGGCGACCTGGGACGCCCCGATCTTTTGGAGTCGGCTGCTGATGTGGAGGGGGCAATGGAACCCTCCGCCCGCACCCTCTATGCGTCGGTGCAGCGCGTGCTCGACATGCCGGATCACCTGCAGGTGTGGCCCGCCCACGGCGCCGGCTCGGCCTGCGGGAAGGCCCTGGGCGCGGTGCCGCAGTCCACGCTCGGGTATGAGAAGCGCTTCAATCCCATGATCGACGCGGCGCGGGCAGATGAGGACACGTTTGTGGACGCGATCCTGGCCGATCAGCCGGAGCCGCAGATCTACTTCGCCCGCATGAAGCGCGACAACAAGGAGGGCCCGCCCGTGCTTGGTGCACTGCCGTCGCCCCGCGAGCTCACGGTTCGTGAACTGAAGGAGGCTGCCGGCAACGACGAGCCCCTCATCATCGATACGCGACTCGACCGGTCGGCCTACATGGCGCGTCACATTCCCGGCAGCCTCTACGCGCCGATGGATAAAACCTTCAACACGGTGGTCGGCTCGCTGGTGGAGGACGAAACCACCCCGATCGTGCTCATTGCGGACGAGGAAGACGTGGACGAGGCGGTCCGCGACCTCGTGCGCATCGGCTACGACAACGTAACGGGCTTTGCGGAGATCGACACGCTGCAGCGCTACTTCGCAGACGGCGGCCCAAGCGACGAGATCGAAGAAATTACGTTCGACGACTTCGACGCCGAACGGGCCCGTGACGAGGCGGTTGTGCTCGACGTCCGCTATCAGTCGGAGTACGAAGAGGGCCACGTAGAGGGAGCACTGAATGCCTCCTATACCCGGATGCCGGAGTACGAGAAGGACCTTCCGTCCGACAAGACGATGCTGGTGCACTGCGGCAGCGGCGCCCGAGCGGCGGCCGCCTCGTCATTCCTGGCACGGGCTGGACATTCGGTCAAGTACGTGAACGACCACTTCACCAACTACGAATCCGAGGAAGCAGACCCGGTAGCAGCGTAGTTTTGCCGAGGAGGGTCGGGGGCGTCTGGGAGATAGCCGGGCGCCCCCGGCTTTGTTTTCCCTCTCCACGACTGTTTTTCGTCTGAGCGTATGTATGCGGCCTGGCTGGGTGCTCTTCTCGTCGGTCTTGTTCTCGGCCTTCTCGGGTCCGGCGGATCGATTCTCACGGTGCCGGTGCTGGTATACCTGGTGGGGGAGCCCAGCAAGCTCGCCATCGCGGAATCGCTCGGCATTGTGGCTCTCATCAGCTTAGTCGGGGCCCTTCCGTTCGCGGTGCAGGGACAGGTGAGCTGGCGGAGCGTGGGCTGGTTCGGCGGGCCGGGGATCGTAGGGGCCTACCTGGGGGCGTACCTGTCGCAGTTTATGCCGGGGGCGCTCCAGCTCGCGATTTTTGCGGGGGTGATGCTGCTGGCCGCCGTGATGATGTTTCGCCGCACCGCCCCAACGACGGAAGACGGCCCCAACCGCGTCTTCTGGAAGATCATGATGGACGGGTTTGGCGTCGGCGTGCTTACCGGCATCGTGGGGGTCGGCGGGGGCTTTCTGATCGTGCCCGCGCTCGTCCTGCTCTGCGGCCTGTCGATGCACCTGGCCATCGGGACAAGTCTCCTGATCATTGCGGTGAAGAGCATCGCGGGGTTCGTGAAGTACATCGATGTGATGGAGGCGGCGGGGCTCTCGATTCACTGGGACCTGGTGCTCATCTTCTCTGCCATCGGCATCGTGGGAAGCATCATTGGGGGACGGGTGGGGAGGTACGTGCCCCAGGCGCGCCTCAAGCGTGTGTTTGCCATTTTCCTGGTGCTGATGGGGGTTGTCATTCTGGGACAGAATATGATGGAGATGGTGGGGTAACGGCGTGTGTAGGAGGCGGCCTGCAAGAGGAAAGATACACCGGGACGCGTGAGCCCCGGCGCGCAGGCTGTCCCGAGACCTGAGCCGAAGCCGTGTGAACTCCACCTTCGTAGAAGTTTGCGTGAAGGAGAAACCACGCCGAGTGCAGGCGGTCTTATGCTGTGAGTGAACACTCACTCACAACAGTCCATCCGTCCCGTGCGGGGGGCTGCTGCGCCGTTCTCCTTCCAACACGTCCAGTTCGATGACCAAGCGAGACGCCATCTGCGACGCTGCTCTCGAGTTGTTTGCTGAGCAGGGCATCGAGAACACAACCATTCGGGAGATTGCGGCGCGGGCCAGCGCGTCGGAGGGGGCCCTCTACCGGCATTTCGACGGAAAGGCCGACCTTGCGTCGTGGCTTCATCGTCGTTGTGTGGATGAATTACGCGAGCGGATGGCGGCAGCCACCGAGGATGTTGGCTCCCCAACGGCTCACCTCGAGGCCCTCGTGCGCGCCCTGTTTGAGTTTCATACGTCTCGGCCCGCGTCCTGCACCTACCTGCTATCGGGGCAGGGAAGCACGGAGGCGTGCGACTCCAGTGCCCCGGTACGGTCCTTTGCGGAGGCCCTCCGTGCAGTTCCGACCGAAGAGGATGAGCCCTCCATCGCGCTTCGTGCGGGCTGGATCCTGGCAATGGTGCAGCGTACCGTCCGGTTTTTGAAGAGCGGCACGCTGGACGTTTCGGACCAAACAGCTATCGATCAGACGGTGGCGGCGGCCCTTCGTGTTGCTGACCTGGAGGCCGAGACGGACGACGCCTCCTAACGCACCCCCGCGCCCCTGCTTCCGTGCTTGCACTCCCCTGACGGTCCACATGCCCATGCCCGACTCGCCTTCTGCTTCTCCCCGCTTCGCCCGCATCCTGCGCCGGTTCTTTGCGCAGCGCCTGCAAGCGGACCCCGCGCTGGGCGACCTGCACGGACATGCCCAGTGGGTGCGCCACCTGACCGAGCGGGCCCTGGCGCGGGCGGCACTGCGCATGAAGGTCCACGCGCCGGCAAGCGCCACGGACGCCGGGTCCGGCTGGAAGGCCTCCCTGATGGCCGCCGCCCTCACTGAACTGCACGCCCATAAATAGCGCCGTTTCCGTCGTCGCTCCGTTTCGAATGACGTTGCCCCGTATGCTGCTTTCGTCGGTTGTTTCCGCTTTGACCTCCGAGCCCGTCCCAGGGGGGCGTGCCGCCCTCGGTCGACTGGTCGTGGGACTGGTCGTGCTGGTTGGGCTCGTGGCGCCCGCAGCGCCGGGCAGGGCCCAGCCCCTGCCCACCGATACGGCAACCGTTCTGTCGCTCTCGGCGGCGGAGGCGGTGGAGCGGGCGCGCGCTCGCAGTTTCCCCACACGAACAGCGGACACCGACCGGGACGCAGCGACGGCCCGCAAGCGGCAGTCGCTGGGCGTTTTTCTGCCCCGCATCACGGCGTCTGAGCAGGGCGTCGCTACGACGGATCCGGTCAACGCCTTCGGGTCGAAGCTCCGGCAGGAGGGCTTTACGCAGCAGGACCTGCAGCTGGAGGCACTCAACACGCCGGATCGGGTCGACCACTTTGCCACGCAGGTTGAGGTGGAGCAACCGCTCCTGAACCTCAACGGCCTCTTTGAGCGCCGCGCTGCGAGCGCCGGCGTTCGGGCGGCGGAGCAGAAGGCCGAGCGGACCGAAGCTGTCGTCACGTTCCGGGTCAAAAAGGGGTACTACGGCCTCCTGCTCGCTGAGCGCCGGGTGGCGGTTATCGACTCGGCCCTCGCCACGGCCCGAGCAAATCGGGCTCAGGCGGAGGCCCTGTACGAAGAAGGCATCGTGGACGATGCCGACCGGCTCGCCGCCGAGGTGCGCGTGTCGGAACTGGAGAGTCGGCGCACCGAAGTCCGGGCGGAGCGGGACAATTCGGCGGATCGCCTCCGCATGCTCCTGGGACTGGACCGGCCGGTAGAGATTCAACCAACCGATTCGCTCCGGCGCGAGCCGGCGGATCTGGACCGCATTGCGCTCCCCGAAGTGAACCAGCGCCGCTCCGACATGCAGGCGCTCCGGGCCCGGGCCGATGCGGCCCGCGAGAAGAAGCGGGCGCGCTGGTTTGCGTTCGTTCCCACGCTCAACGCCCGGGGCACCACGGGCTGGTACGACGACACCCCCTTCGGCACCGCCGGCCAGAGCTGGACGGTGGGCGCCTCCCTCACGTGGAGCCTGTTCGACGGATACCAGCAGATTGGAGCGGCGCAAGAAGCCGAGGCCACCCTCCAGCGGGCCGAGCTCGCGCTGGACCAGCAGGCCCTCGAAAACGAAGTCGAGATCGCCGCCGCCCGCCGCGACCTGCAGTCCGCCCGTGAGCGCATTGAACAGGCCCGCCGTGCGGTCGAACAGGCGGAGGAGAGCCTGCGCATTCGATCGGACCGCCACGCGTCGGGCCTCGCCCAGACCACCGACCTGCTCCAGGCCGAAACCACGCTCGCCGAGCGGCGCCTGGCACACCTGCGGGCCCTCTACGAGCACAACCTCGCCCTGTACCGCCTCGAACTGCTCACCGAGCGCGCCCTGACCGAGTAGCCCTCGCCTGTTGCCCTTCCGTCCCTCTTCGCCACGATCCCGCGACTGCCATGATTCAGCGCTTTTTGCCTGTCTCCCTTACTGCAATTTTGCTCGTCCTCGCCGGCTGTGGCGGCGATCCGCCGCCGGAGGCGAGCGCCCCGGCGCCCGTGACGGTGGATACGGCCACGGCGGCCCGCGCGACGAGTGCTGAGGTGGGGCGGTATCGAGGCACCCTTCAGGGCCAGCGCCGCGTTCCACTCTCTACCAAAATGATGGGCACAATTACCACGCTGACGGTGGAAGAGGGCGACCGTGTGCAGGCGGGCCAGACGCTCGCCCGCATTCGGAGCGAGAACGTGGAGGCCCAGCGCGAGCAGGTGCGGGCTCAGCTCCGGGACGCCCGCGCCGCCCGCGACAATGCCCAGACGCAATTTGAACGCATTGAGGCCCTCCGCAAGAAGGACAGCGCAACCGAGCAGGAGTACGACAACGCACAGACCGCCTACGAGCGGGCGCAGGCCCAGGTGGAGGCCCTCGAAGGAAAACTGGAAGAGACAGATGACATGCTCAGCTACGCCACGATTGAGGCGCCGATGGACGGCTACGTGGTGGAGAAGCGGGCCGAGGCGGGAGGCCTGGCGGCGCCCGGCCAGCCCCTCCTGGCCGTCGAAACGATCGACGCCCTCAAGGCCGTCGTCCAGGTTCCGGCCCAACAGATTAACCGCTTTGCCACTGGCGACAGCGTAACGGTGCGCATTGGCGCGGCCGGCGACCGGGTGCAGACAGGCGTCGTGACGCAGGTCAATCCCGCAGGGGACTATGCCAGCCGCCAGTTCGAGGTGCAGGTGCGCCTGCCAAACCGGCCCGACCATTCGGCCTCCGCTGCCCTCAAGTCCGGCATGTACGCCGAGGTAGAGCACCGCACCGGCACGGCATCCACGCTCACCGTGCCCACACAGGCGATCGTGGAGCGCGGCCAGCTTACCGGGGTGTACGCCGTCAGTGACGGACGGGCCCTCCTGCGGTGGGTCCGCACTGGGACGCGCCAGGGCGACCGCGTGGAGGTGCTCTCCGGCCTGCATGCGGGCGAGACCTACGTGACCGACGCCACCCCCCGCATCGCGGACGGCCAGCCCATCCAGGCTGAGTAGCCCCGCCCTCTGCGCTCCCTCGTTTTTCTACAGACCAGTTGTTTCGTCTCATGGCGACCGCATCCGGCATCGCGGGCCGCATCGCCCGCGGCTTTATCAACAGTAAACTCACTCCGCTCCTGATGGCGGCCTTCCTGGGCATTGGGCTCTACAGCGCCTGGGTGACCCCAAAGGAGGAGGACCCGCAGATTGACGTGCCGATGGCGGACATCATGGTTCAGTACCCGGGTGCCACGCCGGAGGAGGTGAAGAGCCGCGTCGCCGATCCGATTGAGCGGCTCGCCTCCAATATCGAGGGGGTTGAATACGTCTACTCCACGGCCACGCCGGGGCAGGCACTGGTGTCGGTGCGGTACTACGTGGGGGAGAACCCAGAGGCCAGCACCGTCAAGCTCTACGAGGAGCTGCTCAAGAACATGGACGAGATGCCGTCAAGGGCGAGCCAGCCTCTCGTAAAGAGCCGCGCGGTCGACGACGTACCGATCTTGTCGCTCACCCTTCACGGCGATACGACCAGCGACTATCAACTGCGCCGGGTGGGGGAAGAGATGGCTGCCGACCTGAAGACGACCGATGGCGTGGCGGAGGTAAGCGTGCACGGGGGGCGGCCGCGGCAGGTGCGGGTGGCGCTTGACCCAACCCAGGTCGCCGCCCACGAGTTGGACCCCCCCACGATCGCTGAACAACTCCAGGCCGCCAATCAGCAGACCGATGCCGGGGCGTTCAATCGGAACGACGAATCCTACCTTGTGGAAACCGGCGGCTTTCTGACCTCTGTGGAGGCGGTGCGCAACCTCGTGGTGGGCATGCACCAGGGGCGCCCGGTGTACCTGAAGCAGGTGGCTACGGTGACGGACGGGCCCGCGGAGCCCGAACAGTATGCGTCCTTTGCCTACGGGGCCGGGAGCCCACGGCCCGACAGCCTGACGGCAGGCGGCACGCAGTCGGCTGTGACGGTGGCCGTGACCAAGCGGAGCGGCCGCGACGCCATGACCATCGCCGAGCGCTCCCTGGACAAGGTCGAAACGCTGGAGCAGACGCTCGTGCCGGAGGGCGTAACCGTGAGCACCACCCGAAACTACGGCGAAACCGCCTCCGAGAAGACCAACGAGCTTATGCTCCACCTCCTCGCGGCCATCCTCGCCGTGACCTTCGTTGTGAGCCTGGCCATGGGCTGGCGCGGCGGCCTCGTGGTCTTTCTGTCGGTGCCCATCAGTTTTGCCCTCACCCTTTTCGTCTACTACTTCTTCGGCTACACGCTGAACCGCATTACCCTTTTCGCACTCATCTTCGTCACGGGGATTGTGGTCGATGATTCCATCATCGTGGCAGAAAACATTGAGCGCCACTTCAAGATGGGGCGCCTGCCGAAGCTGCAGTCGGCCCTCGCTGCGGTCGACGAGGTGGGGAACCCCACCATTCTTGCCACGCTCACCGTCATCGCCGCTGTTCTGCCGATGGCATTCGTGTCCGGCCTCATGGGACCGTACATGAGCCCGATGCCCATCGGGGCCTCGGTGGCCATGGGCTTTTCGCTTTTCGTGGCGCTCGTCATTGCGCCGTATCTGGCCTATCGGCTCATCCCTTCGCACGAGGACCGGGCGGAGGGCGACGACCCTGATGGACAGGGAGAGTACAAGCTTGAGGAGACGGTTGTGTACCGCGCGTACGCCGCCACCATCGAGCCCCTCCTCGACAGCGCCTGGAAACGCTGGGCCTTCATTGGGGGGACCACCCTTCTGCTGCTCGGGTCGGTGTCGCTCTTCTATTTCCGGGCCGTGACGGTCAAGATGCTTCCGTTCGACGACAAGGACGAGTTCCAGGTTGTGGTGGACATGCCGGAGGGCACGCCCCTGGAGCGCACGAATGCCGTGCTCCGCGAGATGGCCGCCGACCTCACCGACCGGTCGGTGGTGACCGACGTGCAGACGTACGCCGGGGACGCCGCGCCCGTGAACCTCAACGGCCTCGTGCGCCACTACGACATGCGTTCGGCCCCGCACCAGGGCGACCTGCAGGTCAATCTGCGCGCGGCGCACCACCGCGACCGGCAGAGCCACGCCATCGCGAAGGACCTGCGCGGCCCGCTCCAGAAGATTGGGGAGAAGCACAATGCCAACGTCAAAATTGCTGAGGTGCCCCCGGGGCCGCCGGTCCGCGCTACGCTTGTGGCTGAAATCTACGGCCCCGACGAGGAGACGCAGCGCGCCCTCGCCGACAGCGTTCGCCAGGCCTTCGCGGCCACCGAGGGCGTGGTGGACGTGGACTGGCGCGTGGAGGCCGACCAGACGAAGTACACCTTCGCGGTTGACAAGGAAAAGGCCCTGCGGGCCGGTGTGCCCACCGCTCGCGTCACCCAGACCATGCAGATGGCCCTCGATGGGCAGAACGTGACCACGCTGCACGACCCCGACGAACGGGACCCGGTCGGTGTGCAGCTTCGTCTCGGCGAGGAGCGTCGGACGAGCCTGGCCAATCTGAAAAATGTGCCGGTACAGTCGCCCTCCGGGGCTGTCATTCCGGTCGCCGACCTCGTGACGGTCGGGGAGACCCTCCGGGACAAGCACATCGATCGGAAAAACCAGCAGCGCGTCATCTACGTGACGGCGGATGTGGCCGGGGCCGTCGAAAGTCCGGTCTACGCCATGCTCGACATGCAGGAGCGCCTCGATGCGATCGAGGCCCCGCCAGGCTACTCCTTCGATCAGCTGTACACCGGCCAGCCCGAGGCGCGCAGCAACTACGCGCTGAAGTGGGACGGGGAGTGGCGCGTGACCTACAAGGTCTTTCGCGATCTGGGCATCGCCTTCGCCATTGTGCTGCTGCTGATCTATATCCTCATCGTGGGCTGGTTTCAGGACCTGACCGTGCCGCTGGTGATGATGATTGCGATACCGCTCTCGCTCATCGGCATTGTGCTGGGGCACTGGCTCCTGGGGGCCTTCTTCACGGCCACCTCCATGATCGGCTTCATTGCCTTAGCCGGGATCATGGTGCGCAACGGGGTCTTACTGATCGATTTCGTGAACATTAGCCTCGACCAGGGCGCCTCGCTCCGGCAGGCCGTCATTGAGGCCGGAGCCGTGCGGACGCGCCCGATTCTGCTGACGGCGGGCACGGTCGTCATCGGCGCGACGGTGATCCTGTTCGACCCCATTTTTCAGGGCCTCGCCATCTCGCTCATCGGAGGGGCCATTGCCTCCACGGCGCTCACCCTCCTGATCATCCCACTCGTGTACTACATGATTGAGTCTCGGCTTGCGAGTGACCAGTAGCGAGTCGTGAGGACGTTTGGTGTCGACCGTCCGCCCCGTGTCAGGCCTCCAGTTGCCAGGAGCCGTCCGCCGGCCCTCACCTTTAACCTTCTCCCCTTCCGACCTTCTCCCCCAATCATGAAACTGATCGCCATTATGAGCCTCGATGCCTATCGCGACGACGTCCATGGCCTGCTTCGCGAACGGGAGATTGAGGTTTTTAGCGAGCTTGACATTGAAGGCTACCATCAGTCGTCGGATGCTGGGGCGGCGCCGGCGTGGTTTGGAAGCGGCACGCCGCCCACCGACTCGACGCTCACCTGGGCTTTTCTCGAGGATGCGCAGGCGCGAGCGCTTCTGGATGCTGTGGCGGACTTCAACGAGCGCCGCAGTCTCGACCGGCCGGTGCGCGCGTTCGAGATGAATGTGGAACGGGCGGTGTGACGATCCGCGTGTCTTTTGTATTATTTATCTACACCCTCGCATTCGATATGCCGACCACTTCCTCCGCTTCAACCGACGCTCCCACGGATTCCGGCCCGGCCGTGTGCCGGGTCCCCCCCCGGCAGGAACAACTCGTTCGGGTGCTGGCGGGCACCGTGTCACTGGTCGGCCTGGGCCTCGGCTTCTTCGTGAGCCCGTGGGGATATCTGCTGACGGTGTTCGCGGGCCTGAACGTCATTCAGAGTGCCTTTACTGGATTTTGTCCGCCCGAAATGCTTTACCGCTGGCTGAAGAGGTAGCCGGTTTCCCCGACGGACGCGCTCACTTCCCTCCGATCCATGTCCTTTCTCCGGCGATTTCTTCCGCTCGTTCAGCAGCTGTCCGAGTACGACCGCACGAAGATGCGGGGCGACCTGTCTGCGGGCCTGACGGTGGGCGTCATGCTCATCCCCCAGGGCATGGCGTATGCCCTGATCGCGGGCCTGCCGCCGATTTACGGGCTCTACGCGTCGCTCGTCCCCCTGGTCGTCTATGCGTTCTTTGGCAGCTCGCGCCAGCTGGCCGTGGGGCCGGTGGCCATGGTGTCGCTTCTGGTGGCCGCGGCCGTGGGGCCAATGGCCGAGGGGCAGCCGGAGCTGTACGTGGGCCTGGCCGTGCTGCTGTCGCTGATGGTGGGCGCGCTCCAGTTTGGGCTGGGCATTGCGCGGTTTGGGTTTCTGGTGAACTTCCTCTCCCACCCGGTCCTCAGTGGGTTCACGTCCGCCGCGGCTTTCATCATTGGGCTCAGCCAGCTCAAGCACCTCCTTGGCATTGACCTCCCGCGTTCGAACTACGTGCACGAAATTCTGTGGGCGGCGGTGGGGCGGCTCGGGGCGGCCGATCCGATGACGGTGGCGCTGGGGGTAGGGAGCATCCTCCTGTTGGTGGGCCTCCGACGCCTGAATCAATCCATCCCCGGGGCGCTCGTGGCCGTCGCCCTCACGACGGGGCTCGTGTGGGCCTTTGGCCTGCACGAGCACGGCGTCGCCATTGTGGGGAGCGTGCCGGGGGGGCTGCCACCGCCCACTGTGCCGCCGCTGGACTGGGGGCTCGCCCAGCAGCTCGCCCCAAGTGCCCTCGCCATCGGCCTCGTCGGCTTCATGGAGTCGATCGCTGTGGCTCAGGCCTACGCTCGCCGGCACCGGTACCAGGTGGACGCCAATCAGGAACTCGTCGGGCTTGGGCTCGCCAACCTCGCCGGGGCGTTTTTCAGTGCCTACCCAACCACCGGAGGCCTTTCGCGGACGGCGGTCAACAATGACGCGGGGGCCCAAACCAACCTTGCCGGACTCGTGAGTGCCGGCATCATCGCCCTTACGTTGTTCGTGCTCACCCCGCTTTTCTACTATCTCCCGAACGCGGTGCTGGCGGCCATTATCCTGGTGGCGGTGACCGGGCTGGTGGAATGGGAGGAGGCGGTTCATCTCTGGCAGGTGGACCGGCGCGACTTCGCGCTGATGGCGCTTACGTTTGTCGCCACGCTCGGCCTCGGCATCGAGCAGGGCATTCTGATTGGTGTCGTCGTCTCGCTCATCGTTGTCATCTATCAGAGCTCAACGCCGCACACCGCCATCATGGGGCGTCTGCCGGGCACGGAGACGTACCGAAATCTAAAACGCAACCCGGAGGCGCTCACCCAGAGCGAGACGGTGGTGGTGCGGATGGACGCGAATCTGTACTTCGCCACCGTGGCGCCCTTTCGCGATCTGCTCACGACGGTGGATACGCAGGGGGAGGCGCTCCGAGCCATCGTGGTGGACATGTACCCGGTCAACCAGATTGACTCGACCGGCGTGGATGCCCTGGAGGAGGTCATCGAATCGTGCCGTCGCCAGGGCATTGCCATTTATTTTGCCGGCGTGAAGGGCCCGGTGAAGGATGTCTTGGAGGCAGCCGGGGTGCCGGAGGACGTGGGGCGCAACCGGTTTGTGCACGAGGTGCACACCGCCGTGGAGCGGGCCGAGGCGCATGTATCCAGCGCGCCAGAGGCGTCCCCACCTCGGCCCGACGATTCCTCCTAAGTACACCGTAAACTTTGTTTTTGCAGGTATGAGCGAACTCAAAATCCCTCAGGCAGGTCGCTTCGAGCGCACCCCGGAGAGCACTCGGTCGCTCCGCTCCCAGCGCAGCCCGGTGACTATTCGGTCGCTTCGCTCCCAGCACAGTCGAGAAGCCTCTTTGAAGCAGGCTGCTTCGTCAGGGAGATT
>JAWOAQ010000173.1:0-8568 GCA_046498495.1 Salinibacter sp. | reverse complement strand
CCGACTCGGCCTGAATGGAGTCGCGCAGGGCCTGCACCTGTTCCTCCAGGGTCTCGTTTGCACTCTGGAGGGAGTCGACGCGGCCCTGGAGGGCACGGTCGGGACCCTGCTCGCAGCCGGCGAGAAGAAGGGCGGAGAGAAGAAAAAAACCGAGCGTGCGCATGGGCGAGGGCACTCAAACGGAAAGACAGTGGACTGTCGATGGTCGCCATTGGCGAGGGCGAATGCAAGGCGGTGTCCGGAAGGGCGACGCGGCGCCGGAGAAAAGCAGTAGGGGAACGATACGGGAGGCGAACGTAGTACCGCGTCCGTACTGATTCTTTGAGTAGAAATTCAGTTCCCTGTCATCCCGGACGGAGCGCTGGGAGCAACGCGAGGGCCGGGGCTGAAGGTCATCCCCCGGGCAGGTCATGCTGCGTGCAGCACGAGGACGCCCGGAGTGCGAAGCGGAGATCCGGGATCCATCCCCCCCTGACGGAAGGCGACCCGTTTTGCAGTTCTCTTCCTCCAGTGCCGATCAATTGTAGGGCGAGTTCGAGTCCGGTTGGGTGGATGGATTCCGGCTCGGCGGCTCCGGTCGGAGCCTTGGCCGGAATGACGAGACAACATTGAGGTTTGACACTGCAGTAGACGGACTGTACGGACGAAGAGAGGGGGACCATGTTGAACGACGGCGTCTCGCCCGGCACTCCGTTCCTTAGGGGCGCGTGTCCGGCGACAAAAGGGCCGTCTCACACGATCCTCGCACCGGCTTCACATTGGGAAAGGATCAACGTTCCCCGAGTCGGCTATGCGACGCCGATGCGTTGGTCGGGGAGGCGACCGGACGTACACGCACATCTTTTCGGAATAGGGCCGCCCGACGCGTACGACGGCGATGTGGAATCAAATGCTGGCCTGGGGGCGCGACGCCCTCTACATTACACAGTGGGGCTCCGACTACTCCGCCGACACGCTCCGGCACGACGCCACGGCAGGACTGACGGTGGGTGTCATGCTCATTCCGCAGGGCATGGCGTACGCCGTGATTGCGGGCGTGCCGCCCATCTACGGGCTCTATGCCGGGCTCGTCCCGCTGCTCACGTATCCGCTCTTTGGCAGCTCGCGGCAGCTGGCCCTCGGCCCGGTGGCGATCGATATGCTGATTGTGGCGGCCGGGATTGGGGCGCTGGCGCAGGCAGGAACGGAGCGCTACGTGGCCCTCGCGGTGCTGCTGACGGCCCTGGTGGGACTGTTGCAAATGGCCATGGGGGCGATGCAGCTCGGCTTCGTGGCCAATCTGCTCTCGCGCCCCGTAATTGCCGGGCTCACCTCCGCGGCGTCGCTCATCATCGGAGCGAGTCAGCTGGGCAACCTGCTGGGGGTGGAGCTCGGGCGCTCGCAGTACGTCCACGTGTTGCTTCAGGAGGCTGTGCAAAACGCGGGCAATGCCCACCTGCTTACCCTGGGCATCGGCCTCGCATGCATCGGAATTCTCGTAGGGCTGCCGCGCTGGCTCCCCCGCGTTCCCGAGTCGCTGGTCGTGGTGGTGAGTGGGGCGCTGGCCGGGTGGTTCTTTGAGCTCGACCAGAACGGGGTGGAGGTCATCGGGTCCATCCCCACGGGGCTCCCAGGTCCGGATGTCTGGTCCTCCAGCTTGTCGGAGCTAAACTCGCTACTCCCAGCCGCGGTTACGCTCGCGCTCGTGCAGTTCATGAAGGACATCTCGCTGGGGCGCATCTTTGCCACGCGGCACGGCTACACGATCGATGCGAACCGGGAGCTGGTTGGCATCGGCGCGGGAAACTTTTTTGGCAGCCTCTTTCAGAGCATTCCCTCCTCCGGCAGTTTCTCGCGCACGGCCGTCAACGACCGGTCCGGAGCCAAAAGCCCGCTGGCCAACGTGTTTGCGGCGGGCGTGGTGGCCCTTACGTTGCTGTTCCTGACGCCCCTCTTCTACTATCTGCCGATGCCCGTATTGGCAGCTATCATCATCGTGGCGGGGGCCAGCCTCATTGACCTGCGGGAATTGCGCCGCCTCTTTAAGGCCCGACGGCGCGACGGGTACATGGCCCTGTTCACGGCGGCCTGCACGCTGTTTATTGGCATTCAGGAGGGCATCCTGCTGGGCGTTGGGGCGTCGGTCGTGGCCGTCCTCTTCCGCATCAGTCGGCCCAACGTGGCCGAGCTGGGGCACGTCCCCGGCACGCGCCTCTTCCGCGACATGGAGCGGTTCGAGCAGGCGGTGCGCCTAAAAGACATCATGGTGCTCCGGGTCGATGCGTCGTTCTCATTCGCCAACGCCGAGTACTTCAAGGACTTCATCCTGGAAAAAAGCGAGCAGGAGGGCCGCAGCGTAGAGGTGGTGGTGGTCGACGGCACCAGCATCAACGACCTGGACACGACGGCCGTGGGCGCGCTCTCGTCGGTCGTTGAGACGCTGGAGGACGAGGGCATCGAACTGCATCTAACAGGGCTGATTGGGCCGGTGCGCGAGACGGTGCGCCGCTCGGGCCTCTATGCTTTGATGGGGGCCGAACACTTCCACCTCGATCCCCACGAGGCGGTGGTGCATGTGCTGAAGGATTGGGACAAGGCAGACGGCGGAGACCGCGTGGAGCGCTACTTCGACACCACCGAGCGGACGAAAAAGAAGGCCACGCCGGCGGCGTCGTAGGCCACGAGCCATGCGCGGCGAGCCGTGTGCGGTCAGGCGTCCGGCCCGTGCTGGATGACCGTGCCGCAGGCCTTGGCCTGGCGGAGGACCTGCCCCACCGTAAAGGTCCAGCGCGGCGACGTGTCGCAGCCGGCCGCCTCCAGCGCGGCGGCGGCCCAGTGGTTGCAATTGTTGAAGACGTGGTAGGAGAGGCTGGACCGGTAGAATTGGCTGCCGGGATAAAAGCCCGGCTCGGCCGCACTGGTGTCTGCCGCAAACGAGGCGTCAAGGAAGCGCCCGAGCGCCTCGAGCTCGGCGGAGGCCACCGGAATGCGAACGATGGTGTTCTGCGGAAAGGCCGAGGCCACGGCTCCGTCCACGGGCACCACATGGAGGAGGCTGCCGGTGGGCCAGGCGCCGGCCCGAATCGCTCCCCACACGCCCCGGCTGTGGCCGGGGTAGTAGCGCGCCTCGCCCCACCCCACTTCCAGGTACCGGGCGTCGGGAAACGCATCGAGCCCCGGCCAGGTCTCCGTGGGCACGTGGGCCCGGCGGACGGCCACGCCGGCGTGCCAGCCGTGCTGCACCACGTAGATCGCGCTCGTGCTGTCGGCCGAGGGCGTCGTTGCCTGGCGGGGCAGGTGGCAGCGCGTGCCCAGGACCAGGGCGTACAGCAGCAGAACCAGTAGCGCCCCGACGCCGGACCAGCGAGTCATAACGGAGAGCCGGACGGAATGGGAAAAAGAGGCGACCAACGCCCCGAACGCAGAGGCGTAGCGGGAGGGTTCGGCATTCCGCGGATGCATTCGGGAGGCCCATTCGTTATTCTACAATCTCAATAGGCTCTGTGCAGCTGTCCGTTCGCCATGGATCGTTCCGCGTCCCTTCGTGAGCACGTCCGTGCTCTCCTCACCGCCCGCCAGGCCCACTGCACGTTCGAAGAGGCCGTGGCCGATCTCACCCCGGACGATCGGGGCACCCGGCCCCGCAACCTGCCGTACTCGGTGTGGGAGCTGGTCGAGCACATCCGCCGCGCCCAGCACGATATTCTCAGCTACTGCCGCGACCCCGACTACGAGGGGGGCAGCTGGCCCGATGACTACTGGTCGGATGCCGCAGCGCCCCCTGGCGAGATAGACTGGGCCGACAGCGTCGCGCAGGTACAGCAGGACCGCGACGCGATGGTCGAACTCGTGATGGACGAGGGCCGGGATCTCTACGATACCGTCCCCTCCAACGACGACCACACCTATCTCCGCGAGGCGCTGCTCGTGGCCGATCATACCGCGTATCATATCGGCCAGATCGTGGCGGTCCGCCGCAGTCTTGGGGCCTGGCCGTCCTCCGCTCGCCACTAACGCAGGCCCCGGGCAGCACACCGAGGCATACAGATAATCCGTGCAATGCAGATTCGCTTCAGCGGGGTGCGGGGCTCGATGCCCGCCCCGGGGCCCGATACAATCCGGTATGGCGGCAACACGTCCTGCGTGGGCGTCGAGTTCGACACCCGGGTCCTCATTCTTGATGCAGGAACGGGCATCCGGGCGCTCGGCGATACGCTGGCCGGGGGCGAAAAGGACCTCTACGTGTTGTTCACGCACCTGCACGACGATCACATTCAGGGCCTTCCGTTTTTTGCGCCGCTCTACGAGGAGGGCCGAACCGTTCACCTGCTGCAGTACCACCCGCCGGACGGGGGGGCTCCGTGGTCGCCCCTGGAGCTCTTTGACGGGCGTCACTTTCCGCTCCGCCCCGACGACCTGCCGGCCCACTGTCATACCGTCGAGCATGCGCCCCTTGCCTTTCTGCGACGGCAGGGAATCGACATCTCGCGCCTCGTCGCCAACCATCCCGGGGGGGCGTACGGCTACCGGATTCAGCACGAGGGACAGGCGTTCGTCTATCTGCCCGACAACGAGCTCGTCCCGCCCGGCGAGGGGCGATGCAGCATCGAGGAGGTGACGGCCTTCTGCGAGGGGGCCGATGTGTTGTGCCACGATGCCCAGTACCGACGAGAGGACCTGTCGGCCAAGTGGGGATGGGGGCACAGCATGGTGTCGCAGGCCTGTGCGCTGGCCCGCCGGGCCGGCGTCGGGGCCCTGGTCCTCTTCCATCACGACCCGCGCCGGACCGACGAGGCGCTTGATGCCCTCCAGGCCCGGGCCCGCGAGCTGCTGCGTGACTCCGCCATTTCGTGTGGGGCCGCCTGGGAGGGGCTCCGCCTGGATGCAGAGGCAATCGCCGCACACGCGGTGGCGGAACCGCCGCCGCGCCCCTCGTCGTAGCAGGGCCTCCGCCCGGTGGAGGTCTCAGTTGCCTCCTGGGCCTGTCTTCCGGTTGAGGCGAAGGCCCGCGCCGCCAAACCCCGCGATCCGCCGCCTATGGCAGGAAGGTTGTGCCGAAGAAGGACGAGACGCCCGGCGACTGGAATACGCCGTCGATGGTGACGGGGCGCTCGGTCGGCTCCCCCGAGCCGAAGTCGATGGCGACGCCGTCCAGGGCCAGACTCCCGTCGATGCGCGACGACTCGGAGCGCGTGACATCGATGCTTCCGCCGCTGATTTCGTAGATCGTCGCGGAGGAGGCGGTCAGGTTTTCGTAAAGGACCATGGCGAAGGACGCCCCGCTCTCAAAGTCGTCTTCCGCGGTGGAGACAGCGTACTGCCCGGTGGCGGGACGGCCCGACTGGCGCACGGCCAGCCCGAAGAGGCCGTCCGTGGCGTCGCCCTCCGCAAAGTCCTCATCGTCGAGGAAGTAAATGACAAAGCCCTGAACGTTTGTCTCCGGATCCGTGCCGGTCGCAAAATACGCGAAGCCGTCGAGGGTTCGCGTGGTCCCGTCCTCGTCCGTGACGTCGAGGGAAAAGGCGTTGTCGAGCGACGGCGGATCCTCATCCTCGATGTCGGGCCCGCCGCCCGAATCGCAGCCGGCAAGGGGCAGCAGGAAGAGGGCGGTGGCAAGTACTGCGAGGACGGAAGGACGGGGGAGAAGGCGAGGCATCGTGGGACGGGGCCGGGAGGGGAGGAGGACAGAGGGAGACCGGATTCCAGTTCCCGTGGGGCGGATGCAGAAGCCCACAGTCGCTTGTGAGCGCCCGGGCGAGAACCCTCGTCGGACGATGGCGCCTGGATGCCGGCTCATATCAAAGATCGAGACCGGGCGCCCGATGGGGAGGTGTCAGCAGGCCCCTTATGTCGTGAGGCAAAAGCGCAAGAAGACCGGCACCGATGGCGCCGGCCCTCCAGGGTGGGCGTCCAGGGGGCGTTCCAGGATTGGCCTCCAGGACCCACGCCGCCCCCGCAACGTCCCCGTCACATCCCATTTTCTCCCAGCGAGGATGGGAAACGCGCGTTCACCCGAACGGTGTAACCCCTCATGTACAGACTGACGCCGCCAGTATTCACGCGTCACGATTCACGCATCACGAGAACCAACCGGCAACGTCAGTTCCGAGCGCCGTCCTCCCGAAGCTGCCACCCCGCCCCGCATGCCCGAGCACATCACGATCCGCGGCGCGCGCGAGAACAACCTCCAGGCCGTCGACCTCGACATTCCTCGCAACCGGCTCGTCGTCGTCACCGGCCTGTCGGGATCCGGCAAGTCGAGTCTCGCCTTCGACACCATCTTTGCCGAGGGGCAGCGGCGCTACATGGAGAGCCTGTCGGCGTACGCCCGCCAGTTTCTGGAGATGATGGAGCGGCCCGAGATTGATTACGTCGACGGCCTCTCGCCGGTCATTTCCATCGAGCAGAAAACCGTGAGCGGCAACCCGCGCTCCACCGTGGGCACCGTGACGGAGGTGTACGACTTCCTGCGCCTGCTCTACGCCCGCGCCGCCACGGCCTACTCCTACGAGACGGGCACCAAGATGCGGCAGCAGAGCGACGACGAGATCGTGGACGGGATCCTCGACTTTCCCGAGGGCACGCGCCTCCAGATCCTGGCGCCGGTGGTGCGGGGGCGCAAGGGCCACTACCGCGAGCTCTTTGAGCAGACCTCGGCGCAGGGCTTTGAGCGCTTCCGCGTGGACGGCACGATGCGCGTCTACGAGGACGGGATGAAGCTGGAGCGCTACGAGACGCACGATGTGGAGGTCGTCGTCGACCGTCTGAAGGTGAAGGACGGCATCCGCTCGCGCGTCAGCCAGTCCGTGGAGACCGCGCTGGAGATGGGCGGGGCCACGCTCGTTGCGAACGTCGTGGACGGGCCCGATGGCGTCGACGCGGGCGATCACCTCTTCAGCCGCCACCTCGTGGACCCGGAGACGGGCCTCTCCTACGAGGAGCCCTCCCCCAACATGTTCTCGTTCAACACGCCGTACGGCGCCTGCCCCAAGTGCGAGGGCCTGGGCAAAACGAATGAGGTCGATCCGCACCTCGTGATTCCCCACCCGGAGAAAACGATCAACGAGGGTGCGCTGGCGCCGCTGGGCACGCCCCGCGACATCTGGATCTTCAATCAACTGCAGGCGGTGGCCGAGGCCTACGGGTTCGATTTCGACACCCCCATCGAGGACCTGACCGACGAGCAGGTGGGGGTGATTCTGGAAGGGGCGGGCGACGAGCAGTTCGACATTACCTACGGCTACAAGGGGCGCGAGGTGCGCTACAAGCACCGCTTCGGCGGGCTCTACGAGCACATCTGGCACACCTACGAAAACACCAGCTCGTCGAAGAAGCGGCGGCGGGCCGAGTCGTTCATGCGCAAGATGGACTGCCCCGCGTGCGGCGGCGGGCGCCTCAAGAACGAGAGCCTGCACTACCGCATCGGCGACCGGTCGATTGCCGACCTGGCCCGGATGGATCTCACCCAGCTGCGCGCGTTTGTGGAGGACCTTCCGTTCGATACCGAGCGGCAGGCCCGCATCGGCGAGCCGATCGTAAAGGAGGTGCGCGAGCGGCTCGAATTTCTGATCGGCGTGGGCGTGGGCTACCTCACGCTCGACCGCCCGGCCCGCACCCTCAGCGGCGGGGAGAGCCAGCGCATCCGTCTCGCCACACAGGTGGGCACGCAGCTCACCGGCGTCCTCTACGTGCTCGACGAACCCACCATCGGGCTGCACCCGCGCGACAACGACCGCCTCATCGAGAGCCTCGAAAGCCTGCGCGACCTCGGCAACTCGGTTCTCGTCGTAGAGCACGACCGCGACATGATCGAGGCCGCCGACCATGTGATCGACCTCGGGCCCGGCGCCGGTGTGCACGGGGGGCACGTCGTCACGACCGGCCCGCCCTCCGTCCTGACGGTGGACCCGGCCGAGCCGACGGGCAACGGGCGGGCCAACGGGGCCGCCGAAGCTGAGATCGAGGACAACGGCGTGGCGCGGGAGCAGGTGGCCGAGCGCGCTGCATCGTACGACAGCGCGCACTACGACTTCCGCAGCCTCACCGCCGCCTACCTGCAGGGCGAGCGCGTCATTCCGCTCCCCGACGCCCGCCGCGACGGCACCGGCGAGGCCATCACCCTCACGGGCGCGACGGGGCACAACCTGACGGGGCAGGATGTCGAGTTTCCCCTTGGCAAACTCATCTGCGTGACCGGCGTCAGCGGGTCCGGCAAGTCGACGCTCGTCAACCAGACGCTCTTTCCGATTCTGCACCGCCACCACCACAACGCCAAGACGGTGCCGCTGCCCTACGACCGCATCGAGGGCATCGACCACGTCGACAAGGTCATCGAGATCGACCAGCAGCCCATCGGCCGCACGCCCCGCTCCAACGCGGCCACGTACACGAAGCTCATGGACTCCCTCCGCAACCTCTTCGCGAAGCTGCCGGAGGCGGAGATCCGGGGCTACACCAAGAGCCGCTTTAGCTTCAACACGGACCCCGGCCGCTGCGACAAGTGCGGGGGAACGGGACAAGTCACGCTGGAGATGAATTTCCTGCCGGACGTGGACGTGACCTGCGACGCGTGCGACGGCCGGCGCTACG
>JAWOAQ010000121.1:0-11123 GCA_046498495.1 Salinibacter sp. | reverse complement strand
CGAGGGTGACGGCAAGGCGCTTTTCACTTTCCAGCAATCGGTCGCGCGCCTCGGCAATCGCTCGCGTCATGGAATTGAAGCCTTGCGCGACCTCGGCAATCTCGCTGCAGCCGTGGGTGGGGCCGGACGACCAGGGGCCGGAGCGCAAGATCTGCGCGATGGGCGTGCGCTGCAGCCGCTGGGTGACGATGCACGGCTTTGCACTGAACGTGACAACCGACCTTTCCTACTTCGATCACATCGTGCCGTGCGGCATCGCCGACCGCGGGGTGACATCGCTGGATCAGGAGAGCAGGGCCTCCGTGACGGTCGACGACGTGCGCGGGCCGGTCGTGGAGCACTTCGCCGACCGGTTTGGCGCGGCGCCCACGGAGCTGTGGGGGGGCGACGCGCACGATTTCCTCAACGAGGTGGCGGGGCCGGTCGCCGACGCGCCATAGGTCGCGATGTCCTCTGCAGGGACGCCTTTCGACTTCAGGATGGCGTCCACGTCGATGGGCGGGAGGTCGTGGTACCAGTCGTGGTGGGACGACCAGCGGTGGCACTCCAGGCACTGCGTCTCGCGCCACACCGTCCCGCACTCGGGGCACTGCCCGTGCGTATCGAACGTGTGCCACGAGTGGCCGCACGTACAGGCCCACCGGGCGCTGGCGGGCGGCTCCCACGCGCACTTCGGACAGTAAATCTCCATGATCGCGGCGGGGTGTTGTTGAAAAGGGACACCGGGCTGAATACTCTACAGACCCCAAACCGTTGCTCTCGCACGCTCTTTCCGCTGCTTCATCCTGTCTGATGCCCGATTTTGACCTCGAAAACTTCACCCACCGCCTGCTTTCCGAGTCGCTGTTCTACGACCTGGAGTACGGGCTCGTGGGCAGCGTCAGCCTTATCGATCCCGAGGCCGAGCGGGAGGCGTACATCGCCTCGTTCATGCCCGACGACGGGACGTTTTTAATCGAGGAGGCGACGGCGTGGGAGGAGGTGCCCGAACTGGCGGACGAGGCAGACGTGGCGTACGCCCTGGCCACCGACAGCGAGGTCCACGGGACGTATGAGGTGCCGGAAGTGGCCGCGGAGTCGCTGCTCGACCTGGCCCGGACGCACGACTTGCTTCCGAGCATCACGGTGCTGTTCGAGGATGAGGAACTGTGAGAGTGCGCGTGGGGGAAGGAAGCGGTCCGTCGCCGCCCACGCGTTCAGGCGTCCATGCCCTCAGGCCCGCACGCTTATCCTGTCAGCACGCCCCAGGTGAGCAGGCCCCAGCCGGCCAGGAACGCGCCCCCGCCCAGCGGGGTGATGGCGCCCAGCCAGCCCGTGTCGGTGAGAACGAGCACGTAGAGGCTGCCCGAGAAAACGAGCGTGCCGGCCAGGAAGCAGTACCCGGCCCACTCGATGGACAGGCCCCAGCCCTGCGTCGTGGCCCACCCCACCCCGAGCAGGGCGAGGGCGTGGTACATCTGGTACGTCACAGCCGTGCGAAACGTCTCCAGGCGGTCCGGCGAGACGCGACCCTCGAGGCCATGAGCCCCAAAGGCGCCGGCGGCCACGGCCAGCCCGGCGAGGACGGCCCCGCAGGCAAGGAAAAAGCGAGTCATGAGAAGCAGAGGCGGGGCTATTCGTCGTCCGGCGAGCGGTGGAGCTCTTCGAGGAAGTCGATCTCCGACGCGTCCCCGTCCGTGGAAATCGTCTCGCTGTCGGCTTCTCCCCAGAGGCGCTCGATGCGGTAGTGCTCGCGCCGGGAGGGGAGAAAGACGTGCACCACCACGTCCACGTAGTCGAGCACCACCCACCGCAGATGATCGGTGCCCTCCGTTTTCCACGGCTGCTCGCCACACTCGTCTTCAATTCGGTCGGTCACCCCGCGGGCGATGGCGCGCACCTGGAGGTCGGAGTCGCCGGAGCCGATCACGAAAAAGTCGGCCATGCTGCTCACGTCGCGGAGGTCAATCACTGTGATGTCGTGGGCCTTTTTCTCGGCCATGGCGTTCACGGCGTGGACGGCCAGCACGGAGCCGGGATTTTCCGGAGCCCGGGCCGTCGGTGATTCAGTGGTAGACGGGGAGGAGTCGGGGGAAGCCATGTACTTAGGGCATTGGTGGACGGGTGCGTGGAAAAAACGCGAATCGGTCGTGCGTATGCGCAGTCACTGTTCAAACGGACGAAGCTCGTCGTAGTCGTGGCCGATAACGACCGATGCATCGAGGTAGTACTGGCGGCGGATCTCCTGGCGCACGCGGCTCGCGGGTACGCCCAGTGCCTCGGCGACCTTCCGGGCGGCGTCCATGTTGCCAACCCGGTCGATTACGACAGACTGCTGCTGGTCGAACGACGAGTCGTTGCCTACATCGACCACATCGAAGCCGTGATCGCGCAGAAACTGCGTCGTGCGACCGGCGAGTCCGTCTGCGCCAACGCCGTTGCGCACCTCCACCTGGATGACGGAGCCCACGAGCGCCGTCGTGTCGTCCGATGGGCGCTCGGGGCTCGGGGTGGAGACCAAGGTGCGCGACGCAACGGCGTATAACAGCACGGCGACCGCCAGCCCTCCAGCAAGAAGGGCGGCGTTCAGTAGTCCGTTCCCGACTCGGGTCTGCCACGAAGCCATAGGCACCAGTGAAGGCCATCTAAACAGAAAGCGCGGCAGGCCGAGGGGCGTGCCGCGCTTCACATTCGCGAGACGACAGCGGAGGCGCGGCTACTGCCGGAAAAGCGAACTCCGAGAGGCGGCGGTCTGTCGGTTGGGTTGCATCCCGTAGGGGCTCATGTACCGGCCGTACGGGTTCTGTTGTACCTGCACGCGAAACTCCATGTTTTCGGACGGGCGGTAGGCGACCTCGGCGTTCCGCAGGTATACGCGCGGCTCCTGGCTGCCGAAGGTGGATCCACCGCTGAAGGGATGGGCGACACTCACGTCTGCGCGGGCGGCCCAGTTCGAGTTAAACTGCCACATCATTGAGCTTGTGTACATGCCCATCGAGCTTGTTTCTCCGCCCAGCGAGGAGAAGGAGGCCTCGTACGAGTGGCTCATGTGGAAGTGCTCCGCGCCAAAGAGGTCCCCGAGCGCATTCACCGCGGCCGAGCCCCGATCGTACAGCTGGGTCTGCACCGACTGGTTCTGTTGGGCGGTTTCACGGAGCTGGGCGTGGGCCGGAGCCATCACACTCAGCATAAATACGAGGCATAAGAGCGAAAGAGCAGTACGCATAAGACCCTTCGTCGTCGGTTTGGGGAGGCCTGTGATTGCGGGGGAACTGCCAGCGTCTTTCCATACCCTGAACGGGCTGGTTTGTTCGGGCTTCACGCACGCGAGGGATCCCGTTCCGATTTCTTTTCGTGACAGGGGCGCGATGACTTGTTGCTTGCCTTTGGGGCCCTATGCCCATCCTCGGCATTGAAAGTTCGTGCGACGATACGGCGGCCGCCGTGCTCGACGACGGAACGGTCCGGTCCAGCGTTGTGTCCTCGCAGGCGGAGCTCCACGAAGCCTACGGCGGTGTGGTGCCGGAGCTGGCCTCGCGCAACCACCAGCGCTTTGTTGTGCCTGTGGTGGAACGGGCGCTCGACGAGGCGTGCACCGAGCCGTCCGACCTTGACGCCGTGGCCGTGACGTACGGGCCGGGGCTGCCGGGCTCGCTCCTTGTGGGGCTCAGTTTTGCGAAGGCCTTCGCTCGCGGGCTCGACGTGCCCCTGGTGGGGGTGAACCATCTGGAGGGGCATGTGTACTCGGCGGATGTGGAGGGGGCGCCCGTGCCGCGGCCGTATCTCTGCCTCGTCGTGTCGGGCGGCCACACGGAGCTCGTCCACGTGGGGGCAAATCGGGACCACCGGGTGCTCGGGCGCACCCGTGATGACGCAGCGGGCGAGGCGTTCGACAAGACCGCGCAGCTGTTTGGGCTCGGGTATCCCGGCGGCCCGGCCATCGACCGCCACGCGAAGCACGGCGATCCGGCCTTTCACGACTTTCCGCGCACGCAGCTTGACGACTACGACTTTTCGTTTAGTGGGCTCAAAACCTCCGTCCTGTACTACCTCCGCGACCGCTCGGACGCGGATCGGGATCGCCTGCTTTCGGAACGGCGCGCCGACCTTTGCGCGTCCGTCCAGGCGGCGGTGGTGGATGCGCTGGTCGATACCACCCGGCGGGCCGTGGCCGAGACGGAAGCCGAGCACGTGGCCGTGGTGGGCGGCGTGGCGGCCAACTCCGCCCTTCGCCGGCGCATGGCCGCTGCGGGCCGCACGGAGGGCTTCGAGGTCCACGTGCCGCCGCTCGCGTACTGTACGGACAACGCGGCCATGATTGCGAACGTCGGGCGCATGCACCTTGCGGACGGCCCCCCCAGCCCGCCAACCCTCGACGTGGCGCCCAACCTGCAGCTCTGAGCACAATGCGAGCGGGAGCCCGTAGACGCCACAACGGGCGGCGGGGCAGGGGGTGGTGATTTGCGTCCCCGCGCCGACTTCTTTGCTTTTTGTACCCCTGCTACGGTATGCTTTCACGCCGCGTCATCGTCGTACTGGCTGCTCTCCTCTTCTTTGGAGGCGCTGTGGGGGGCGGGGGCAGCATGCTGGTATTTGGGCCGAACACACTGCCTGGCGAGCCGCGAAGTGTCGTGATTCCCCGGGGGGCCTCGCTCGGCGCCGCGATCGACTCGCTCGAAGCCCGGGGGGCACTCGTGTCGCCCGGGGCGTTTCGCGTGATGGCACGGGGAACGGGATGGGGCGACCAAATCAAAGCCGGGCACTACCGCATCCGGGGCCAGGCGTCAAACATTCGCGTGCTCGATCGCCTGCGGCGGGGACTTCAGGACCCGGTGCGGCTCACCATTCCCCCGGGGGCGCGCCCCGAGGCCATTGCACGGGTGGCTGGCCGCCGCCTTGAGTCCTCCCCCGGCGCGTTCCACGAGGCCCTGCGCGATACGAGCCTCGCCCGTGAGTTGGACACCACGCCGGCCCGCCTGTTTGGCTACATCCTCCCGGAAACGTACGAGTTCTACTGGCAGACGAACCCGGAGCGCGTGGTGCGCCGCATCAAAGGGTCCTTCGATCGCTTCTACGACCGTCGCCTGGCGGCCCACGCCGACAGCCTCGGGCTTTCGAAGCACGAGGTGGTCACGCTCGCGTCCATCATCGAATGGGAGGCCCTGCTCAACGACGAAAAGCCCATGATTGCAGGGGTCTACCTCAACCGCCTCGACGACGGATGGCGCCTGCAGGCCGACCCGACCATTCAGTACGTCCTGCTCCAGACGCGCGGAGAGCGAACGCAACGCGTGCTCTACGAGGACCTGGAGATTGACCATCCCTACAACACCTACCAGAATGCGGGACTGCCGCCGGGGCCTATTACCAACCCGTCGCCCGCCGCGCTCCGGGCCACCGTCCGCCCCGCGGAGCACGACTACTACTACTTTTCGGCTACAGGGGAGGGGGGGCACATCTTCAGCCGAACGCTTCAGGAGCACAACCGGGCCGCGCAGAAGTACCATCGGCGCCTTGAGCAGCGGCGGCAAGACGACTCGTCTCGCTGAGGCGTCCCGGGCGCGAGTTAGAAGCGGTACCGCACCCCAATCTGGAACTGGTTGCGGACCACGTCCTCGTCGATGATGGGGGGAGCGGTGTCGTCCACGATGCCATTTTGGACGAGGGAGGGATCGGGCGCGCCGTAGGGCTGAAACTGGTCCTGCGTGCGCTCCTGCATCCAGCCGGCGTCCAGGGTGAGTTGGTTGCTCAATGGGTAGCTGAGGCCCAGCGAGAAGAAGGTGCGGGACCGATCCTCGGTGTCGCCGTCGAGCGTGGTAATGGTGTAGGCGCGTGGGTCGGGGCGGTACCCGGCGCCGCCTCGGGCCGTCAGGCCGTCGCGGAACCGGTACTCCACGCCGCCGCGCCAGTTGAACACGGCCTGGAAGTCATCCTCAATGGTTTCGTTTGCGGTGGGGAAGTCGAAGGATTCGGAGTCGAGCGACAGGGTGCTCCAGTCCACGAATTCTACGTCGGCCGTGATGTGGAGGCGGTCGGTGGTGTACGCCAGCCCCGCCCCGTACCGCCACGGCGTGCGCACGCTGTAGTCGAAGGTGCCCTTGGCCTCATCCTCATCGGGATCGTCGCCGTAGGCCAGGGGGGCGCCGTCAAGAAAGGTCGTTCGCACGAAGGCGTCGGTAAAGTCCTCGTCGACACTCGTCCACGTCGGGGTTTCGACCGTCAGGCCGAGGCGAACGGCAGAGGTGAGGTCCGCCGACAGGCCCGCGCGCAGATTAAAGCCCGTGAGGTTGGCGTCGAAGCTCTCCCGAAACGTGATGCGGTCAAGCCCAAATCGATCGGAGGCGCCGTCGAGGTCGCCGTCCACCTCGTAGCCCGCATTTTCGCCAAACTCGTCGATCTCCTCGATTTCGTTTTCGAAGGCGTAGCGGCCGAAGGTAATATTGGCCGTGGCCCCTGCCATAACGCCTTCTGCGACAGCCACGGCCCCGGCCACGTTCAGCTCATTGAGGCGCCCCTCGCGTCGCACCGTGCCGTCCTGCACGATGCGCGTATCGGGAAAGACGGCGGGTTCGAACGGGTACTCTCCGGCCTCATAGTCGCCCCCAAAGAACTCGGTGGCCCCGCCCGCAAACCCGACGAAGGGGCGAATCGGGTTGACGACCGGGAGGCCGTCGTCGTCAACGCTCCACTCATTGCCCTCGGCAACGGCGGGGAGGAGGAACTGCGAGATGGAGTTTTGGTCGTTCTCGCCCCGGTACCGCAGGGTGCGATCGAAGGCGCTTGTCTGCGTGAAGCCCAGGGCGAGCACGAGCGAGCCCTGCGTCGTGGGGGCGCGGTAGACGCCGGCGAAAGAGCCAAGCCGTACCGCGGAGTCCGTCCCGTCCCGCCCGAACGGAGAGATGTCGTCCACCTGGTACGTCGATTCGTCGCTGGCACTGAGAAGACTCATGCTGCCCGCAACCTCGGAGGTCTCGTAGAAGCCCAGGCCGGCCGGGTTCGTGTACAGGGCGCTGAGATCAGCCCCTCCGGCGATGCCGGCGCCGCCCATGCCCAGGGCCCGTGCGCCAACGGCCGGGTCCCGAAGGGAGAGCCGAAGGGCATCGTCTGCGGTCTGAGCGGCGACGGGAGCGGCCAGGAAAAGGAGGCCGATCCCCGCCAGTACCGCGGCGAGACACGATCGAAGACGGGAGGCGGAGGACAGGGGCATGGACAAACGGGATGCAGGGAGAAACAGCGAGATCAGACGCACAGGAGACGGCCGCACGGGGGCCAACGACCCGCGCGGGGCGAGGCTAGAGAAGGCGGAGCTCTTTGCCCCGAACGGGGCCGAGAGCGCATTGTACGGAAATGGGCAGGCCCCTACTGGTCGTCATCGTCGCTTCGTCCGCTCCGGCGTCCGCGGTCCGACGTGTCCGACTCATTCGACGAGCGGGAGCCCCGGGCCGAAGAGTCCGAGCGGTCCGACGACTGGGATCGGGTGCGAGAAGACGACGACCGCTCCGCGGGCGTCCGGTCGCGGCCCAGGCGGGGGTGTGAGTCCGAGCGGTCTCTTTGCTGCACGCCCCACTCTTCGCGGTTCTGTTCCCGCCGCTCTCGCAGCTGGCGTTCTTGCAGGGCCTTGTACTGTGACTGCTTGCGCTGGAGACGGTCGAGGTCCGACGGGTCGTTCACGCGAGACGTGCGAGCCGGACCGATGCGAGCCGCCGGGGCGGTCCGGCGCACGTCCTGAGACCGAATCCGTCCGGCGCTGGTGTCACGGTCCCGAGAAGTTCGAGCAGAATCGGGCACGCGACGCGCGGCCTCGTTGGGGCGGGCCCGGTCGGTGCGACCCAGGCCATCGTCGCCGCCGCGGCTGCTCCGCCGCCCGGTACGCTCGCCCGAGGTGCGGTCGCCGTCACGATCCCGGGCAGAGCGCTCCGACCCGCGCGAGGAGGGCTGCTCGGAGCGGTCGGGGCGCGTGGTGCGGCCCACGCGTCCACGCGTCGTTCGGTCGGGTGCCGAGCGTCCGGTTGTGGCCTCCCGGGAGCGTTCGCCTGCGGCCGACGACCGGCCGATGCGAGCGTTCGAGTCGGGGGGGGTCGACCGGCTGGCGGCGCGTCGCGCCGATGCGGCCTCGCGGCCCGCATTGTCCCGCCCGGCGGCGCCGTCCGTGCCCTGGCCCACCGTGCCGCCCCGCGGACGGTACGTCCGGCCGGAATACGAACGATTGCCGTCGATGTCGTCGTCGAGGTAGTAGTAGTTGTTTGTGTAATAGCGCGGGCCGAAGGGCGAGTAGCCGTAACGGTGCCACGAGGAATAGCGCCACGGCCGGTGGTGGTAGGCGTAGAACGGCGATCCAAAGTGGAACGAGAGGGAGAAGCGCGCGCCGGAGCGGTAGAACGGGTCGTGGTAGAATGGGTCGTGGTACCAGTCGCCGAAGGAGGTGCGGTACCGGGACGGTGCGCCGTACTTGTATTTGTACTTGTACTCGTAGCGGTATTCGTACTCGTCCGCGTACGCATAATCGTCGTAGCGCACCCCCACGCCGTCGCGATAGTCACGACGGTACTCGTCAGCATACTGCGCCTCTTCGGTCTGGTCCGCGGACCGGGCCGGTGAGGCCTTCGAGGATGAGCGGTCCTGGTCGGTGGTTTGGAGTTGCGTGTAGCAGCCCGTCAGCCCCAGGGACAGAACGAGAATCAGAACGGACGGGGCCCAGGCCGCTATCGGTCGGATCCAGTGCAAAGCGCGAGTCATGGGGGTCACCCCGGAAAATAGTGGCTGATAGTGTCGCAAGTATACGCGAGGACGCCCCGAAAAGTTACCGCGCAGGGGGCGGTTGGCGACGACAACCGGCCCCATCAGTTAGAGAGCAAATGTCGTGCGCGGTGTTCGGATCGTCCACAAAGAAGGCCGCTATCAGACGAAATGGAGTAACGCCACCGCTTGTGGGGGGCGGAGGGCGATTGGGGGGAGCGGAAGGGACCCGCCGGCAGCAGCTCCGTCCAGAGAACGAGACGCCCTGAAGGCGAATCTCAACAGTCGGCGTGTAGAGGGGAAATCGCGACGCACGTTGGGAGAAAGACGACATGGGGGATTGAGAATTCCCCCGAGGGCGAGGCGAGGACAGGAGAAGAGGGACTCGATGCGGAGGCACAGGTCGATGTTCGGTCTGGAGAAACGACGAACACCACGGGCCGCCGTTGAAATACGTGCCGCATGGGGCCTATCTTATCTGATCTGCCCTTGCAGTCTCAGACTTCACCAGGTGCGCCAAGGGCTCATCCCGCATCCAATTCACGAGAGACCCCGACGCATATGGCCGACGCCGTCACTCCCCGCGACGAAGACTATTCGCAATGGTACCAGGACGTGGTCCGCAACGGGCAGCTGGCCGAAAACTCGCCCGCCCGCGGGTGCATGATCATCAAGCCCAACGGGATGGCCCTCTGGGAGAACATGCGCGACCAGCTCGACCAGATGTTCAAGGACACGGGCCACGAGAACTACTACTTCCCGCTCTTCATTCCGGAGCGCTTCATGGAACGGGAGGCCGAGCACGTGGAGGGGTTTGCCAAGGAGTGCGCCGTGGTCACCCACTCGCGCCTCACGCAGAATGAGGAGGGCGACCTGATCCCGGACCCGGACTCGAAGCTGGGCGAGAACTACATCGTGCGTCCCACCTCCGAGACGATCATCTGGGACACGTACAGCAAGTGGATTCAGTCGTACCGCGACCTGCCGCTCCTCTACAACCAGTGGGCCAACGTCGTCCGGTGGGAGATGCGGCCGCGCCTGTTCCTGCGCACGGCCGAATTTCTGTGGCAGGAGGGGCACACCGCCCACGCCACCCGCGAGGAGGCGGTCGAGGAGGCCGAGCGGATGCTCGACGTGTACACCACCTTCGCCGAGGAGTACATGGCCATGCCGGTGCTGCAGGGGCGCAAGACGGCCAGCGAGCGCTTCCCCGGCGCCGTGGACACCTACTGCATCGAGGCGCTGATGCAGGACGGAAAGGCGCTGCAGGCCGGCACCAGCCACTTCCTGGGGCAGAACTTCGCGAAGGCCTTCGACTGCACCTTTACCGACGAAAACAACGAAGAGACCTACGTCTGGGCCACCTCGTGGGGCGTGTCCACGCGCCTCATCGGTGGGCTCATCATGACGCATTCCGACGACCAGGGCCTCGTCCTGCCGCCCAAGCTGGCGCCGCACCAGGTTGTGATCGTGCCCCTCTTCTTCGACGACGACCAGGAACAGCCGGTTATGGAGAAGTGCGAACAGCTACAGGAGGAGCTCGAAGAGGCGGGCATTCGCGTGAAGATGGACGACAACCACACGCAGAGCCCCGGCTGGCGCTTCAGCGAGCACGAGGTGCGGGGCGTGCCGGTGCGGTTGGCCCTTGGTCCGCGCGACCTTGAAAACGACAACGTGGAGGTGGCCCGCCGCGACACCCAGGAAAAAGAGGTGGTGCCGCAGGAGGGCATCGTCGATTGTGTCCTCGACCTGCTCGATGAGATCCAGCAGGGCCTCTACGACCAGGCCCAGGCGCGCTACGAGGACAATACCCACGTCGTGGACGACTACGACGCCTTCCAGGAGGCCATCGAAGAGGGCGGCTTCGTCTGGGCGCACTGGGACGGGACCGAGGAGACGGAGGCTCGCATCCAGGAGGAAACTTCCGCGACCATTCGCCTCATTCCCTTTGATCGCGAGGCAGACGAGGCGGGCGTCGACATGGTCACCGGCGAACCGTCCGAGGGCCGCGTGCTCTTTGCGCAGGCCTACTAATTTCGTAGTGCGTAGTGCGTACTGCGTGCAACAGCCAGATAGGACGCAATACGAAATGCGCAATACGGACTACTGCCGTGTCAACCGTGATTCTTGCACAGAAAAATCGCCCCCTGTCATCCCGGGCGGAGCGAGCGTGCGAGCGGAGATCCGGGATCTATACAGCGGTAGAAGAGAGCACTCCGGGTTCCGCTCTGCCCCCCACAGGGCCATTCTTCCCCAGTCGAGCCCCATTGAGTCGGCTGGATCGATCCCGGCTCGGCGCCCCGAAAGCCCTCGGGGCTTGGCCGGGATGACAAACACAACATTGAGGTTTGACACAACAGTAGTACCGTGTCCGTACTGATTCTTTGAGTAGAAGGAGCGGACCCCAC
>JAWOAQ010000115.1:0-4866 GCA_046498495.1 Salinibacter sp. | reverse complement strand
TCGAAGGTGTGGACGGTGACGGGAATGTCGTGCCGGTCGAGCCGGTCCTGCACAGCGGCGCGCCGCTTGGGGGACACGTACGGATCGTCCGTTCCCACGACGAGCGTCAGGTCCATGGTGCGGAGGGCCGCGGCGTGAGAGTCAAGGTTGAGGTCGTGGGCGGGCGCGCCGCCCCAGAGCACGAGACGATCGACGGGCGTATCGCCGAGGAGGGCCCATCGGCTGGCGGTGGCGGCCCCCTGCGAGAAGCCGAGGACGCGAATGGTGGGGCGCTCGTCGCCCGGGACCAGGCGGTGGACGACGGCGTCCAGATAGCGGACGTAGTCGCGGATTTCAGGCTCCCGCATCCCCCGCGTCATCCAGGATGCCCCGACCTGTTCGTGGGTGTCGAGGCCGTCGACGTAGAAGCGTGAGAGCCCCTCCGGCGCCACCACGGCCCGTGTCGGGGCGACGAGGGGGCGGGCGGCCGTGGCCATGTCGGCGGCGAGCTGGCCGTAGCCGTGCAGCACGATCCACCACGTGGGAGCGTCGGGGGCGCCGAGGGTGGCACACCGGGCCGTGCGAGGCACTTCTAGCGTGTGGTAGGTGGGAGCGTCGGCCATCGGCATTAGGACGGCGAACCGTCGGGCGCGGTCACGGCGTCGATCCGGTCGAGGGCGGCCGCGGCGGTGGGGGCCACGTGCACGAGGTCCGCGAGGGCGCCGCGGGTAAAGTGGCCCTCCCGGAGCTCGTTGAAGAACGAGAGCAGGGTATCGAAGAAGCCATCGACGTTGAGGAGGGCGATGGGGCGGTCGTGGTATCCGAGCTGTTTCAGCGTCAGCACCTCCATGAACTCCTCGAGGGTGCCGAAGCCGCCGGGGAGCACGATGAACGCATTGGCTTTCGAGAACATGATGCGCTTTCGTTCCCGCATCGTTTCGGTCACGACCAGCTCATCTGCGTCGTAGGCAATGCCCTCTCGGGACTGCAGCTTGGAGGGAATGACGCCCGTCACATGCCCGCCTGCCTCGTGAGTAGCGCGGGCCAGTACGCCCATGAGACCAACCGCGCCGCCGCCGTACACGAGGGCGTGGCCGCGGGCCGCGAGCTGGCGCCCCAGGGCCTCGGCGATGGGGGGATAGGTCGCGTCGATGTCGTCGCTGGAGGAGCAGTAGACGCAGATGGCGGGCATAAACGCGAGAGGGCTTGGAACGAAGAACGAGAGGCACGCAACCTCATTCGGTGCCGGACTCAGCCGCCGGGGAGGCTACGAGGGGGCTGGGAGGGTGTTCAAAACCGTGCGGGCCTGGTCCAAGTGCCGCTCCTCGTGGGCGAGGGTGGCCTCGAACCACGCCCCCACGCTGATGCGCAGGAGGGGGAGAGCAGGAGAGGGAGCCCGAAGGCGGCGCAGGTCAAGTCCCTCCGCTGAACTCACGCAGTCGGCGAACTGGTCCTGCAGGCCCCGAAACTCCTCGACGACTTCATTGGGGTGCAGGGTATGGGGCGGATCGGGCTCAAAGACGGACGGCGCCGTAAAGGTCCACCCGGAAGAGGGCTGCATCGATCGGACAAACCACCGGCTCACGAAGCCATACTCGAAGGGCGGCTCCCCATACGGCCCCGTGTCCTTTGCGTCTCGAATTGCGTCCTCGATCGAGTGTAGCAGGAGCCATCCGGCCGTGTTCATGTGGTCGAAGAGCTGCACAACCGCCCACGTCTCCGCGTCGGGCGCGACCGTCAGCGTGTCTTCGCGCCGGTCTTCGACGAGGGCGGTGGCCTCCGCCTTACGGGCACGAAAGCGGTCGCGGTACGACTCCAACTGTGAGTGCATGAGCAAGCAGAAGCAGGGAACGGGAGAGTGCAGAGAACGCGGGCCTCCTCCTGTTCAAGCATCTCAACCTGAAGAGGGCCGGCGGGCCGCGACGTGTTTGGTCCGGCACGGGCCACAGCCCCGGCGAACGAAAAGGGGGAAGAGGAGCCATTTCTCACGTCATCACTCGAGTGCGCGCGCCAGCCAGGCGCGGGCAGCACGCCAGTCCCGCTTCACGGTGCTTGGGGAGACGTCAAGCATGTGGGCCGTCTGTTTGATGGTCATGCCTGCAAAGAACCGGCTTTCCACGACCTTTCCCTGCCGGGGGGCCCGGGCCTCAAGTTGTTCGAGGGCGTCGTTGATCGCCAGGAGCGATTGGGCCGGGGACGTGCCCTCGATCGTCGCCTCTTCAATCGCAATGTGAGGCGCATTGCCGCCCCGCTTCTGGGCGTGCTTGCGGCGGGCATGATCGACGAGCACCTGGCGCATGGCCCGAGCCGCCACCGAAAAGAAATGCGACCGATCGTTCCAGTCGACGGCGTGGTGGTCCACGAGACGCTCGTACGCCTCGTGCACGAGATCGGTGGTCTGGAGGGTGTGCGTGTCGCGCTCGCTCCGCAGCCGATGGCGTGCAATTCGGCGCAGCTCGTCGTAGACCAACGGCATCAGGTCGTCAAGGGCTGACGTCTGCCCGTCGCTGAGGGCCTGAAGGAGCTGGGTAATCTCTCGGGGGGCATTCGATGAGGACGTCGACATGGGCACGAGACAAAAACTGGCGAGCGCAGTGCGTTCGAGTTCTGTTTATATAGTCTTCATTCTTTGAGGTGGCCCGATTCGGGCAGTCGTGTCGCATGTGTACATAGGGAGCGACGGGGAGGAACGGGAGATGGCAGTGGGGGACTCGGGCGCTCAGATCTTATTTTTCACTTCTCATCTTAAGATCCTTTTCAGGACGATGGTTCCTCATATCCAATTGGGAGCGGAAAGCCGGTGCACACGAACGGACGGCAGAAGGGTTGGGCTCGCGCTCCTGCTCGTCCTTCTCGTGGGCCCGGGGCTGGTTTTTGCTCAGCAGCGCGAGGACGCGGTGGTTCCCCACCCGGACAGTGGGACGAAGATGTGGCAACAAAGTGCAGCCCTCCAGCTCCAGGAAGCCGGGCCGCAGTCGGCAAATTATGTCATGCGGGCCGTCAACATCGGCCCGCCCGGCGTGGTGCGAGGCGACCTGTCCGTCGGAGATGTAAATGGGGACGACATTCCGGACGTCCTGGTGGCGGGCGCCACACAATCGGCCGACACGACAGCGCAGCTGTATCTGGGCAACGGGGATGGCACCTTCACGGAGGCGGACGCCGACTTGATGGGGGTAGAGTTTGCCGCGACGGCCATGGGGGATTTGGACGACGACGGCAACATAGATCTCGTGATAACTGGAGGGGTGCCCGATGGATTTGGGACGGAGCCGACGACCACAGTTTATTACGGGAATGGGGACGGCACCTTTTCGGACGGGGACACCGACCTCATGGGCTACACGGACGGCTCGGTGTCGATTGCGGATGTGGATGAGGACGGCCACGAGGACATTCTCCTTACGGGCGAAGACGAAAATAGTGAGACAAGTGTTCGCCTCTATCTTAACGACGGCGATGGATCGTTTTCGGAGGCGGACGCGGGGCTTACGGATGTGGAGGCCGGCGCCAGCTCCATTGCCGATGTTGATGGAGACGGAGCTCCAGATCTTCTGCTTTCCGGTAATTTCGCCACAGGGCTCTACTTGAATAACGGGGACGGGACCTTTACCGAGGCAGGCGCAGACCTCATCGAGGCGCAGCAAAGCGCGACGGCGATTGCGGACGTTGATGACGACGGCCATCCGGATCTGCTTGTGGCCGGCGAGCACTTCCAGTCGGAAAAGGTGGCTAAGCTGTATTTGGGGGATGGCGAGGGCGATTTTACGGAAGCTGATCCCGGGTTCGAAGGCGTGGCGTCGGGGATTCTGGAGACGGGCGACGTGGATGGGGACGGCCATGAGGATGTTCTTTTGGCCGGGGCAACACTGGGCACCGATCAACCGGACGACTTTGTGGCCAGGCTCTACCTTGGCGACGGAAACGGGTCATTTGAGGAAGCGGGGGCCGGGCTCACGGGTGTGGCCCGAGGGGGCGGCGCGATTGCGGACGTGGACGACGATGGGGATCAGGACCTGTTCCTGGCGGGAGTGGGCAAGTTGTATGGATGGCCCTCCACTCGCCTCTACGTGAACCGGACCGAGCAGGAGGGCAGCAATCGGAGCCCGGAGTTTGCCGAAATCATGGATTTTCTTCAGGAGGAGCCGCCTCGCCTGGCGCCGGGCTTGTCGGTCGATCTTCCCGCAGAAGCGGGGGACCTGGACGGCGATGAGGTGACCCTTTCGGTGGGACAGGGAGAAAACATCTCGATGGACGATGCCGGCAACGGAACGGGGACGGTCACGGTCGCCCCGGAGCGGGACCAGGCGGGCGAAACAATCCCCGTTGAGCTCGACGCAGAAGACCCCGATGGGGCCGTGGGCACTTTTTCGGCTGACGTCGACGTGCCCGGCCTGCTTGCCGCCGAGGAGGCGGGCCTGAGCCAGGTGGGGTACTGGTCGCTGTCGGCGGGCGACGTGGACGGGGACGGGAATCTGGACGTGCTCGCCACGGGGGAGGACGACAATCAAAATGAAACAACCCTCTACCTGGGCACCGACGACGGCACGTTTGTGGAGTCCGAGGCGGACCTGGAGGGGGTTCAGTTCGGGAGTTCGGCCATCGGTGACGTGAACGACGACGGGGAGCCCGACCTGGTCGTCACGGGGGTAAATGACGACAATGTGCCGGAGACCACGGTGTATCTGAACAACGGGGATGGCACCTTTTCGGAGGCGGGGGCGGACCTCAACGGGGTGCGCAATGGGTCGGTCTCCATTGGGGACGTGGACGCGGATGGGCACCCGGACGTGCTCCTGGCCGGGCAGGCCGGCGAGGACTTTGTGCCCTCCGCCACGCTCTACCTTGGAGAGGGAGACGGGACCTTCACGGAGTCGGACGCCGACC
>JAWOAQ010000056.1:0-11213 GCA_046498495.1 Salinibacter sp. | reverse complement strand
ATCCCCTTGAAAGGCTGTTTTTGCATCAGCTAGTGCATGGTTAAATGTATCTCCGCGAGAGTCTGAGCGGTACGAAGATTCCGCGCGTGGCCCTTCCCAAAACCGACGACCCCGGCGAGCGGGTGGAATTTGCCCTCCCCGAAAACCTGCCCGGGTACTTTCCCTACACGGCCGGCGTCTTTCCCTTCAAGCTGGAGGGCGAGATGCCGACCCGTCAGTTTGCGGGCGAGGGCTCGCCGGAGCGCACGAACCGCCGCTTCCACCTGGTCGCGGAAGGGGACGAGGCGAACCGCCTATCCACCGCCTTCGACAGTGTCACGCTCTACGGCCGCGACCCCGCCGAGCGCCCCGACATCTACGGCAAGGTCGGCAACGCGGGGGTGTCCATCTGTACGCTCGACGACATGAAGAAGCTCTTCTCGGGCTTCGATCTCTGCGACCCGAAGACGAGCGTGTCGATGACGATCAACGGCCCGGCGCCGATGCTCATGGCCATGTTCTTCAACGCGGCCATCGACCAGCAGGTGGAGAAGCACCTGAAAGCGGAAGGCCGCTGGGAAGAGGCCGAAGAAACCATCCACGAAAAGCTGGGCGAGGACCGGCCCGAGTACGTGCCGTACGGCCCCGACGGGCGCGAGGACGACCTGCCGCCCACCCACGACGGCAGCGGGCTGGGGCTTCTGGGGACGAGTGGAGAGGAACTGGTGGAGTGGGACATTCTGGATCGCGAGGAATACGAGGAGATCAAGGCCGAGACCCTGCACGTGGTGCGCGGCACGGTGCAGGCCGACATTCTGAAGGAGGATCAGGCCCAGAACACCTGCATCTTCTCCACGGACTTTGCCCTGCGGTTGATGGGCGACATCCAGCAGTACTTCATCGACCACGACGTGCGCAACTACTACTCGGTCTCGATCAGCGGGTACCACATCGCGGAGGCGGGGGCCAATCCGATCACGCAGCTCGCCTTCACCCTCGCCAACGGATTCACGTACGTGGAGTACTACCTGAGCCGGGGCATGGACATCGACGATTTTGCCCACAACCTGTCATTCTTCTTCTCAAATGGCATGGACCCGGAGTACAGCGTCATCGGGCGCGTGGCGCGGCGCATCTGGGCCGTGGCGATGAAGGAGCTCTACGGCGCCAACGAACGGAGTCAGAAGCTGAAGTACCACATCCAGACCTCCGGCCGCAGCCTGCACGCGGAAGAGATTCAGTTCAACGATATCCGCACCACGCTGCAGGCGCTAATGGCAATCTACGACAACTGCAACTCCCTGCACACCAACGCCTACGACGAGGCGATTACGACGCCGACGGAGGAGAGCGTGCGGCGCGCGATGGCGATCCAGCTCATCATCAACAAGGAGCTGGGCATGACGATGAACGAAAACCCGCTCCAGGGCTCCCACATCATCGAGGAGCTCACGGACCTGGTGGAGGAGGCGGTGCTCCACGAGTTTGAGCGGATCAACAACCGAGGCGGCGTGCTCGGCGCGATGGAGTCGATGTACCAGCGCGGCAAGATCCAGCAGGAGTCGATGAAGTACGAGGAGCAAAAGCACTCGGGCGAGAAGCCGGTGATCGGCGTGAACACCTTCACGCGGGATGAGGACGACGAGGCGCCGGAGGACGAGGAGGTGGACCTGATGCGCTCCTCCGACGAAGAAAAGCAGCACCAGCTCCGGAACCTGAAGGCCTTCCAAACGCGCTACACGGACAAGCGGGACGACGCGCTCGCGGAATTGAAGGACGGGGCCCGGGAGGGCGAAAACACGTTTGACGTGCTGATGGACGCGGTGAAGTACTGCTCACTCGGGCAGATTACCGACGCGCTCTTCGAGGTGGGCGGCGAGTACCGGCGGAATATGTAACGTCGACGGGGCATTGGAGGCCAACCCGAGGCATCGAGGCCGCGTACGAAGCTTTCCTGTATTGCATTAGACGCTACGCCAGTCTCGCGGCCGTATGTTGACTCCTCAGGTGTTGGATCGTCCCGGCACGGTGCTCCTCGACACCGCCCGTCCGGACGACGAAAACCAGACGAGCTGGTGCTTTTCGGCGCCCGACCGACTCCTGACCGCCTCCACGATCGAGGAGGTCCCTGCGCTCGTCCGAGAGCTGGAGGCCGCCACCATGGCGGGGCAGTACGTGGCCGGCTATTTGACGTACGAGGCCGGGTACGCCTTCGTCGACCTGGAGCCGCCCCCGACCGATGGCCGCCCGCTGGCGTGCTTTGGCGTGTACGATGCGCCGCGGCGGGTGGCGCCCGCCGCCGTCGAGCGGGGGCTCCGAGATCTCGACACCAGCTGTGCTGTCTCCGGTCTGGACTTTGACCGCAGTCGGGCGGCCTACACGGACGCTCTCGCTGCCATTCGTCGCTATATCCAGGCGGGGGACGTGTACCAAATCAACTACACCGCCCCGGTTCGCTTTCAGCTCGACGGCGACCCGCGGGCGCTCTACCGCCGCCTCCGGCAGCGTCAGCACGTGCCCTACGGCGCCTATCTCAACCTCGGCGACACGCAGGTGCTCTCCTGCTCGCCCGAGCTGTTCTTCCGACGGGACGGAGCCTGCGTCTGGACGCGGCCGATGAAGGGGACGATCCGGCGGGGCCGGACGCTGGAGGAGGACCGAGCGCTGCAAGAGGCGCTTCGGACCGATCCGAAGAACCGGGCGGAAAACCTGATGATCGTCGATCTCCTCCGCAACGACCTCTCGGTCTGCTGCCGTCCGGGCTCCGTGCAGGTGCCTGCGCTCTATGAGACCGAGCCGTACGACTCGGTCACGCAGATGACCTCGACGGTGGAGGGGCGCCTGCAGGACGGGGCCGGCCTCGCGGACGTGCTTCGTGCCCTCTTTCCCTGCGGATCCATCACGGGGGCGCCGAAACGGCGGGCCATGCGCATCATCCGCGACCTCGAACCGGAGCCGCGCGGCGTCTACTGCGGCGCCATCGGCATGGCCGGGCCCGACGATACCGCGGCCTTTAACGTCGCCATTCGTACGGTGGTGCTGACCGGAGACGAGGGCCGCATGGACGTGGGCAGCGGGGTGGTGTGGGATTCCAACCCGGACGCCGAGTACGAAGAATGTCAGCTAAAGGGCCGGTTCCTGACCGCGCCGTCCGAGGGGGGGCAGTCGCGGGACGACACGCCGCTGAAGCTGATTGAGACCATGCGCGCGGAGAACGGCAGCGTGGCACTTCTCGACCGGCACGTCGATCGCCTTGCCACCTCGGCGGAATACGCTGGCTATCCGTTTGACGAGAGGCACCTCCGGCAGCGGGTTCAAAAGGCAATCTCAACCGGACGCACCTCGGACCCGATGAAGGTGCGCGTCACGCTCGATCGCTGGGGAGAACTCACCGTGTCGGTGGAGCCGCTCGGGGACCCGCGACCGACGCCCTGGCAGGTGGTCGTTGCGGAGGAGCGCGTCGACGCTGACGACCCGCTGTTCTATCACAAGACGACCCACCGCCGTGTCTACGAGCAGGCCCTTGCCTCGGCCCGAGCAGCTGAATTCGACGAGGCCATTCTCCTGAACACGAACGGAGAGGTCACGGAGGGGACATACACAAACGTTTTCGTGGAGGAAGAGGGACGTCTCTGGACCCCGCCCGTCGAGTGCGGACTTCTGGGCGGCGTCTACCGACAGTATGTACTCGACACGCGCGAGGAGGCCGGAACGCGCGTGTTGACGCTCGATGACCTCCGCGCGGCCGACACTCTGTATTGCTGCAACGCGGTGCGGGGATGGTGCACAGCCACGCTCGTGTCGTCTCCGCGCCGGGGAGTCGAGATGGCCTCCTCTGCAGACCAGAATCAGTTTTAGGGTTGACTTGTCGAGCGGGGACGAGTAACTTTGAAAGCACTTCCAGGCCCGACCGTGGGCGCCCCCTCGACGATTATTCTTCTGCCAACTCATCTCCCGACATGCCCGAGCACGACCCCGAAGTAACGGCGGCCTATTCTGGCCACAATGACGTATACGAGCCCTCCGATGCGTTTCGCGAGCAGGCCCATATTGGCTCGATGGAGGAGTACGAGGCGATGTACGAGCGCTCCGTGAACGAGCCGGAGGCCTTCTGGGCGGAGCAGGCCGAGCGGATCGACTGGTTTGAAGACTTTGACACGGTCCGCGATGTGAGCTACGATCCGCGCGATGTCGATATCAACTGGTACGCGGGGGGCGTCACGAACGCCTGCTACAACGCGGTGGACCGCCACCTCCCCGAGCGGGCGGACCAGACCGCGCTGATCTTCGAGCCGGACGACCCGCGCTCCCAGGAGACCAAGCACATCACGTACGGCGACCTGAAGCGCGAGGTCGCCCGCTTTGCCAACGTCCTGAAGGCGCACGGCGTGGAGAAGGGCGATCGGGTGACGATCTACCTGCCGATGATTCCGGAGGCGGCGTACGCCATGCTGGCCTGTGCCCGCATCGGGGCCATTCACTCGGTGGTGTTTGCCGGCTTTTCCCCGGACTCCCTCGCCGACCGCATCCTCGACTGTGAGTCCGATCTGCTCATCACGGCCGATGAAGGGCGACGGGCCGGCGATCGGGTCCCGCTCAAGGACAACGCGGACGAGGCGCTGACACGGTGCGACCGGGTCGACACGGTCCTCGTCGTCCAGCACACCGGCGGCGACGTTGACTGGACCGAGGGCCGCGACGTGTGGTACCACGAGGCCGCGGAGCAGGTGTCCGACGAGTGCGAACCGGAGCCAATGGACGCCGAGGACCCGCTCTTCATTCTCTATACGTCTGGCTCGACCGGCAAGCCCAAGGGCGTTCTCCACACCACCGGCGGCTATTGCGTCTACACGAGTCTCACGCACGAGTACGTCTTCGATTACCACGAGGGCGACGTCTTCTGGTGCACGGCCGATGTGGGCTGGATCACCGGGCACAGCTACATTGTCTACGGCCCGCTGATCAATGGTGCTACGCAGGTGTTCTTTGAAGGGACGCCCACCCATCCCGGCCCCTCGCGGCTGTGGGACGTGGTCGACAAGCACGACGTCAACATCTTCTACACCGCGCCGACGGCGATCCGGGCGCTCATGCGCCACGGGAAGGAGCATGTTGAGAGCACCGATCGGTCGTCGCTCCGGGTTCTGGGCACCGTTGGGGAGCCCATCAACCCGGAGGCCTGGCGCTGGTACTATAACGTGGTCGGCAATGGCAACTGCCCGATCGTCGATACGTGGTGGCAGACCGAAACGGGCGGCATCATGATCACGCCGCTGCCGGGGGCCATTCCGCAAAAGCCCGGCTCGGCGTCAAAACCGTTCTTTGGTGTGCAGCCGCAGGTCGTCAACGCGGTTGGTGAGGTGCAGGAGGGGGCCGCCGAAGGGCGACTGGTGATTGCCGACTCGTGGCCCGGACAAATGCGCACCGTCTACAAGAACCACGATCGGTTCGAGCAAACCTACTTCTCGCAGGTGCGGGGCACCTACTTCACCGGCGACGGCTGCCGGCGCGACGCGGACGGATACTACTGGATTACCGGGCGCATTGACGACGTGCTTAACGTGAGCGGCCACCGCATCGGCACCGCGGAACTCGAAAGTGCCCTCGTGGCCCACGATAAGGTGGCTGAGGCGGCAGTGGTGGGCTACCCGCACGAGGTAAAGGGACAGGGCATTTACGCGTTTGTGACGCTCGTGCGCGGTGTGAACCCGACCGACGCCCTCCGAGAGGACCTCGTGCAGGACGTACGCGACCGGATTGGTCCGATTGCATCTCCCGACCACATCCAGTTTACGGACGCGCTCCCCAAGACGCGCTCCGGCAAAATCATGCGTCGCATCATCCGCAAGATTGCGGCCGGCGAGTTCGACGACCTCGGTGACACCTCGACGCTGGCGGACCCCGGCGTGGTGGATACACTGATCGAAAAGCGCAGGAGCGCGGCCGGGGAAGGGGCGTAGAGCGCCTTCGCCGCTACGGCTCTGGCACGAGGGTTGTACGGCTGCCGCCCTCGGGACGATCGAGACGCACGGCGGGGGGGCGGTCTGGGCTCAGGAGCGAACGACCGAAGAAGCGGCCCGGATCGAACTGAAGCCGCCGGACCGTAAGGCTGGTATCGTGGGGCGTCATCCATCCGTCCCAGCTGGTTGGCGAGGGGGCCACGGGGGACGGATCAATCAGGGAGCCGCCCCCGGCGAGCGCCGAGGGGTGGCCGCGCCCTGGACGGTTGAGGGGGGCATACCGGGTGGAGGCGAGGGAGGAGAGGTCGTCGGCCACCAATGAGTCGGCGGACCAGACAGGAACGTAGCGCCGATCCGGGGTCACGCGTTCCCACCGCCACTGGCGCACGTCGGGGCCGAATCGAGCGGTAAGGGTATCGAGCGCCCGTTGAAACGCCCGTTGTCGTCGGTAGGACGCGAAGTAGGGGGGCTCATCGGGGGACGGCGGGCGGCCCAGGTCGGCCCGGTAGGCCCGCATCCAATGCTCGAACAGGGAGGCCCCGATGCTCGCCCGGTCGTACCGATGGTCCCAGTTTTGGAGGTAGGGTAGCGCCTCCGATGCTGGAGGCGTTGCGTCAGAAAACGGCTGGAGGTCCGATTGGTACTCGGCCAGGAGGTCGCCGGCCCAGGCGCTCGAATCGCTTGTGCTCCAGTCGGCCACGCGGCCCGGGGAGTGGAGTTGCTTCTTGGTGAGGCTGGCGGCATGATACTGGCTCCAGTCGGAGGCCCCCACGACCAGTGCCGATTCGTCTTCCGTCCGCTCCACGACGGGGGGCGCCCCGAGCACGTCACGGGTTCCATCCGAGGACAGGCGAATGCCCGCCCCATCAAACAAGCGAAACGAAGGCGCTTCGGGCCTCGGTGCCGACGCGGAAGGCCAGGCCGGAAGGTCGGTTTGAGACGAAAACCCAGGCCACCGGAGGGCCCAGGCGGAGTCGGGCGTGGCCCCGGCCGAGTCGGGGGCGGCGGGCGCAAGAGGGAGGCTGCGTCCCTGCCGGCGCACCCGCACGAGTTCCTCCTCGGAATGGGACGGAGAAAGGCGCTCGTGCCACTGCTGCTGGGCCGTAGAATCTCGTTCGACCGTCTCGAGCGACGCTGTGCTGGTCAGCAGAAAACCCCAGGCGCGGCCGTCCATCGTGCCGGTGGGAACGACGGGCAGTCCCGGGAACGTCACCCCCCGAAGCGAAGCAGTCGAAGGAGTTCGGAGAGCGACCTCCTGGAGGGGCGAGTGGGCCGTGGCGCCGAGGACGTGGCGTTGAAAGAGGGTGGCGGGCGTGCCGGTCGTGTCGGGAAGGGCCCAGAGTACGCTCCGGTTCCAGCCGTGCAGGTGAAGCCAGCGGCGCAGCTGGTGGTCGGCATGCTGAAAGGTGTGCACGGCCTCGGGGGCAGCGGCGGGGGCCGAGACCGGGTCGGTTGCCAGCCAGGCCAACAGTCGCTCGATGGCGAGCGGATGCCAGGGCTCCCATGAGGACGGCGTCCGTTCCAGCAAGACAAATGAATCGTGCTCCTGGACGTGCTCGGTGCTGAGGGCGGCGTTGAGGCCCCGGACGTAGGCACGGAGCGACTCCTGAGTGGAGTCGGGCAGTTGTTTGTAGGCCGCATGGGCGTGCCGCTCGAATCCAAGGCGGAGGACATGGCGGTCCAGGGGACGAGTGTCGGGGCCGAACCATGCACTGAGTTTGCCCAGGGCCGTGCGCCGCCACAGCGTAGCGGTCCATCCGTGCTGGAGGCCGTGTGCGTATCCGAGGCCAGTCAGAGCGTCACGGGAGGATTCGGCCCGTATGGAGGCGAACGCTTCAGCTCCGACCGTAACGGATACGGGCGCTGAAATTCCTTCGATGGAGTGCTGCGACGGGGCGGATGGGGAACGGAGCATTCCCCACCAAACGGCAAGGCCGAGGAGCACGGCCGTTCCAGCGACAAGGCCGAGGCGAGATAACAGAGACACGGGCAGGGGCCCTCGGACCATGCATTATTCGACAGACGAAGCTGTGTCGAGCCATTCAGAGAATTCGGCCCGTGATTTGGCATTTAGGCACTGGTCAGCCGTAAGCCATCCCTTTCGCGCGACCGCGACGCCCCATCGAACGTAGTCGATCTCGTCGGTCGCATGGGCATCCGGATTAATAGAAATCAGCACCCCGCGGTCGGTGGCGTGGCGAACCCAGCGCCAGTCCAGATCGAGCCGATAGGGGTTGGCGTTCAGCTCGATTGCGACATCTTCTTCGGCACATTCCGCGATGACGCGGGCATGGTCCAGGGGATAGCCCTCTCGGGAGAGCAGAAGGCGCCCGGTGGGGTGGCCCAGAATGCGTGTGAATGGGTTGCGCACGGCCTGGAGGATGCGGTCCGTTGCTTCCGTTTCCGTCATGGAGAATCCAGTATGCACGCTCGCCACGACAAAGTCGAACCGGGAGAGAACCTCCTTCTCGTAATCGAGGGAGCCGTCCCGGAGGATGTCGCTTTCGATGCCGCTAAAGATCCGGAAGTCGAGGCTGTTCTCGGCGTACTCGGCATTCAGCTGTTCGATTTCGGCCTGTTGCTGGCGGACCTCGGCGGGCGAGAGGCCGTCGGCAATTTGAAGCGACTGGCTGTGGTCGCAAATGCCGAAGTACGTGAACCCCTTCTCTCGGGCAGCGGCCGCCATGTCCCGCAGAGAATCGGCGCCGTCACTGTATGTCGAGTGGTTGTGGAGGCAGCCGACCAGGTCGTCGGTCGTGATGAGGTCCGGAATTGTGCCGGCGGCCGCCGCGTCCAGTTCGCCTCTGCCCTCTCTCAGTTCAGGAGGGACAAACGTCCGTCCTGCGGCGTCGTAGAGGTCCTGTTCCTCGGAATGATTCGCGGGGGCGGCGGTCTCTTGTTCCAAAGTTTCACAGTGAGCGGGGGCTCCCGTGGTGGACCACCAGGCGGTCCCAAATTGCTGGGGCGGAGCAAAGTGCACCCGGAGCGGAAGGCCCTCTTCCAGGGTCGCGTCGAGACCCTCCTCGGTGTGATCTGGGGAGGAGGGAAGCGTCCCGCCGAGCCACGACGTCACGGCCTCGGGGTCTTCGGTTGCGACCAGAAGGTCCACGCGCTCCACGACCTCAAGGGCGCGACGCAGCGGACCGGTGGGCTCGGCCCGGACAACGGATTCATGCTGGCGGAGGGCGTGCAGTAGGGGGCGGACGGCCGACCACGCCTCCGCGGACCGCCACTTCGACTCGTAGGTGCGAAGGCGACGTACATTGTCCAGGATGTTCTGCTGCGTCTTTTGACCGAAGCCGTCCAGAGACGCGATCCGACCGGTGTCGGCCGCGGCTTCCAGGTCGTCCAGCGAAGTAATGCCAAGCTCGTTCCAGAGTCGCCGGGTGCGTTTGGTGCCGAGCCCATTGACGCGCAGCAGGTCGAGCAGGCCGGGGGGGACTGCGTTCAGAAGCTCGTCGTGGAGGGGAAACGTGCCGGAGGCGACCACATCGGATATATGATCGGCCATGGCATCGCCGATCCCGTCGACGTCCGTTAGCGTGCCGTCTGCAAGGTGCGAAGACGCCGGTTCCTCAAGATCCTGGAGGGTGCGAGCGGCCCGTTGGAAGGCACGGGCGCGGTACGGGTTGCCCTCCGTGAGTTCAATTAGGTCCGCAGTTTGCTCGAGAACAGCGGCAATGTCGGAGTTGGTCATGGGCAGTTCAGTTCGGCAGAGAAACGCGGACGTAATCTCTTCAATGCGGCCCGGCCCGTGGTCGATTCCAGCGAAGCGGGAAAGACAAACGAAGGATCTCGCCCTCGGACTTTTTATACAACGGAGGAGGGTCAAATCTTTTGTCTTTCGTGATCAGCCCGGCTGATTCATGCAGTCCGCGACGTACCGCTTCCTGGCAATGATTCCCCTTGTGCTTCTTGGCGTGTGGTTGGGACACTGGGGCACGGAGATCTGGGAACAAGAGGACGCGTCGGTTGAACGCCGGACGTTGTCTGACGCCTTCCGTACCATCCAGCGCTCGTACGTGGATTCCCTTGCCCCCGGGCGGCTCGCCGAGGCATCCGTTCGGGGCATGGCCGACACCCTCGATCCGTTTTCGGTTTACATCAATCCCGAGGATCTGGAGCACGTTGAGGATGTCTTTCGGGGTGAATTCGAGGGCATCGGGATCACCTACGAGCGAATTGATGGGCCTCGCGGGCAGGACACGATCTTTGTGGCGTCGGTGACCCCCGAGGGGCCGAGTGCCGAGGCGGGCCTACGAGCCGGAGATCGGATTGTGGCCGTGGGGGGAGACACGGCTGTTGGGTGGGGGGACGAGACGATTCGGTCCCGCCTGATGGGGCCTGAGGGCAGCGACGTGCAAGTCGCCCTTCGCCGGCCCGGCCAGTCGGAATTACGGCAGACCACAATTGCGCGCGACAAAGTCCCGATGGAGACCGTCGCCGCTACGTACATGCTCGATGGTCGGACTGGATACCTTCGGCTGACCCGCTTTGCTCGCACGACGCACGACGAGGTGCGTCGTGCCCTCCGGACCCTTGAGGAGAAAGGCATGGAGCGGCTCGTTCTGGATCTGCGCAACAACGCGGGGGGGCTTCTCACCATGGCGGAGCGGGTCGCGGACGAATTTTTGGTGGATGATCAGTTAATTGTTGCGTCACGCAGCCGTCATTCGGAATACGACGGAGCGCGCTACGCCACGGACGAGGGCCTCTTTGAGGAGCGCCCACTCGTTGTGCTCGTAAACGGGCAATCGGCGTCCGCGAGCGAAATTGTGGCCGGGGCCCTACAAGACCACGACCGCGCCGTTTTGGTCGGGCGTCGGACGTTTGGAAAAGGCCTTGTTCAACGTCAATACGACCTTCCGGACAAGAGTGCGCTTCGACTTACGGTGGCACGGTATCATACGCCGTCCGGGCGCCGTGTGCAGCGATCGGAAGCGAAAGCGAGGCATCCGTCGGAAGATACGACAGCCCTCTCGGATACCGCTGCGGTGCCCGATTCTCTTCGATTTCGGTCCGACGCCGGGCGTCTCGTGATCGGTGGAGGCGGCATTCGCCCGGACCGGTGGGTGTCCATTCCGTCTCGCGAGCGTACGTTTCTGGACTCTGCGCGGGCGCAGGGACATCTTCAGACCTTCGCTCGGCGATGGATTGACGCCCGGGCGGACTCCGTGCGGCAGGCGTGGCAGGGGCGGCCCGAGTCGTTCGCGGAGGGGTATGAGCTGCCCGCCTCCGTCTATTCTCAATTTCTTCGCTTTCTGGATCAGGAGG